>JANPNA010000115.1:0-31659 GCA_031427235.1 Pirellula sp.
CCGAGCATTGCGATTGCCGAAGTGGACGAATTTCATAGATCGGAAACTGGACATCGAAAAGAGAGCAATGAAGTTGGTCTAATCGAGGCGAGGGAGAGTCGTCGCGTGGGCGAGTTGAACGCCGCCTTATCGCGTCGAGTAACGAGACACTTCGTTGACCAATGGACAACCCATCATTCCTACCAAGAAGTCGAAATGTTGAGATCGCGAGAGGAACTTGTACTACCTGGAGCGAAATTGGTAGACGAGCGGCATAAACAGGAAGACGATGCAGGTCAGTCGGCAGTCATTTTTAATATGGGAGCGGTCGCTACGACGGTCCTCGGTACGGGGGTGGTACTCTGGGTGGTCCAAGCCACACAGATTGCGGCGACTCTAATAACGGCTGCGGCTCCAGCTTGGATACACGTCGACATCGCATCAGCTTTGGACAACCTAGCCAAAGAAAAGAATGCAAAAGACGAGGCGAGCGCGAAGATTTTTGAGTAGCTAACGGTTCGCAATCAGTCCAGCCAAGTATCCTCCTTTGAAACCAGCGTCGATGTTTACGACTGCAATATTAGCGGCGCAACTGTTGAGCATACTTAGGAGTGCGGACAAGCCTGCAAAGTTTGCACCGTAGCCTACACTTGTCGGAACCGCGATTACAGGGCAGCGGACGTGACCTGCGAGCACGCTTGGTAAAGCACCTTCCATCCCAGCGATGCAGACGATCGCGTCCATGGTTTGAAGAACTGGAACTTGCGACATCAATCGATAAGGGCCCGCCACCCCAATATCTTGCATCAGTCGTGTTGGAACCCCCATCCACGCAAGCGTTTCCAGAGCTTCCATTGCAATCGGTTCGTCGGTGGTTCCAGCGCTAACGACCGCAACAGTTCCTTGTTTCCGTTCCCCAATTTTCAACGCAATGTCAGTGGGGGCTATAGGAGTCTGTTTCCGACCTATGCGTAAAGTTCTTCCGGTGTGGTTCCATCGGGTGAAGATAAACATTTCTGTGAGTGTCCGCACTTGCTCGGGCGTGACTCGCGTAACGAGCACTTCCTCATTATCAGCCAGTAGGGCTTCGGCCACGGTTCGAATAGCGTCTGGGGATTTGCCCGAGCCGTAGATCACCTCGGGGTAACCACAACGTCGCTTTCGGTCCAAGTCAGGGGTCACAGACCCTTGAACATGAACTGCCGCCTCTAGGATTCTTTGTCCCAATTCGATGGCCGATATACCACCGGCTTGAAAAGCAGACCAGATAGCTTGTATTTCTTGATCGTCGATTTTGTTTTCTCACGTTTCAAATTTATTGGTTGAGATCCACACTCCCACACTCCTGACAACTGACAACTTAAGCCTCTTGCGTTTGGCGTTCGCGATTCAGGATCAAGTCAAGGATTCGTCCGATTGCGTCAGCAGATTGTACGCGAGGCATTGAGGGCAGGTCCCTTCTGCTATGCAGCACTTGCTCTGGCGTGAGTGGAATATGTACGAAACCGATGGAACAAGACCTTTGGTGCATTTCGTGCCAATGATGGGTCAGGAACATGGCCGCATTGCACAAATACGTGCCAGCGTGGAAGGACACCGAACTAGGTATGCCACTGGCTCGCAATTCCTGATTCCATTGATCTAGAGGGAACTTGGTCCGGTAGGCAGTGGGGCCACCTGGTACGAGTGGGCCGAAAAAGTCGCCTGCTGCTTCGGTCATGCCAGCCACATTGACCGCAATCGCTTCCATTTGGACACGGCTAACCCCAGGGGCTTGGCCAAGGTGCAAGACTGCGTCAAATCCGGACGCCAGATCTTTTTCCAATCGCAACTGCAACTGAGCCAAGTCGACCGGGTAACGTCGCGTGGTAACGCCTTTCGGGATGCCGCGGTGATGCAAAAAGGTCACCAACGCCTCCCAACTGGAATTCTGCTCCCAGTTGTCGTACGGTTCGAAGGCGGTTAACAAAACTCGCAATTCAGTTCCCTCATTCGCTGTTACTACGAGCATCGTCCGAATTTTCACGAATTCGGCACCCTTAAAAATACTGCCTGACGAAGCAGGGTAAAGTTATTTATACCCATTTGTAGTCAAAATTTGCGGTTGTGCACTACGAAGCAGAGGAACAAGCCTGGAATTGGCGTCCTCATTGGGATAAAGTGGATAGGTCAACCCACCCCTGGACTCATTTAGGAAGGCGAATTGAATGCTTCGTTTGGATAGTTCTCTCCTCAGCGGATTTTCGGCTGTTTTCCTGTCCGTTTCCCTTGCGATCCAGGCTCAGGTTGCCATTTGCGACGATTTGATTCCGGACAAGAACCTAGAAACGGTTGTCCGCCGAGAGGTTTTCGATAAACGGTACAACACCGAGCCCCTTACCGCCGAGGATGTCAAAAATATTTCGCAGGTGGTTGGCAAAGGAAAGGGAATAAAGAGCCTTGAAGGACTTCAGCATTGCAAATCCCTGATGAAAATCGATCTGGAAAAAAACGAGATCGTCGACTTAGTTCCTATTAAGGAGCTGAAATTGCTTCAATCCATCGATTTGTCCTCCAACAAGATCGAAACGCTCGAACCCATCGCTGCGTTGGTCCAGTCGCAATACTTGCAACTTTCCAAGAACGCGATCTCGGATCTGGCGCCGCTTCGTCAAATGAGCAATCTGCGGTCGCTCTACATCGCGGACAACAAGATCAAATCGCTTGAACCCGTTTCAGGCTTGAAAAAGATGTGGACACTCGAGGTATCCGGTAACCCAATCGAGGACCCCGCGCCGATCGCCCAACTAAAGGGACTCGAATCCATTAGCCTGATGGGTTGCGGTATCAAAAGTGTCGAGTTTGTTCGAACATTGACCCCCAATTTCATACGGCTCAATGGCAATCCAATTGCAGACCTAAGCCCACTCGTCGAAGCCTGCGAAGCAGATGCCAAATCGGAGCGTCGTTTTGCACCCTTCCTTAGATTGTATTTGGATGATGCGATGCTCAAGGAAGCTTCTCAATCCACTGCGTTCGAGCGGTTGAAGGCTGCGGGAGTCAAAATCAATCCAAGCAACAAGTAGATTATTTCAGAGTGTAGCTCGACACTCCGTGTCGAGAATCACGGCACGGAGTGCCGTGCCACAATTGGCAGATATAATTCGATTAATAATGCACCATGAATCGCTTTTTCAGATTTCAGACACTGTTCGCATTGGCATCTATCCCGTCGCTTGGGTTGCCTGTGATTCTCCAAGCCCAAATTGACACAGCTTCCTCACCCCTATTTCGCCCTCGCTCAGACGCCAATGCTGCCAACGATCTTCAGCTCCTGTTGGCTGAATTGAATAAAGCGAGCGACGTAAATGGTGCCGTCAATCCATTGGGCAACTTCCTTCAACGCAGTGCCGAGCCATCGAAACCAACCCGTCTTGAAATCGGACCGACCGGCCCCGATAGAGAAGCTCAGCAAAAACCAACCATCGATCCGAAGACAGCCAAACAAAGACTTGCGCCGACTTCTTCCAGTTTAAAAACGTCCAAGGCGATCGAGGTACTACCCGGTCCTCGCTATACCATCATTCAGCAAGCCAGCCCGCAACTTCGGAATTCAACTGCGGATGGCTTTCGACCTGCGCGTTTTGTATCGGACATTGAGGCAAATGCTCGTCCGTCCATTCAATATCCGGTCACTTTTGCTGGTGCCAACCTTCCGATGGAGGGGCAAATCAATAGTGTCATCGCAAACTATCAAGACATCCCTGCCACGGGAGCCAACCCAGGATATACACCCAATATTCTGCCCAATGCATTCCCAAACATACCTAGCAACATACCTAGCAACATACCTAGCAACACCGGGGTATTTTCCTCGGGGTCTGGTTCCGTGCCGCTCGGGGGGACCAATCCCCTTCCGACATACAACGATCCAGGCAGCATCATGCCTCCCGTTATTTCGAATCCAATCCCAAACAATGTTCCCGGGTACAATTCGCCACAAGTTTACTCAACGCCAATCAACCCCAATGCCTCGATGGGTTTCAATCCCGGCTTGGTCGGGGGCAATCCAATGCGAAGTCCAAGCGACAGTGTGATGCCCAATTCTCCAAGATCTTACCCGATCGTAAACGGTGCTCCGTTTGTCAGCTCTCCACCGTGTCAGTTCGATGCGAGGTACATGGTTTCTCAAAATGCATACCGGCAATCGATAGACCCGTGTGCTCAACCTCGCTGTGGAGCACCCAGCGGGTACGCACCATCTCCCTATGCCACTCAACCGGGAGGATCGCCATTTTCATATGTTCCTCCCACCGCCATGCCATATACCAACAATTCTGGATACAGACCTCTTATTGGATTCGGGCAGTCCCTGTCGAACGCATACCTTGGTCGCGGCATTATCGGCCAACCTACAGCGTACGTTGGGGGGCAACCGGTCCGGAATTTTCTCAGATATCTTTCCCCGTAAGCAGGCACGACGTTTTGGCTGCTCGCCCTCGTTTCTATTTGGACCACGCTGCTACATCATGGCCTAAGCCTCCCGGTTCGCTCGAAGCTTGCATTGAATTTCAAACCTCAAACGGTGCTGCAGCCGGGCGCGGAGTGTATCAATCTGCGGAGTATTCTAGTGAACTTGTTCGCACTGCCCGTCAGACCGTTGCGAGACTTTTAGGTGCTCCTAACAGCCACGATGTTGCCTTCTGCAGCAATGGTACGCTGGCTCTCAATTCGGCAATCCTTGGCTTGTTGCAATCGCCAAACATGCGTGGCTCGCACGTCGTGACTACCGCAACCGAGCACAATAGCGTTCTCCGTCCACTTCAACTTGCAACAAAAACATGCGGCATTACTTGGACAGCAGTCCAGTGCGACGCGACAGGTTGGGTCGATCCGAATCAAATCCAGGCATCGATCCTTGCCAATACGCGATTGGTCATCTTGAACCATGTTTCGAATGTTACTGGGACCATTCAAGACATTAGTTCCATCTCGGCCATGGCAAGGGCGAGAGATGCGATTTTTTTGTTGGATGCGGCCCAGTCCCTGGGCTATCTTCCAATAGATGTCGTTGCGGATGGGCTTGATGTCCTCGCAGCCCCAGGTCACAAGGGAGCAGGCGGCATGTTGGGGACCGGCATTCTGTATGTGCGACGTGAGATCCAACAACAAATGGAGCCGATTTGGATCGGAGGTACAGGAACCCAAAGCGATTCGATCGAGGGCCCATTTGATTGGCTATATGCCGTCGAATCGGGAAATTGCAATCTACCAGGAATCGCTTCTTTGAAAGCCGGACTGGAATGGCTTGAAAAACAAAAACCAAATGATAATCTCCAGATTTGGACCAGCCAAATCATCGACTCAATTATCCAAACACCCAACCTAAAATTGATCGGCCCGCTTCCAGGCGATGCGAAACGAAATCGGCTCCCAGTTGTCAGCTTGACCTGCGAATCACTCTCCTGTCATGAGATGGCCATGTTACTGGATTCAGCTTGTGGCGTGGAAGCCAGATCCGGATACCACTGCGCTGGCTTGATCCATCCGTTCTTAGGGACGAACGAGAAAGGTGGGACGTTGCGGTTGAGCCTAGGGCATACAAGCACACCAGCGGATGTCGAGGCTGCCATTGCAGGTATTCAGATTTTGGGGACGATGTAACTTCCCACGCCCACGCTTTGCTTTGGGCGTGCCACACGCTATTGTCGCCTTTCGCTCCGCGAAAGTGTGCTTTGTTAACGCACTTTCGCGGAGCGAAAGGCGACAATAAAAAAATCTCCGATTGACGGTATACTATTTTGGCCTAGCGCTACGACTAAGGCATCCGATTCTCGATCCAATTTCATAGTCATCATGCTCACAACCAACCGCTTTTGTCTCGTTCTTTTCTGTACCCCTCTGCCAATCGTGTTTGCCCAAAAACCAGAAGGTTTGGAGGACCTACCGAAAAAACTAGCTCCTCAACCCGATGGTGCGATGACCGTCCAGTATCCAGTGACAAAAACCATCTCCCAATCGGACAACTACCACGGCAAAGCCATCGACGATCCGTTCCGATGGCTCGAAGATGTCGATTCCGCAGACACCAAAGACTGGGTCAAACGGCAAAACGAAGTCACCTTTGACTACCTTAAGACGGCTCCACGCCGCCATGCAATCAAAGAACGACTGACGGAGCTTTGGAACTACGAACGTTTCGGATTTCCATCCCAACACGGCGATAACTATCTTTTCACGCATAACAATGGCCTTCAGAATCAGAACATTCTGTTCGTTTCGGAAAGCCTCGAAGCGGAACGCAAGGTTTTACTTGATCCAAACACCCTCGTCGCCGACGGAACGATTGCTCTGACCGGCCATGTCGCTAGCGACGACGGCAAACTACTGGCGTATGGACTGGCGACGGCCGGTAGCGATTGGAATACTTGGCGGATACGCGACATTGCGACCGGAAGGGACCTGGACGACAAGGTCGAATGGGTCAAATTCAGTTCGGTTTCATGGACTGGGGACAACGCTGGTTTCTATTACAGTCGTTACGACAAACCGACTTCCGACGTTGAGTTCACCGGCGTTAACTACTTCCAAAAACTCTATTATCACAGAATTGGCACGCCACAAGAATCGGACGCGTTGATCTATCACCGACCAGATCAAAAGGAATGGGGATTTGGCGGCACAGTTACCGACGACAACGCGTATTTGATTATCTCTGTTTGGCGAGGCACGGAGAAAAGAAACCAAATCTTCTTCGCCAAACTCAAGGATAAATCTGCCGCAGGCGCGACGGAAGTTACCGAGTTGTTATCCGGCTTTGAAAGCGACTATCAGTTTATCGGAAACGATAAATCGGTTTTCTATTTCAAGACCGACAATGCCGCACCGAAACGACGCATCGTCGCTATCGACGTTGACAGTCCTGCTCGTGACCAATGGAAAGAAATTGTTTCCGAAGCGGATGAGACGATTGAATCCGTAAGTCTCTTTGGCGATCGATTCTTTGTCACCTATCTCAAAGATGCGACAAGCGTGGTGCGCCAATTTGCGACGACAGGAAAACGACTGGATGATTTGCGGTTGCCGTCGCTCGGTACCGTTGCGGGTTTAGGTGGCAAGCGGACTGCCAAAGAGACTTTCTATTCGTTCACCAACTACATCACACCGCCCACGGTAGTTCGACTCGACTTAGTTGACAACACGGCAACGACTTGGCGGCAACCAAAGCTTGCCTTCGATCCAGATGATTTCGTCACACAACGGGTCTTTTTCAAGAGCAAGGATGGAACACGCCTGCCGATGATTCTTTCGCATAAAAAAGGGCTGGAAAAGAACGGGAAACTACCGACTCTACTTTACGCGTATGGTGGATTCAACATCTCGATCATGCCGACCTTTTCCCCTGCCAACTTGGCTTGGATGGAAATGGGGGGCGTTTACGCAGTGCCCAATCTGCGCGGGGGCGGAGAATACGGACGGGAATGGCACGAAGCGGGTATGCTCCAGAAAAAACAAAACGTATTTGACGATTTTATTGCAGCCGCTGAATATTTGATTGCGGAAAAGGTTACGAATCCGTCCAAACTGGCGATTCAGGGACGAAGCAACGGCGGATTGCTGGTGGGTGCGACCATGGCACAACGCCCGGAATTGTTCGCAGTGGCGTTGCCCGGAGTGGGGGTGCTCGATATGCTCCGATTTCACCAATTCACCATTGGATGGGCTTGGGTAAACGAATTTGGCAGCAGCGACGATCCAGAACAGTTCAAGACGTTGTTGGCTTACTCACCGCTCCACAATTTGATACCCGCTAGACGCTACCCCGCAACTTTGATTACCACCGCGGACCATGACGACAGGGTCGTGCCAGGCCATAGTTTCAAATTTGCTGCCCGTTTGCAAGCTTGTCAGAGTGGTCCTAAGCCTACACTGATACGAATCGAAACCAGTGCCGGACACGGAGCCGGAACTCCGGTCAATAAACTTGTCGATACGGCCTCGGATACCTGGGCGTTTGTACTTAAGAACTTCGAAACCGAATAGAGTCTGATGAAGCCGCAACGGCCAAAGGCTAAACGAACGTTGGCCGATTTCCTAAATCGAACCGAAACTTCTGGTACGACCGAGGTGATAGCCGACGATCTGCAGATCGCTTCAACGGCTGAGGATCAGCCTGCGCCGATAGCAAAAAAAACCAAGGGCACTCTGGGGTCGGGTTCGGTCACGACGAGAAGGACGGATTTGCCTGTGTCGACTCCGGTCGAGGGCCTCGACCGGATACCTACTGGCCAAGACGGGCTACATGCGGTGGCGAAGACCGCGAGTAAGAAATCCAAGACAGGCCTTCAAGCAAAGCCCGAGATTGATCCGGTTGAAAAACTACGACAACGCGAAGCCCAAATCCTTGAAGCGGAGTTGATCCACCAAGGGGAATTGACCGCTAAACCGGACGCATCAACCCGCCGTGAAACGCAGGCACGGGAACTGCTGCAAGGTATCACGGAACTCGAAGCGTTTCGCGACGCAACCGACAAGTGGTCACGTGGCAACAGCATCTGCTGGGAAGGGGCCTGGCTTGGCGCCGTTGCTCCCATGGCGGCCGGAACCGTTCAACGATTTCGACGGCCTATGTTGGTTATCCTTGCTCAACATCAAGACGCTGAAACGGTGGCCCGAGACCTGGACTTCTTCCTCGATCGCAACTGCGATGTGTTTCCGCCCTCGTCCGACGATATCGACGTTGACTCTCTCCAACAACAGGAAGTCATCCAGCGACTGCAAGTGCTTTCGAGACTCGATGCCTGCCAGACACAACGCAGTAACGTCTCGAACGCCAAAGTTGATATCCCCGTCATTGTAACTACCATTCCTGCCCTCATGCATCGAGTGCCTAGCCCACAACAACTCAGGCAAGACCGCCGAAGTCTGAGCGTTGGCGAGCGGGTCGATTTGGCGGACCTGAAACGTTGGCTCGCATCGACTGGTTACCGCACCACGACGAGCGTGCAATTGCCAGGCGAATTTACCGCCCGCGGCGGAATCCTCGATGTCTACCCTCCAGACTGCGGAGAACCTAGGCGCATCGAATGGTTTGACGACCAGATCGAGTCCATTCGCAGCTTCGATTCGGTGACCCAACGATCCCTTAGTCGAATGGACCGAGTCGATTTGATCGCTGCCAACGAAGCCACCAAAGAGGAAGCATCGCTGCTCGACTACCTGCCCAAGGACACGATGGTTCTGCTGAGCGAACCCATCGCGGCAATCTACAATGCCAATGCGTTCAAGGCTAGAATTCCGTTCCCCGAACGCTTCCGCGATCCGAGCGAACTGTACTCAGAAATAGTAAAGTACGCCTTTGCGCAGATCACCCAATTGGCGGGCGAAGGATTTTTGGGCGAATTGCTGCGAATCCCGATCGGCGATGTGCAACGCATTGGCGGGGAACTCGAAAACATTGCCAAGGACATCGATGGTGCTTTGGGAAGTGACCGCTCCGCGCTGATCGCATGCATCAACGAAGGGGAGTTGAGCCGCCTCAGCGATTTGATGCAACATAGCAATGCATTCAAAGCGGGGCGAGTAAAACTGGAACTAGGGCTGCTCAGCAGCGGATTTGAACTGCAGCCCAAGGGACCGTTTGTACTTACGGTCAATCAGTTGCTCAAGCGTTCGACGCTACGACGTTCCTCACGCAGACTGGCCTCTCGAGCGATCGACAGTTTCCTCGATCTGCGAGAAGGGGACCTCGTCGTCCATCTCTCGCATGGAATTGGCGTCTATCGAGGAATGGAGTTGATTGAAAAGCAAGGACAGAAGTTTGAGCATTTAACCATCGAGTTCGATGGTGGCACCAAACTTTACGTCCCCAGCAGCAAAATCGATCTTGTCCAACGCTATGTGGGAGCCACCAAAGCCAGGCCGAAATTGGCTCGTATTGGAAGCCAAGCGTGGGTGCGACAGAAGATCGCAGCCGAAAAAGCTGTTACCGACATGGCAGCCGAACTGTTGGAATTGCAAGCTCAACGCAAACACCTCACCGGCATCGCGTTCAAGCCCGATTCCGTTTGGCAAAGCCAGTTTGATGGCTCGTTTCCGTATGAGGAAACGCCGGACCAAATCACCGCGATTGCGGCCACAAAAGCGGACATGATGAGTGTTCGCCCGATGGAGCGGCTTATTTGTGGCGACGTAGGCTTTGGAAAGACCGAGGTCGCGATGCGAGCGGCCTTCAAAGCGGTTGAAAGCGGTTATCAAGTGGGCGTGCTCGTACCGACGACGGTCCTGGCCGAACAGCATTACAAGACTTTCAAAAAAAGGATGGTGGAATTCCCATTCGAAATCGCAAAACTCAGTCGCTTTGAAACCGCGGCGGAACAAAAAGAAACACTGCGACGCTTGGCGCATGGTCAAGTCGACATTGTCATTGGAACGCATCGCTTGGCTTCGGCCGACGTCCAGTTTTTTAACTTGGGCCTGTTGGTCATCGACGAAGAACAGAAGTTTGGAGTCGAGCTAAAAGAGCGAATGAAAAAATCGGCTTCGATGGTGGACATTCTCACTCTCTCAGCCACTCCGATCCCGCGAACGCTGCATATGTCGTTGCTGGGGGTTCGCGATATTTCCAACTTAGAAACGGCGCCGGAAGAGCGAATGGCCGTTGAGACGCGTGTCGTACGATTTGACGACGCACTGATTCGCAACGCCATCTTGCGTGAATTGAATCGGGACGGCCAGATTTTCTTTGTCCACAATCGGATCGAAGACATGCATTCCATAGCCGCACGACTGCAGCGGATTGCACCCGAAGCCAGGATTCTCATTGGGCATGGACAGATGGCCGAAGGGGTCCTCGAACAGGTCATGCTCGATTTCATCGAACATCGCGCGGATATCCTCTTGGCCACCACTATCATCGAGAGCGGGTTGGATATCCCGAATGCCAATACGATCTTCATCGATGAAGCGAACCGTTACGGCCTGTCCGAGTTGCATCAACTGCGAGGCCGCGTGGGGCGTTACAAGAATCAAGCGCATTGCTATCTGTTGGTCGATCGCAATCGCAGCCTGAATCCGGACGCAGCTAGGCGACTGCATGCGATCGAAGAGTATTCCCAGTTAGGGGCAGGCTTTGGAATTGCCATGCGTGACTTAGAGATCCGTGGAGCTGGCAATCTACTGGGAACACAGCAGAGCGGACACATTGCGACCGTCGGTTACGAACTCTACTGCCAACTGCTGGAGGGGGCTGTTCGTCAGTTGACTCGCCAGCCGCCAAAGATCAAAATCGACGTGGAAGTCAACTTGCCCATCGAGGCGTATTTGTCCAGCGACTACATCCCGGAAATGCGCCACAAGATCGACGTGTATCGACGATTAAGTAGGTTGCAGGATGTCCATGCGATTGCCGAGATCCGTCAGGAGTTGACCGACCGTTTTGGGCCATTGCCTGCGGTCGCAGCGAGGTTGTTGGATGTTGCGGAGCTGAGAATGGACGCTGCCTTATGGTCGATCAGGTACATTGGTATCGAGGACGGTTATCTTGCGTTCACCTTTACGGACGCAAGGCGAATCGAGCAATTGGCTCGCAAACACAATGGCAAACTGCGAATTATCGACGGGCAGCACGCCTATTGGCCGCTCCGAGCCACCGAAACCAAGCCAACGACGAAATCGAACTCGATGCCGCAATCACGCGCACCTCAGACAATTCCAGAAACCAATGCTCAACTTGTAGCTAAAACAGATTTGCTTGCGGTTCTGACTACAGTACTAAGTCCATAGTCCTATGCATCAGCCTTCGCTTCCCGATCTAAATCCCTACGAGACGCCTGGCATTGAGCGACTGCATCACACGTCGGTCTACGTTTGGCCATTGTCAGCCGATAAACGACTTAGTTTTTCAGTGCAAATCGATGAAGACCAGTTAACGAAATGCGTTGAGGCTAATAGCCGATTCGTCAATCCATATTTCTGGACTTCGTTGTTTTGTTTTTTTGCCTTCATGATTACCGGGCTCATCTGGCTAGCAAGTTCTGATTTTGACTTTATGTTGATTTCGATCTGTACAATCGCCTTCCTTTCATTGTTCTTTGTCGTCCCGCGGTGCTTTTCCCGGTGGCATGTACGCCGTGCCGGACAGCGGTTCAAGTGGCTATGGGGAGACGTGCGAGGCGAAATCAGCATCCACGGCCTCAATTGGCGAAGTGACACAGTAGAGCTTCAGCTTCCTTGGGACAGTTTTCATACCGTTGTCTGGGAGCCGAGCTGTGTATGGCTTTCGACCCAATATCCTTTTCCGATCGATTTCCCGCTTCATCGAGACTGGTTCGATATAACGACTTGGCAGGAGATTCGTGAAGTAAACCTGGCGCACGCCGGAATTTTCGTTAGAGAGAATTTCTGGAGGTATAGCCGCCCACAACACGTTTCGTTTGAAGAAGCTGCCACGCCTAACATAAAAACCTTGAGCGATAAAGGAGTTCCGTTTCGCGCTCAAAGCTTCAGTCATCGCTACGGTTCCGAAAGAATAGTGGCATTCCTCAAGCGATCAGGTAACGTCTTCGTTGTTTTGCCACTGATGATCTTTCTGGTGACATTCGTGCCCGCCTTTCAAGAATGGGACGACCAACAACTTGGGCTTAGAAAAGACGGCAGACTCATTTATGTATTTTATGCAATGGTATTTTGCAGTTCAATGATCCCAATGATGCGACAGTGGTTTCCAGCAGGAACTGGAATCCATCAATGGTCACAATTGCTTCTAAGTTCCCAATCGGGCTTTGTATCGCGCCAACAGATTTGCATTGCGTCACCAGCCTGTACCATGACTGCAAAGCTAGTCGGCGAAACTTCTGTGCGGCTCGAAAAGAACTTTCTTGTTTTGTCGTTCCAACGTGAATTCCGTCAATCGCTAGTGATACCAAGAGATCAGTTCTGCGAGAACGACGCAGACAAAGCTTGGGAACTGTTTGGCGAGGAAATCACGGGCTGACAATAACGCGGGCGTTTTTGCTGATCGACAAGAACCCAATAACTTGAGACGATGCCGCCAATACCACTGGAATTCCGTGGTAGTCGCGATCGATCGCAACCAAATCATCCACCATCCAACCGGATTCACCGACACTCAATCGGGCGGCCCCGAGTGCCATCGTTCGCAACGTTGGTGTTCACCCATTTGAATCTTCTGGATCATGCCCGAATGGTCAAATCGCGTGCCACGATAGTTCACGTTATCTCCCGGTACCGAAAGCGACAGTCGCATCGGACCTTTTTTCAAGACCACTAATCCTGCTGATTCAGGCTGCTGAGCAAAGGCAAATGAGATGCCTGATGCGAACACGATCAACCCGACAAACGAAATACGAAGAACGAACATGAAACACCCCAATCTTTCGAACTGATGGTTTTTATTACTCACGAAAGTTATCATAACCGCTGCCTATCCCAATTTGCTGCGGCTAAGCAATTTTCAATTTCTCCGGGGAAAACCTGGGGACACAGAAAACGCCGGGATAAACCGGATTGGAGTTGGGAATGAAAGAGTCCTACTGTTGTGTCTGCTGGAAGGCAACACGTCCCATTGCGATATTGGCAATCGATGGAATGGCTCGGCGGAGTCGAAGAACCTGAGTATGCGTAGAAACTTCAATCGCGAGAACCGGGAGATCCCAGAGATTACCGCAAGGGCATCTAACCATGCAATGGTGGAACGGTCGGGAAACGCCTTTGGCGGTACGCTACATTTGTCAGTTTTGTCCGAACACCTCGCAGTGCTGTGCCTGTCCCTTGTTCGTCCTCTTGTTCGTCCCTTAAAGCCCGATGATCCTGAAAGGATCACAGACAGTAGCCGGTGGTTGAGCGTAAGCGACACCACCGGAAGCGATAATGTTCATTGCCCGCCGCCCCTGAAGGGGTCGAAGATACTTCGACCCATTCAGGGTCGCCGCGTCGTTTCTTTCGTTCCGGGGGTGCGCTGCTCCGCAGCGACCCCCGGCTACTATCTGTAATCCCTATCGGGATAATGCCGAAGCGAGCCCGAATGGAATGCTTTATCCATTCACGCAGGATAGGCTCATTCGCGTAGCCAAACCGAAATGATTCGGCACTGCTCAGCGGTCGCTTGCCTGTGCCGCCTATGTGGATTTGCATCCGATTCGAGCCGCCATGGCAGAGACGATGGAACAATGCGATTACACTTCGGTACAACGAAACAATCTGTCCAAACGTCAGTCTCAACGGCAAGCGTTGCAGCGACAAAGGCTTTTTGGCCATGTCGACCTTGGAATATTTGCAAGTTCTCGACTGGTCAGCACGGCTTACGGTCGCGAACAAGCGAGGCTAGACACCACCCGAAGCGCCGCCGGTGTTGGAGCGGCTTGGTATCGACGCGGCCATCTTCGGTGTGCAGGTCAGGGAGTTCGGCAAGCTGTTCTGCAATTTGGCAGGCAATCTAAATCGGTGAGCGATGAAAGAAGTCTAAAGACCCGCCGCCGCTTATACCAAAGACGCCCAGCCCAGGAACTGGCGGTGACAGACCAAGGTCGAGTTCTTCATGGTTCGGAGAGGTACAGAATTGACCGACTGTCTAACGGTCCGCGCCCATGACAGCCTGATCGACGCTGCACGCGTAAAGTGTGGGTAAGCATCAGCTTCTCCGGTGCCGAATACAATCTTTACGCCATCAGCGTCGATGAGGCTGGCTCTCCCGTTGTCACGGGCTGACAATAACGCGCGCGTTTTTGCTGATCGACAAGAATCCAATAACCTGAGACGATGCCGCCGATACTACTGGGATTCCGTGGTAGTCGCGATCGATAGCAACCAAGTCATCCACCATCCAACCGGATTCGCCAACACTTAATCGGGCGGCATCGATCGCCAATACGCTGGACGGATCGGGGTGGGCCAGGAATGCGTCACAAACCTGAACCGGGAGTTTGCTTGCGATCATGCTTTTCGGCCAAAGCATCACGTCGGGGGGAAAGGGCTCAGAAATCGAGAAACGGCCTACTTTTGCGGCGGGTCCATTCTCGGGGGTCGGCCCGAGTGGAATACTCACTTTGTTGGACGCGAGCGATAGTCCAGCAAGCTCGTACAACGTGGAATCTGGCAATGCTGACGTCGGCGCAATAATCTGTTCCGCAAGACACAGGACGTTACCATCGTCCAGCGGCAAGCACCAACCAAGGCGTTGCTGATTCTTGCGAAAACCAAACGAGCGTTCTTGCCAACGCAACGCCAACCGGATTGGCTGAGGCATTTTGGCTGCGACACGATTCCAAGCTTCGCCGTGCGCTAGCGAAGGCTGCCAAGTGTTCCAGTCCGCTTCGGCCTTGTCGTAAAGCTTGAAACGATGGCCGGTGTTTACATTTCGGTCAGGTTCGGTGGGTGTTGCCATCTCGATGCCGCCAGATAACATCTGAGCGAGAGTATCTGCGTCTAGTTTTATCCCCGTTAAACCAATGTCCAATCGCCAGCCACTTCGATTCCAAAACTTGCTGTTGCGGCGAACCAAGTCTCGATACTCAGGATCGATGGCGCATCTGGCTTGAACCGTCCGTGCATCGCTTGCAAAACCCACTTGAACCACCCTTCCGATTTTGAACCCGCGGTACAAAATGGGGGCATTGCTCTCGAGGCCTCCGCGAGTGTTTGCATCCAACGTGATTTCGAGGGAACCATCGCGCGGCGTAACAATTGGCGGCGATTCCAAACCTTTGAAATGGGCTGCGGATTTAGCACCTGGAGGCGCAGGCTCAATGGCCAAGTACTTGGCGCCCAAGATCGTATCGAGACCTTGGATGGAATCCAAGGAGACCAACGGACGAACAATCCAAAACCGCGCGCCTTCACCGGCCATGGTTCGAGATTGCGGGGTCATTCGCACGTGCACCAAAACCCCGTCCCGATCCCGATTCAACTCAATCTTCTCGACGGAACCAATTTCTACCCCATGATACTTCAAACGATCCTCTGGCTTGAGACCATAGCTATCGCTGAAGTCGATCGCAATCAACTCGCCACTGCCTTGATTCGAGTACCAAAAGAGCCCAAGACTGATAAGCAGGCACAGCAAAGTCAACCACCAAAGTCGTGATCGAAATCCGGCAGACACATCCGTCAAACTCTTGACATTGGCTATCGGAAATGGCGGACCAGCGTCAATTGATGCTGGCAACTGAGAAGGGTCATTGGATGGAGTTGGATCGCTCATGGCGCTTCCCAAATAGCGTGCGGATCGAAACAAATCGCCGATATCATACTCATCGAGACACACAACACAAAGGCGATCAAGGCTGGACCGAAATGGAATTGGACCACTCCGCTCAACTTGATCATCATGACCAGCAAAGCCAGCAGCATGACGTCCATCATGCTCCACTTGCCGATCTGTTCCATCCAACGGTAGGTCCACGCTCGATTTCGCTGCTGCATGGAGCATAGCCAACTCAGCTCGATCAAAGCGAGGATTTTCAACAGGGGCAATACGATGGAAAAGAGCAATATCACGGTCGCCACGAGTGTGCTTCCGGTTTGGTATAGGTCGATGATACCGCCGAAAATGCTACTGCGATGATGATGCCCAAGCTGCTCGATCTCAAGAATAGGGAGCAAGACCGCAGCCGGAAAAAGCACCATCGCGGCGACGGCTGCGGCCGCAGTGCGTCCTTGTGAACGCTGATGGTTCTTGGATTGGTCGATGACACTATCGCATCGAGTACATTGCGCCCGCTCATTGGAGCGCAGCGGGGCAACCTGATGAATTAGGCCACAGCAATGACAGGATTTGAGCACGATAGAGTTGGAGAGTTGGAGAGTTGGAGAGTTGGAGGATTGGAGAGTTGGAGAGGTGGAGAGGTGGAGGTTCGTAAGCAAGGAGTATTAGAGATATCAAATTTCAAATTTCAAATAGCAGAATGCAAATAGCAATTGCACTGAGCTAAATAAACAGTCACGAATCCCACTGCCCACTGCCCACTGCCCACTGCCCACTGACTACTGACTACTGACTACTGACTACTGACTACCTCCTTTCTGGCATCTTGGGCAGAAGAAGGTGCTGCGTTGGGCTTGGACGATGCGTTCAATGGTACCCTTTCTACAAGTCAAGCAAGTTTCGTCGGCCCGATCGTAAACGCGATGTTGGTTTTGATAACTTCCTTCGCCGTTGATGGCGTTTCGGTAGGTGCCGTCGCTCAATGTGGATCCTTCCTTTTCAATGGCATCGCACAGGATGCGAATGGTTTCGCGGTGAATGCGTTTCCAAGTCGATTTGTTGAGGTCGCTGCAACGGGCGGACGGATGAACTTTAGCCGCGTGGAGAATTTCTGCCGCGTAAAGGTTGCCGATTCCGCAGACAACGCGTTGGTCTAGCAGCGCAACTTTGACTTCTCGGTCGATCTTGCCAAAACGATCCACGAATGTAGTCTGGTCGACGATCGAGGCGTCTGGACCGAGTTTATCTGGACCGAGATGTTCTGCAATTTGTTCTTGTGTCCATAAACAAACCGTCCCTAGGCCACGTCGATCCCAATACAGAAAACGGTCCACGGCGGCCCCCGCCAAATCAAAAACCATTCTGGTATGTTGATCGGTAGGAGGAGAGGACACCATGGCGATTCCAGCCATTTTCGGTTGCATTACGATCGAGTCACCCGTGCACAGTCGTACTAAAACACGCTTTGCGACTCGGTCAACAGCGACTACGGTCGCACCCAAGGCTCGCTTACGGAACTGTTTAATCCCTGGATCTATCTTGATCGGCCGGTATGGTATGCTCGGCTCTGTGATTGCGGTGATGATACCTCCGATGGTCGGCAGCAGGCCACGCCGCATGGTCTCGACTTCTGGGAGTTCAGGCATTTTCTAACCGCGTGTTTTTTTGTAGACCTTCTCGGGTTCAACGATGCGTTCTTGATCCACGACAAAATCGGCATCGGAGTGTTTTCGAAAAAAGCAGCTTGCATAACCTTTGTGGCAAGCGGCACCAGTTTGCTCCACCACCAGCAGGATGCAGTCGGCATCGCAGTCGATTCGAATCTCTATGATCTTTTGACGGTGCCCGCTCTCCTCACCTTTGCGCCAAAGCCGTTGGCGAGACCGGCTGTAGTACGTAGCGAACCCTGAACGGAGAGTTTCCTCGTAGGATTCTAAATTCATCCAAGCGAACATGAGAACTAGTTTTGAGGAGTCGTCCTGAGCGATGGCGGGCAAAAGTCCGTCGACACCTCGCGCAAAGTCGGGTCCGATCATTGCCAAGGTCGCTTCATGATCTCGTGAGCGATGATGGCCATTCGGAGCGATTGAGGGTCTCGCAGTTGCGCGACCAAGGACGCGGACGATACCTTGGCGGTGGGTTGCACTTCAGCGGCTGTCGCAGGGGTCTCCTGAAGCCTCTGTTCTTTCTTTTGTTTCTTTTTGGGGGACGCCTTTGGTTCGGATTTTCGGAGGCTGCTTATCTCGTGCTGAAAAGCTTCCTTGAGATGAGACTGCATTCGCTCATCTGCTTGGTCCACACCACCTGGAAGCGAGGCCGGCGAAAGGCTCGAGGAGAGATTGCCAACCGTTGGTTCATAGGGTTTGGAGTCTACGACTTGGGCTGAAGGAATGGGGTCTTGCTGTTGCAACCGTGGTACTGGAGCCGAGCGCGTGGGCTGTTGGGGCGTAGGCTGAGCAACTGGGGGTCGATTGGAGCGTTGTTGTTGACGCTGTTGTCGCCGTTGAGCAGCCTGTTTGAGAAAATCGTCTAGGTCATCTGCCATCGTAAATTCCTTGTGCTAGGTGGAACGGGTTGGGTTGGACGGACCCGTGGTGCTGGTGCCAGCAATGCTTTGTCGCATTTCGGTGTCCGCGGTGATATTTCTCAGTTTGTAGTAATCCATGATGCTTAGTCGGCCGCTGAGCAAGGAATCTGCGATCGCCTTAGGGACTTCGGCTTCGGCTGAGACCACTTCCGCTCGGCTTTCTTCTATTTTTGCAATCATCTCTTGTTCGGTGGCTACGGCCTCAGCTCTTCGACTTTCGGCTTTGGCACGGGCGACACGTGTGTCGGCTTCGGCTCGGTCGGCCTGAAGTCTTGCTCCGATATTCTCTCCGACGTCGATATCGGCAATATCGATCGAAACAATTTCAAAAGCGGTCTGATCATCAAGTCTGCTTGCGAGCACGGCTTTGGAGATGACGTCGGGATTCTCCAATACGATCTTATGACTTTCGGATGAGCCGATTGCACTAACGATTCCCTGACCGACACGGGCAATGATGGTCTCTTCGGTTGCACCGCCGATGAGGCGTTGCAGATTTGCTCGAACGGTAACGCGTGCTTTGACTTTTAACTGAATTCCGTCCTTTGCAATCGCATCGAGAAAGGCGACAGCGCTCCCTTTCGGCGGACAGTCAATCACTTTCGGATAAACGCTGGTTTGAACTGCGTCCAAAACATTTCGGCCTGCGAGGTCGATGGCAGCGGCCTCGCGAAACGACAATGTGATTTGCTTGCTCTTGCGAGCCGCAACCAGAGCTCGAATGACTTGAGGCACGTTACCACGGGCGAGGTAGTGTGCTTCCAGTGCCTTGGTGGTCAAGTCTTCGTCGCGAATCCCAGCTTGCACGGCCATGATTTTGCCTCGGACGATGGTCTTTGCGTCGACCCGTCGAAACATCATTCCGAGCAAATCGATGACCGAAACCTTGGCCCCGGTCATCACGGACTGGATCCAAAGCCAGAAGTAGCGAGAAAACACGGCTAGGATGATGATCGCGAAAACAAATACAAACAAGCCGAAAACGAGCAGGATTGTAAGGAGTACGGGATTCATATTGGAGCGACTTCTGTGTGGGGAATACGGGTTATTTAGAGCATCAAGAACTTAATGCTTCACTTCGAGCGAGTCCCTTTCGAGGTGTCGCCACCCATGTAGAACTGCAATTCCGATGGCGTTCCAGAATCGTCGTACTTTAGGCTCAGTTTGCCAGCGGTGTATCTTAGCCCAAACTCTTCCGTGCTGTGCGCTATCAACTCCAATGGTGTGCCAGAAACCGAAAAGAAGAGCTTGCCATCGCGTTGGGTAATTTCCCACAATCCGCCACCTGCACGCTCGTACTTACCAACGATTTTAGCCTGTTGCTCCGCCGTAAGTGAGACAATGACTGGATCATAAGGTCTTTCGGGTTGGATGATAGTCTCCGGAGGTAGTTCTCGAAGCCAAACGTTTCGGTAGCGGACCGGATTGCCGTGATCCTGAAACGAAAGGGGTAGCTTTTCTGGACTTACTTCATATGGCTTATGCTGCAGCCACGATGTCGGTCCGAGTGGGCGAACATTGTCTTGAACCAGAACGCCATTGTGAAGCACGGTCAGGCGAGCCGGTTGCACCAGTTTTCCCTCTTGATAACTGGGTCTTCGGAAAATGATGTCGTAAGACTGCCATTCGCCGGGCTTACGGCTCGCGTTGACAAGTGGTGGATATTGGCCATACACCGACCCAGCTTGCCCGTCTGCGTAAGTTTTGTTGTCGTATGAGTCCAGGACTTGAACTTCAAACAGCCCTTGAAGAAAAACGCCGCTGTTGCCACGTCCCTGGCTCTTACCTTGCACTCTTAAGGGCGCAGACCATTCCACATGCAACTGAACATCGCCAAAGGCTTTGGCGGAGAAGATGTACCCACTGCCGGGAACGGATTCCATGACTTCGTCTTTGACAATCCATTTCGCTGGGCTGCCATCCGCGGACCGCCATTCGTCGAGGTTTTTGCCATTAAATAAAATGACCGCGTCGGAGGGGGCAGCCAGCGGCGAGCTCGAAGGACCTGGCGTAATGACTGGCGGGCGTTCCCGATCCCAATCGTGAGCTTTCCAGCCGGTTGGCAGTTGCCCCAGGGCTTCCTGCAGTCCTACCGCATTACCAAGCAGAAGAACCATTGCTAAAACATGGCACCATCGTCGCGAAAAAAATTTCATTCGTTTTCAAGCCTCAAAATGACACACGCATTGACAACCCACCCGGCGATGCTAGCCCAACCCACCCTGGGGGGTGAATTAGCATCCTATCATCATCATAGTCGCTACGCTCGCCAATGGTAAAGCGATCCAGGTAGGTTGTTGATGGAATGCGCAATCACTACAACCCTTTCATTTTGGTTTTTGAATCGCGATATCGAAAACCTTGACGGCCAATGTTTGGGATTGATTTGCTTGGTTCGGATTACTGTCCTAAGTTTTCGGGTCGTTAACCGTTGCGAGCATTGTGTTTCAATGCAAGCCCCCCGCAAATTTGTGGACCACAGTCTGCAACCCAATATTAGTTTGAGCGATGACCGAATCCACGTCGATCCAGGCAAGTTCCGCAAGTATTGCTCATGCAAACTCATGGTCATTTGTATCTGCGCCCCATGGAAACGCGTCAGGTACAGAATCCGCTGGACGATTGCACTACGAGATGGCACACGCCAAATTAGGCGTTGTCTCGAGTCTGTACGTCGCTTTAAGAGCCAAGCACGGGCCGGCTGCATCGCATTCCCTGCGAGTTGCACGTTGGGCCTCGTTGTGGGGAGTGGGCTGCCAGCTTGATGAAGAACATTTGCAGCTTTTTGAGACCGTTGGATTGCTTCATGAAATTGGGAAAATTGGAATTCCCGATCGAGTTCTGCAGAAGCCCGACAAGCTTAACGAAAACGAAAAGTCCATGATGGACTTGCATATCCAGGTCGGAATTGAAATCCTACGAGCCGCCGGTGCGTCGAATGACCTCATGCTTTCCATCGCGGGAATTGGCACGAGTTTCCATACTTCGAACAATTGCACGTCCGATGAAATCGCCCCTGTCGCTAGTCGACTGATCAATATCATCGATGCGTACGACTCCATGACGATGCAACAGGTTTATCGCGAGCCTATGTCTCGCGAGGCGGCATTGGCAGAGATCTTTCGCCAAAGCGGCAAACAGTTCGACCCGCTGTTGGTGCGTTCCTTTGCCGACATCGTCCTGAGTCCGAAATCCGATACGCTGAAGCTTGCTTCGGAACGCTGGCTGAAAGCAATCGAAGTATGCGAACATCGCACCTTTTTTGAATTGGATCATGCGGATCTTCGAAATGCTTCTGGGCAGGGCGAAAAAGCTGGCAGCGTTCTAATTCACAAGCTGAACGACACGTTTTATCGGCACATGATGGATCATGTCCAAGACGGTGTGATTTTCGTTGATTTAGAATTCCGAGTGCTGGACTGGAACGCAACCGCCGAGCGAATGACTGGCAAGTCCGCTTCGTCTGTCTACCACCAGACATGGGAACTAGGCTTCGCGTCCCTTTGTGATAGCGATGGTTTCGCTCTGGATTCATCCCAATGTCCGTTCGCTGCGCTCATGCGGGGCAGCGAAGTCATCAGTCAACGTTTGTCGATCCGTCGCCAGGGATTTCCACTGCTCCACGTTAAGGTCGACGTTATTCCTGTTTATAACGATCTCGGTCACTTGTGCGGCGGTGCCATGATCTTGGAGGACATTAGCGAGACCGCAGTCCTTGAACAAAAAATCGTGCACCTTCGCGAGAGAGCTAGCCAAGATCAACTCACCAAAGTTGCAAACCGTGGTGAGCTGAATCGCCAATTGCCAGACTTTGTGGAGTACCATCAACGCAACGATCGCCCAGGCAGCGTGATCATTTGCGACATCGACTTCTTTAAGCGGATCAACGATAACTTTTCACACCAAGTAGGCGACGAAGCACTGATTGTCTTTGCTCAGGTCCTCAAAGATTTTTGTCGAGAAACCGACTTCGTGGCACGCTTTGGTGGCGAAGAATTCGTAATGTTGTGCAGCGAATGTGATTTTACAGAAGCCAAAGCATGGGCAGAGTCCATTCGCAAACGACTCCAAAGAACGCCGATAGTGGCCATTCGAAACGCATGCATTACGGCCAGCTTTGGCGTCAGTTCGGTCCTGCCAGGTGACACCGACGAATCGGTTCTAGGCAGAGCGGATCAAGCCTTGCTCATCGCCAAGGCGAGCGGACGAGACCGCGTTGTAGGGCTTGGCCTCGACACCAAAGCCTCGAATCTAACCACCGGGAATACGGAGCAGAAACATGCCACTATGCGCGGCTGGTTGGGATGGTTTTCGCCAGCCGTAGCATTCAAACAAAAGTACGAACTCCTGACCAATGTCCCTAGAGATGTCACGCTTGAAAAACTCAAAGGCTTTGTCACTGAATTCCACGCGTCTGTCATCCAGGTTGAGAACGACAAAATTCTCCTCGAAGTGGATTGCCGTAAAGCACCCATTCCGCAGACCAAAAACGAGAGGCTGGCCAAATTTCTAATCGAAATTGGTATTTCCGAATTGGAAATGAATGCAGGCGGCAGGAAAGGAAACGTCACGATTTGTACGCTTCTCGAAATGCAAGTGAGTCCGGTTCGAAGTCGCGATCGACGTAGCGATGCGCTCGCTAGCCAAGCTCTTCGTTTGAAAACCGCGTTTCAAGGGTTGATGGTGGCCCACGATATGGACGAAGAGATGCAGGCCAACGTCTTGCGCCGAATCCTGACCGAGAAAGACTCTCGGTATTAGTCATCGTTCGCAAAGTGGATCTCCACGAAGTGGAACACGAATCCAATTCTGATTCGCGCTACTCGCGTGATTAGCGGGCACCACAGCACTCCAAAATTTGCCCGCCAATAAAGCGAATCGACACGAATCAAATCGCAAAAAGGAATGAGATGCCCTGGCAAGGGATTGGTTAGATGGAGTACCATGTCGGAATTCGGCGATTAAAAGTGGTAGAATGGAATTGCATCCGGTCACGGTGGAGGTCCCGCAGTCTCCAACTCCCATTTGTGAATGCGTCTACCGTCAGGGAATTCATGTACACAAAGATCCTTCATGAGTGATCCCGGCTGGCAAGAACTGAGTCGGGAGGAACAAAAAGGGCTAAAGAAATACTTCGACAACGGAGGCTTCCTTTGGGTCGATGACTTCTGGGGGCAGGCCGAGTGGGACAACTTCGAAAGCAATATGCGAGGGGTAGCGCCGCATTGGAAATGGTTTGACATTCCGAGTAATCACCCCATCATGTCGGCTGGGAACGCGAAGGAGATGACGAGGCGTTTTTTCAACGCTTCTCGATAGACGCTTACGCTTTGGCGATCAACGTACTCACCTACGCCATGTCGCATTGAGATTACTCTTGGTCTGCAAACCGAATCTGAATCTGAACCGCTTCGTCGAAGGATTGCAAGAAAGCATCGAGGACTCTGGGGTCAAAGTGTGAACCTCTCCCCTCAATGAGTAGGGTGCGGCATTTCTCGGGCGAAAACGCGGGTTTGTATGGGCGTTTGCTGCACAGTGCGTCGAAAACGTCAGCCACGGCAGTGATTCGACCCTCTAAGGGTATCTGGTCACCTACCAAGCCGAGCGGATATCCGGAGCCATCCCATTTCTCATGGTGGGTCAACGCGATATGGCCTGCCATCTTCAGGAGTGGCGTGTCCCCCGCTTCGAGGATGTTGGCTCCGATACGTACATGACGTTTCTTTTCATCGGAAATGTTGGAGTCATCGCCGAACGAGTCATCGAGTGTGCTGATCACGTGCATTCCCAGGTCGCAATGCGTCTTCATCTCTGAGAACTCATCCGAATCGAGTTTTCCTGGTTTGAACAGAATATGATCAGGTATACCGATTTTGCCCACGTCGTGTAGCTTGGCCGCTTGCTCAATGGTTTCCGTATACTCCGTACCGAGTCCCAAGTTTCGGGCGATGAGAGCAGCAAACGCTCCCACACGCCTGACATGGCGTCCTGTCTCATTATCACGATACTCGGAAGCTCTCGCCAAACAGTGAACAACATGGTGTTGCGCTCTTTCGAGGGCTTCCGTTCTCTGCTTGACTTCTCGCTCCAATGATTCGGAAATATCTTTCAGCCATTTTTGATGACCTCGCAAGGTAAGTAGATTTTTCACGCGTGGAAGGAGCTCCAGCGGATCGATTGGTTTACTGAGAAAGTCATTGGCACCTAGATTCAATGCTTCGTACTTTACCGATTCCTCAATGTGGGCCGTTAAGATGACAATCGGTATATGTTGTAGCACTTCGATCTTGCGCATTTGAGCCAGCAGCTCCAATCCGCTGATTTCGGGCATCATTACGTCCAGCAAGATGAGATCGGGCGATGTTTGTAGGATTCGTTCAATGGCTTCGGTCGGCTGATTCGTTGAGTCCACATGTTGGTAACCCCATGTCTTGAGGTACTTCCTGGCGACGCGAATGTTCAGTTCCTCGTCATCCACGATGAAGATTCGAAAATCTCCTGCATCGCATGCAGGGCGAGCCCATGCGCCGTCGTGGAGCTTCACGGGCTGAACAACAGCGATCGGCGCTGGCTTTGCCAATACCATTGGAGCACTCGTCAATTCAGAAGCAGCCATTTTGCCAGAACAGGAGGAGGTCGGTTGATTCAACATAATTCGTGCTAGTTGCTCTCCAGGATTGGCGAAACCAATCGTGATAAATAGTCTTCGATGGTGAGTAGTAACTTTTCCGCGTTATCCCAGTCGTTGGCATGTACGGAATCATGTAGCTGCATTGCTGGAGCTGTCAAACAAGGGAAGCCAGCGGTTCCACCCGAGCCCTTGACCCAATGTGCGATAGACTGCGTTTGCTTCGGATCACGAGTGTCCACCGCAACTCGCAGTTTGACAGTCTCACGTTCTAACGCAGCCACGAAATCGACAACAATCTCAGCAAATTCCGGGTCGTCCGTTGGGAGCTTGGAATTGATAGGTGCCAAAGATTCGACTCGGCGAATCTCACGCGATGTTGGACGTGTGTCCTCGTAGATCCGTCTCAGTCGAATGAGCAATTCATCCGTATTGATCGGTTTCGATAGGTAGTCGCTGCAGCCAGCCTCAAGACAAAGTTGCTTGTCGCTGGCCATTGCGTGAGCGGTCAACGCGATAATCGGCACCGTGATGCCGGAATCCCTGAGCATCTTGGTTGCGGCGTAGCCATCCAGAATCGGCATCTGCATGTCCATGAGGACCACGTCAAAAGCGTTTTCACTCAAGATCAGGTCATAGGCTTGTTTGCCATTCTCTGCTTGCGAAATGCATGCCCCCGAGCGACCTAAAACTAGCGATACCAGTTTTCGGTTGGTTGCACCGTCATCGACCACGAGCACCTTCAGGCCTCGCAATAGTTCACCGTCAATCGAAAAGGATTGTTTAACAGGGGTTGGGAGTGAATCACCTATCGCTCCGTTTTCGATTAAATCCTCAATCTTCAGGTCGCCCGCATCCAACGTTAGTCGGAAACAGCTACCGCGTCCGCTATCGCTTTCGACCGTCAAGTCGCCACCCATCATTCGCGCCAATTGTCGACTGATGGAGAGACCTAGGCCGGAACCGCCGTACTTTCGCGTAACGGAGGTATCCTCCTGCATGAACGGATGGAATATCTGCTCAAATTTCTCCTTTTGGATTCCAACTCCGGTGTCGATGACTTCAATTTCGAGCTTGGATTTTGTGCCTGGGTTCAATAGTTTGGCGATGATGTGAACTCCACCATTCATCGTAAACTTCTTAGCATTGCCAACCAGATTGATTAAAATTTGCCGCAATCGCGAACCGTCGGTCTGGATTTCAGTGGGAACGGGTCCTTGCCATGTGTACTCCAAACTCAAATTCTTTTCACGGAACGGTACTCGCATCATCGAGACGACTTCCGAAAGAATCCGCTGTGGCGAATCGGGCTGAATATCCAGTTCAAGTCTACCGGCTTCGATCTTAGATATGTCGAGGATATCATTGATGACGATCATCAAATGACGGCCACTGGAATGGATCGTCTTGAGCATATCGACTCGCTCTTCTGGCGAATCATCCAGCCCGCGACATAATAGATCGGCGTAGCCCATGATCGCATTGAGCGGTGTCCGAATCTCCTGGCTCATGTTCGCCAAGAAATCACTTTTAGCGCGGCTCGCAGCGTTCGCAGCTTCGCAAGCCTTTTCCAGCTCTTCTGTCCGGGTAGCAACGCGATGCTCCAAATGATCATTCGCCTCCTGCAACGATTGCTTCGAGGACTCGACCACAGACAACATTTCGTTGAAGGCAACAACTAACTCACCGAGTTCCCCGTCGTGCTCTGGACCAGATGGGGTTTCGACTCGGTAAGTATAATTTCCTTCCAAAGTTACTTTTCGAGAGACGGCAGCCAACGCATGAATTGGACGGACAATACTTCGATTCAAATACCCTGCCACGGCAACCGAGAACAGTAAGGATAAGACTCCAACGATGATGGTAATTCGAGCGTAATTAATAACTTCTTCTCGAACGGTCGAGAAATCGACAGCCACCCTGAGGTCACCAATTCGCTCACCGTCAGCCGTAATCGCGTGTGTCAGCAAATGCCCAGCCTCGTTGGATTTTTCTAACACAAACGACTTGACTACGGCCTCGCGCGACGGATAGCCTCCGATCAAGTCTCCGTCGTTGGAGAAGATCGCAGCGGCAGTTACAGATCGCTCCACCTTCAAAGCGGCGAGCAGTCGATCCGCTTGCACGTTGTCAGCGAACTCCACGGCAGCAGCACTATTGAGCGATAATAGTTCCGCTTGCGTTTGGACTTGTCGCCACTTTGAGTTTCTAAGATTGATCACTCCATAGGTAACAAGCGCCGTGCAGGTGAGCACCACAGCCAATGCGACCGATACCGTAGCAAGAAACTGCAGCTTGCGCTGTATCAATTTTGGAGAACGGGTTATGTTTGATGTGATCATAGTTATTCAACTGAAAATGATGAAAGTTGGAATCAACACTTCCTATTTTTCTTGAACGGCCCTTATGACTCGCACAAGGTTTAAACTCATCAGTCGACCGTCCGGAGAAAGACCAACACGTTGTAGTTCCTTTGGATCGGCTTCGATAAATAAGTTCTCGCCTTGTCGAATAAAAGTGCAGGATGCTTTGCGAGGGTCTAGCGGATCGGGTTGGTCTCGCCAGACTAAGACAGGTCGATTAGCTACCTTCTCTAGGACAACATCCACCAGCTTCGGATCCGCGCCAACCGGAATGAATAGCAAATGGCACTCGGAGTAGTCCTCGATGGTGCGGATCAACTTGGTCTCAATGGGACGTTCTTTGAGCTTTCGCTCGGATAACTTCTTGAGGCCATTGCCAAATGGATTCGGAGCGATCACCGCTATCACAAACGGCTTCTTCGCTCCTGGACCATCCTCGGGCCATGAGATGAACTTGGCTGTGGCACACAACCTAGCTAACTTCAAGTTGTACTCAACTGCGTTAACAGGGCTGTCCTCCGAAACTGCCGCCTGTATCGAATGGTACGGCCCAAGAACCAATCCAACGAAGATTCCAAGCGGAACTAGGCTTCTAGTCCATTTAGAATAAAAGTTAGACGTCACAGAAAAATCCATACATTCATCACAAATTCACAAATAGTGTCCGTCCCGTCAACCCAATAGGATCAAAGGCCTTTCGAGTGTAAGTCACGCGTTCATGGCAAGTCGGCATCCCAGTTGCTGAATGTGGGTTGCACCACTTGGTTTTGGCAGGCCTTGCCGATTGTTTGGATGGAACCGAAGGTTCTGGCTCGGATGCCTCAGGATTGCAAAGTCATTTCACATCGGGAGAGATGATTAGAGCCTCCAATTGAGCAATGACGGTCGCGAGTACGTTATCGGTGACGCGATACATTTTCTCTGCGCGCCGAGCTTTCCAGTCGACGTTTCGCAAATGATCCGCTAGCACTATCGACTCCTGGCCATCCGGTCCTGTCGATGCGACTTCAAAGGCATATCCTTTTCTCTGACGCGTCGCTGGGCAAAGCACACAAAGTCCGGTTTTACGGTTATAGCTCTTGGGGCTCAAGACGAGCGCGGGACGCCTGCCAGCCTGCTCATGCCCCGCAACTGGGTTCAGTGTGATCCAGATCAAGTCGCCACGATCAGGTACATAATTGTTGCGATTCAATCCAGCACCTCGCGGCCAACATCTTCACCAAAATCCGTTTCGCCGTGCAATTGGGATGGCTTGCAGTCTTTCAATAGCTCGCGAAGACTTAGTTTCTTCGTTCGAACGGGACGCATAACCAATTCCCCATTTCGGACGTTGAGTTCAACTTCCGCTCCGTCCCCCACCTCTAACTGTCCCGCCAGAACTGACGGGATTCTCACAGCGAGACTGTTTCCCCACTTTTGAATCGTTGACATGGCCTGCCCTCCGCAATGTTTCTACAATGAGTATACACGGCAACGATTACTAAGTCGATACCGTTTGGGGACAGGAATCGGCGGCTGGGGATCGCTTTGTTTGTTTTCAGCAAAATGGAGAAAATTCCGACAGAGTGTGTCTTTGACTGTGGTAGTTCCTGCTGAAAAGCCGTGGTCGATTCAATCACTTTTAGTTGCCGAACCATCTAACGGCATTTGGTGTTTTTGACCGAAGCGCCTAAACCTAGGCCCATTCGGCGCTCCGGCGTGTCCAACCGGTGCGAATTGGCCGTGGTGCCAAACTCCCCTCGGTTTGTCCAACTTCAGCGAGTTGTAAAAGCCTCAATGCGATTCGGAGTAAGTATCCGAGCGAGCTGACTCGGGGCTTTCGTTCCATTTCGTTGGACGAATTTGCCCCAGTTTATCTTGATGACACGAGATGGGCGATTTGCAAGAAGAATGGACGACAGCATCATTCGGACAGCACCATTCGTGCCTGGCACCTACCGAAGGGCCAGCACCTACCGAAGGGCCACAAGCCTTTGAGGCTTCGACCGTCACTGGCAGTCACCCGGCCTGACCGAAGCGAGTTAGGGCATCGATTTCTGCAAGCCTTGAATCAGAGGTCGATGCTTCCGAGGCAAGTTACGGTACCGTAACTCGCCCTTTGCAGTCAAAGTCAATCCACAATCAGGTTGCATTTAGTCCCACGATCTGCTTAAATGGAGGACCCCGCCTATTCCCTCCTCGACTCGTTTCCTGCACAGGAACGGACTCTCTCCGGAGCCTACCTTGGTTGCAAAACCTACGACTCTTAATCCGTATAGCAATTGGCGGCTCGCTTCCATTCGCCTTGCCTGTTTGCTATGGCTGCTGCAAACAACAACTTATGCGGCCCAATTGAAGGTGCTGCCTGACAAGCTTGAACTGACAGGCCGTGATCTAATCCATGGTGTGGTTGTTTCGCTGATCGATGTCCAGGGCAATGCCACTGATGTGACTCGTCGCGTTTCGTTCGAGATCGATCAAATCGAGACGGCAACGGTTGATGACCACGGTAAGGTGACGGCTCGATCCGATGGCATGGCAACTCTGACGGTCAGACTGGATACACTCTTGGCGACGGTTCCAGTGCAGGTAGCAGCGTTTGCAGAGAAACAGATACCTTCGTTCAAGCACGACGTTTTGCCAATCTTGACACGTAGCGGGTGCAACACGGGAGGATGCCATGGCAAACTGGCTGGACAGAATGGATTCCGACTTTCACTGCGAGGTTATGCCCCGGAACGGGATCACGATTGGATCACCCAGGAAGTCAGCGGTCGTCGCGTCGATCTAGGCTTCCCAGAAGACAGTCTGCTGTTAACCAAACCCTCGGGCGGTCTTCCACACGAAGGAGGTGTTCGGTTTCGTCGCGATTCGCGAATGTGGCAGTCACTGAGGGACTGGATCGCAGCCCGCGCTCCCGCACCGGTCGCCGATGAACCAGATGTCCTTCGTCTCGAAGTTCTTCCCGGCGATCGCGTTTTATTTCCGGGGGAACTGCAGCAATTGTTGGTTCGGGCTCATTATGCCGACCGACGAGTGCGCGATGTGACCTGGCTAGCGCAGTTCTTTTCCAATGATGAAACGACGGTGACTGTCAAACCCTCTGGAATGGTGAAGGCATTGCGGAGCGGCGAAGCAGGAGTGCGAGTCCATTTTCAGGGACTTGTTTCGGTCGTCGGTTTTACGATGCCCTTTCCCTATAACATCAATCCTGGTGTTTACACGGCTCAGCAAAATGCAATCGATGGCCCTTTGTTTCAAAAGTTACGACAGCTTCGTCTTCCACCCGCCAGTCCTTGCAATGACGAAACTTTTCTTCGGCGTGTCTATCTTGATGCGGCTGGGATTCTTCCGACGCCGGCGGAGGTGATTGCTTTTCAGCAAGATACGCGAGTTGATAAGCGTGCTAGCGCAATCGATGACTTGGTACAACGTCCGGAGTTCACGGACTATTGGACATTGCAGCTTGCCGACCTGCTCCAGAATCGCAAGGAACGTGACCACGATGTTCGCGGGCAAAAAGGGGTCAAAGCATTTCATCGGTGGCTGCGCGAGCAGGTGGCGGCCAATCGCCCTTGGAGCGACATTGCACGCGATGTGCTGTTGGCCAAAGGAGATGTTGTCGCACAGCCGCAAGCGGGTTACTTTGTCACGGTGGTGGGTGAGTTCAATAAAGTGGAAGAGAGTGAACTGCCCGACAGTGTGGCTCAGTCATTCCTGGGGACCCGTATCGGATGTGCTCGCTGCCACAATCATCCGCTCGAACGTTACACGCAGGATGACTTTTATCATTTTGCGGCTTGCTTTGCGAAAGTAAGTCTCGACCGCCAGAATCCTCAAACCGGAGTCAGCGCGGTGACAACCATTGGCCGCGAGGAACGCGAACAGTACCGACGCATTGCCGAAGCGGCTACCAAGCTAG
>JANPNA010000116.1:0-2484 GCA_031427235.1 Pirellula sp.
AATCGGAATTCGACTTCCTGTCTCATCGGAACTCACGCGGACCTCCTGTCCTGGCTTCGGCGGTCGCACGGTCCTACGGCATCGTGCCTTCGGACACGCGGGGGAGAATCGCGATGATGAAGGGGCATTCATTGGATGCAATCATGGAGTGTTGTGATTCATTTGAAAGAAGCGGGCCATTCACTTCCGCATCATCACTCATCTCCCGCGCTCGTACGCCCGCCTTCGCTGGGCGGGACTCGCTATCGCTCGGTCTGATTGACATCGGCCTCGCTAGATCCCTGAGATAGATGCATGTTTGGCCGTTCTTTCAAACTTCTCAATTCAGACTTCGTACTTCATTCTCCGCTCTCCTGCCGATTGTCAATCAGACTGGCTTCCTTGCCATCCCGCCCTGTCAAAGCTCAGCATCCATGCTTCGCCATCTCAGTTCTTTCGTAACTAACAGACCTGCAGCAAAGACGGCGTTTTGAAACGGACAACGGTCGCAACTGGCGCTGACATGCGGCGGCGACAGTCGTTATCTATTCGTTGGACACCGTCCTGTCGCCGCCTGTTCAGCGCGGTAGCATTCGCGAATTCGTAACGCTGAATCCCGAGATTGACCTCAACGATATTACCTCTTCCATCGGATCTAGTCGTTTCTTGTTCACCACGGACACAATGCTTTTCTTTCAATCGAGGTACATTCATCCCCATTGAAACGAAATCTAAACTCCTCGTAGGGCTCCGTGCTGTCATCTACTGGATTACAGTAAACGACAAACTCATTTTTATTCTTCGATATAAACGCAATTTGTCTAAGTAGCGAACACAACTTTGGATCACTGTTGACTCTTTCCCGAAGCGGATTCAGCCATTGGTCAGGATTTTCTATTAGCTGATCGAGTTTCTGACCCTTTTCAGAAGAAAGAATGCGATCCATGAATTGTACTTGTAACAAGCATATCGTTCGACCAAGCCGCTCGACTTCCTTGCCCTTTGTTGCACTGACGGAATAAATTCTAATCGTATTCGCCAATAAAACGATGACCGATACGAAACCGATTGTTCTCCAAATAAAGTTCTTGATTGGAAGATGCGGCCAGCGCATTTCAGTTCAACACCGGATTGTATTTTACGAATGGCCAGCTTCGGTACTTAGAGTCCGGGAAAATGGGATTACCGCATGTTTCCCCTACCTTCTTTGGATCTAGCGTACACGGTTTGAAGTCGTATGGTCCGCCGTTCGGATCAGAGGGATCGTAATATGGAATTGTTTCAGGCGAACCAAAAACGTTGCAACCAGATTCGTTTGCCAATGTCTGCCTACAGTCATTTGCTGCTGGAGAAGTTGAACCACAGGCTGCGAGTGTAAGGCTGCATCCCCCCTTGCCCCCGCAACCCGCCATTTTAAATGCCTTAGCTAGCCTCTCACCAAAGTTGTCGGTAGCTGGACAAGTGATCATTCCTTTGACACCCCCGCCGTTGGCCGAACCGCCTTGATGACCTGCAAACATCACTTCGCAACAACCGTGCTTCATAATGTTGAATATGATGCTGTCCTTATCGGTGAATGGCAGCAGAACTCCCCCATTCAATGGAATTGTATCGATACCCGCAACGCCAGGCTTGAAAGGACTTGCGTAAAAAACACAACGCTTGGGCCCATTAGGAGGTATTGGACGAATTGGACAAAATCGACGTTCGCACGCGGGGTTGTCAGACAGTAGTCCATCGTGGTCGACTGCAATAAGAGGAGTACTCGCCAATGATTCGTAAAGATTCCAAGGACTGCCTTCGAAGCCAATAGGGTCTCTGGTGAAAGACTCCAATCCAACACAACTTTCGTAAATCGTTAGCCATATCTCGACGCGGCACAACGACTTAGAGTGGGGAACCTCGGTGCAACTGGTGGTAATTGTCTCGCGTGCGCGCGAGTGCAGTTTTGGGAATGTGTCGAGGACATCCCAAGGGCTTGTTTCGTTGGTAATCGGGGCAAGTGCAACCATAGATGTACATTGTACGACGCCCAGAGAACGCGCCGCTACGGCGCAAGCAACAGAATGCCAAAGAATTTTTTCTTTTAGGTGCCGAGACAGACTGGAGGCTAGAGGCTGTAGGCCGGAGGAAGAACGGTGCCCAGTCAGGGACCAAGCACCTTAAGAAGCAGCTTAAAGAGAAAGAACGCGCGCGAGCTATTTGGGGTCGGAGTTGGAGGGGTTCTCATCGTCCGACGGCAACCGTGGGCTAGCGCCCTGCGGCTCATTGGCCTTCGAATCGTTAACGTTTTCCTTTGTTGGGTCGCTCGCTGACGCTTCCAGTTCCGGTTCCGGTGCTGGTGGTGGTAGGTCTGCTGGGTGAGTTAGCTTGTGGATTTGTTGCAGCTTGCGAATGCTTACTTGCGTGTAGATTTGAGTGGTTCGCAAGTCCGCATGGCCAAGCATGGCTTGGATGTACCGAATGTCTGCGCCGTTCTCTAGCATTAACGTTGCCATCGTGTGG
>JANPNA010000117.1:0-3938 GCA_031427235.1 Pirellula sp.
ACACCTTCGGCGGCTGATTCGGTCGCGATCATAATTGTTGCATGATCCGAGAACTCTTCCACGAGAGCGGACCGCATGTCAGCGGTGGGCGAGCCACTAATGCATTCCTGACCTTGGTGTCGCTCAAGCCATTGCTTATAGACACGCTTGGAATCAGGGTCGGTATTGGTGCCATTGAACAAGACTATCTTCCCGGCATAGCCATTGGCCTCTAATAGTCCCCGCAAATAGCTTTGCGTACGTCGGGATTCTGTAAAGATCAGTGCTTTCGGCTTTGCTCCCAATTCAACTGCCTTGGAAAAGCCGGTTCGAAGGGAGCGGAGGAGCGACTCCCCTTTTGCGTTTTCACGAATAGACTCGGCAAGCGTTTTGTATTGCTGCAATTCATCCGCTTCCGCACGTAGGCTCAGAATCAATGTGCCATGATCCGGAGCCGCTTCCTTAACCGTTTGTGCCTGCGTGGCGTCCGCGTCGGATTCCTTCCACTCCTCTTCGAGCGTTTCGGCGGCTTCAAAGTCGTCACCGAGAACTTCGACTACTTGTTCGTCTGACATTCCACCAGCCGCTTTCTCCAACTTTCGAAGTCGCTCGATCATTGTGCCGAGTGTCGCTGCGATTGCGAAGGATGATGATGCTAGGATTTTACGGAGAACGAGTTCGATGAGCTGTCGCTGGCTATTTGGGAGAGAGTGCAAATTCTCCTTTTGAAGGAAGTTGGAAACTTGGTCATAGAGCTGTTGTTCGTCTCGCGATGGGGTAAAGTCCTCAGTGATCGGAATACGCTTGGTATAGCGAACGTATTCGAGAACCTGTTTCCGTAGTGTCCGCTGGCAAACGGTCGCAAGTCGGGCTCGTAAGTTTGCGAGTGCGCCGGGGGCTAGGGTGTCTGGCTTTTTGGCGTATAGCTCGCGGAAAGCATCTTCGCTTCCGAAAATGTGTTCATCGACGAATGTGACAAGCCCGTAAAGCTCCATCAACGAATTCTGAAGCGGTGTGGCCGTAAGTAAAATTTTGGGCCGATTGCGAACCGCGTCACGAAGTGCGCGAGCGATCTTGTTGTCCTTCTTATAGACGTTTCGAAGTCGGTGGGCTTCATCGATGACGACTAGATCCCAAGGCATTGCAGTAACGTCGGCTGCTTTGGCTCGGGCGAATTGATACGAGCATATGATGACTTGATTTGATTGATCGAAAGGAGATGCAGCTTTCCTCGCCAATTCGCGGTAGCTCTTTGTCTCCAAAATGACGGACGGTATGAAGAATTTTTCGGCAAGTTCACGACTCCATTGCTTGCGAAGTGATGCAGGAGCGATGACAAGAATGCGACGTTTCTTTTCAGCCCACAACTGGCTAACGATGATTCCGGCTTCGATGGTTTTACCGAGTCCAACTTCGTCTGCCAGTATTGCTCCACGCGACAGAGGCGAGCGGAAAGCGAAAAGAGCGGCCTCCACTTGATGCGGATTGAGGTCCACGGTCGCGTTACTAAGCGATTGGGCGAGTTTGTCCGCTTGGTCGGAGCCAACTCGTTTGGTGAGTTCGAAAGCAAAGTATTTGGAGTGATACTGTGTAAATGGTGGGTGATCCGTGGCCGCAATGACCGGTGCGAACCTTGTGGCTGTTGGCGATTCAACGCTCCCCTTGTCTCTATCATCCTTCAACAATTCCACGACGATCGGTGGACCGTCATTGGGAGCGTGGATTTGTTGCGGTTGGGGCGACATAGGGTTGGAATCGAGGATTAAATTGTCGCGATCCACAATGCCTTTTTTGGGTGAATTGATGTGGCGCGTCACTATGTGTTGGCGACCGCGATTTCAACACGCTTGGTTCGGTTTAATAGTGAACTAAAAGCATACCAAGTCAGTGGGTGAATTGGAACCGCTTTTGCGAGGGTTTCGGACTGACGCTTGATGTAAACGCTGTACGTCGATTGGCAACACAGTTGTTCGAAACAGCGGCTGTGAAGTACAACCGCTGCGGGATGCATCGCAACAACATTGGTTGTTGTGCATTGAAATCCGCTGAGCCAAGGCAACGACAGAGTCGATGTCTTGCATATCAATCGCAGTTTAGAACCAGCCATTTTCGCAGGGTGGCTGAACTGTGGTTGCCTGCTTTGCGGCTCAAATTCACTCCGGTGACGTTGCTTTATTGCTACGCAAAAAAATTACAATTTTCTATTAATCCACATCGTCGAGTCATCGCGCAATCGAAGTAGATCAGCGCGAGCGTTGCAAACCCAATGCTAGCCCAAGAGTGTGTCAGAAATGTGTCAGATGGCATTGAGGGCATAAAAAAAGACCGAGAAAAATTTTCATTTTACCCAGTCTTTTCGTTAGTCGGGCCGGCGGGATTCGAACCCACGACCTCTACCACCCCAAGACGGCATTCGTACTTTTTAAGTATCTCGCTAAGTGCTGTCAGATCACGACTTACGAAATAGAGGTCGCGTCCATGGCGTGCATAAAATCCACCGTTGTGCACCCTTTATCACCCCGATTCGTGCACAATCGTGCACGACTTTTGCGACACTTACCGCTCATAGTAGAGGTCGTTTCCAATTGGACACTTGGTCAACCGTCCAACGCAACATGGCTCCGTTTGCAATAGGAACTTGATGTCACTGCCATGATCTTTCTGTTTGGCGATTGTCGGTCAAAAGTGGTACAATGGTGACGGTCGGCCTGGAATACGGGTTATCTGAAACAACGGCGTTACGAGGTGAATATGGTCATAAGCATTAACATTCCTGACGGAACCGAACGTATTCTTGCAGAGCAGGCTGCTATGCGTGGACAGTCGGTAGAGTCGTATGCCGCAGAACTGATTCGTAAGGGCGTCATCGGTAGCCGGACGTTTTCAGAAATCTTAGCTCCGTTCCGTGAGCAAGTCGCAAATTCGGCGATACCTGATGCTGAGCTTGATAACCTTTTCCAAACAGCACGCAACGACGTGTACCATGCCAAGCAAGGGCAAAAGTAGTTGGGTAAGCGTCGTCTTGAAGATCCCTGGCGGGATATTGGCAAGCAGCCGAGTGATGACGGAGAGTAAGATTGCCCGGCAAATCCACTTTCCTTGGCTCAGCCATCAACGGCCTGTGCACCCGCACGAATCATCCGTTGCGAGTCCGCGACAAGCACGAGGGATTCGTTTCGCAAGGGATTCAAATGTCGGATGATCCAGTCGTCAAGCATCAATGATTCTTTCTGTTGGTGGTTCGTTTAGAACAGCACACGAAAACCGGCGGCCTCGAAGTGTTTGTCATTGGTAAACGCATCGATGATTCCAAGCCGACGCATCACAACGAATGAAACTTGATCAACGATTCCAGCCTGGCTCGTATCGCCAGTTGAGTAGGTCTTCCATGCCTCGTCCCAGTCACTTACGGTAGGAAAGATGACTTCATTGCGTTGTTCCAAATAATCTCTCAATAGGTTGGGTTGTTGCCGATAGGTTCGGCGGGCGGCTGTGTTTCCGCACTCAAGTAGAATGTAGCTCGTCGTAATGAACGAGTGGCGTTTTGATTTGATCAACTCGAAAGCAGCGATTGCGGCGTCGTGCCATTGATCAGCACGATTCCACATCGCGACGAGCCCGACCGTGTCTAAGAAAATCGCAGTCATTCTGGATGCTCGTTGTGATTTGCCGCATCGTCTGGTTGGCCACCGTCGAAGCTCGTGGTCAGAACCGAATAGACGTCGTCCAATGTTGGACGATCGGTATCCTCTTTAACAGAGCGGACTTCGAATTCGACCTCGCAATGGTCGGGTAGGTCGACAGCCTCGGTTGGACGAAATACGCCGTTCTCGTAAATCGCATGGATTGTTTTTGTCATGTTAATTGACCTTTGGATTGTTTATGAAGCGGCTATGAAATGACAGGCATGGTTGGAAGGTATCGACAAGGACAACTTTCGGTTCGGAGCATCCATTATG
>JANPNA010000118.1:0-8843 GCA_031427235.1 Pirellula sp.
CTTTGCAGCCCAGGAATCGTAGGTTGCATCCGCTCAATCAACCATGTGCATGCAGCGCAGTGAAGTCCGTCCACTGCCAATCGTACCGAACACAAGCCATCCGCCATGGGGTGAACCTCTACCCCTGCCGCGTTCAAAGCCTCCAAGATCGCCGAACGAGATTCGTTGATGCCCCCTGCTTCAAAGCCGTTTGGCAATCTCGCCGATCGCAAGGAATAAAAGTCCTCGAGACCGAGCTCATGGATGAGCGAATAGGCCCCCATGCAACCATTACAGCAGAAGACCCTTGCCTCGTCCTCATGACAAAACGTCGGCAGTCCGCAGTGCAAGCAAGGGAGCGATGTTCGAACTAAGTTCTTTGGCGCTTCAAGGGCTTTCGTCATCGTCCCCTCGACAACACGGAAGCGTTGTATTCAAGGCCCGTCGCACCATCTCCAGTGAAGTCTCCAAAGGCAAACGAGCTGCCGCAACCGTTCCGTCCGAATTTGGCAATCGCCGCAATGCCTCCTGGGTTCGGTTCATTGGACTCAAATCGACCAAGCTGCGTTGCACTAAGATAAATGCGCCAAAGCTGATGATGCAGCCGGCAGCGAAAGGCTGTGCGAGAACTTGCCATCGAGGACTGATGGACGACCAGCCCCAAGCAGCGACGGACAGCAGTGGAAGCGTACCGATCCAAAAAGCCACCATCATCGCAATCGTCATGCTAGCATTGGGAGCTGCGGCAGCTGCCAATACAAACAGATAGAGCCAACCGCATGGGAGCAGCGTGCTCGTCAGTCCCCACAAGAAGGCACCTAGCCAGACGGGACCTCCCGAATACGCTCGCCGCAACCTCACAATCGTAGCTGTCCATCGCTGCGACCAACGAGAGTGTCTTAATGGCATGCGCCATGAAAAAGTTGCGAACATCCGAAGGGTCCCAAGGATGATCATGGTGATACCGACCCCCCAGCCAACAACAGGCACAGCTCGATTGCCTCCGACAAAGAACTGCAGCCCCGAACTCAGAATTGCGACTCCAATTCCCATCAAGGTATACGTCGCCAAACGACCTAGGTGATACGAACTCATTCGCAACCATCGATTTTGCTGAACTCCGGTCGACGGCCCCATTGCCAAAATGGCAAACGGAGTGCACATTCCAACGCAATGCATCGAACCAACGAGCGATGAGAACAAAGTCGCTGCCAACAGTTCCACAGCTATCATTCTACGATGCCTGTGCTTTTCTCAGGGAGCTCAAACCAGTTCAGGGTTAGGTCATCCCAATAGTGCCGATCGCCGGTTGCATGTAGTTCCATCTCCAGGTGCCATCGGCCAAGTTTGCTCACGTCTATCTTGGCGCGATAGCGTCCCGGTTCTATTTCATGGAGTTTACATTGAAATTGGTCGGCGACACGCGTGTAGTGGAACAATCGCAACGAGCCTGCACAACCGGTGACTGGTTTGTTGTCTGCGTCTAAGATCGTGACATCGATCGCATTGCGATCTGGCTCAACGCGTTTGACTTCCATTTGCCAATTCAATTTTTGCGAGTCTTCTTTCCTTTGCCGCCGCACATCCCAAGCCACCGCCCTCTCGCCGTAACCAGGAATGGATCGAAAGGAAGGGTCGCCTGCTGCCATAGAAATAGCTAGGACGGCGATCGTAAAATCCATCGCAAAGAAGCTGCATATGAGACAAACCCAAAACAGCTTGGAGATGCGTTCACGCTTGGCCAGTTGAGCCGTCGTTGGGGATGAAGTATTCATTTTCGGGTTTGTTTTCAAGAGGTCGCTTTTCGTTGTGCTGGCAGATTGGCGCATTGGCGCATCCCAACCCGATGCGTAAGCGAGGGACTTTGCCGTAGAGCCCTCACTTACGTATCGGGTTATGATGGGTAGTTTTTCCACCGCCGATCGTCTTAAAGCTGGGATGAATCCCAGCACTCCAAAGTCTCAGCGTGGTCCTGACAATCGCACGTTGATCTGTCGAGTTGCTCCGCTGGTATCGCTCATCGTTAGTTTTGTGACCACATATCCTTTACCGGTCGTTTTCTGGATCGGAAAGTGCAATTCGAGAGGTACAAGCACAGATTGACCGGGCGTTAGCTGAATCGAATCGCCGCTGCTCCACTTGGCAAGGACCTCTGCGTCCGAAACACCGACGGAGTACACTTGTTCCTTCTGGCTGCGATTGACCAACCTAACTTGAAAATTGTTTTGCACTTGTCGATCGACTCCTACGGTATAGGGCGCGCCTGGTGCTCCCATGACTCTTGTGTCAAATGCGAATTTCGTTGAGAGGACCGCCAGAAAAAGACCGCCAGCAATCAAAATAATGGTTGGGTAGATAATGGTTCGAGGCCGAATAATTCTAGAGGCCTTCCCGGCCAATGCGTCCTGCGTTGAGTACCGAATGAGGCCTGTCGGCTTACCGATGGTTTGCATTACCTGATTGCATGCGTCGATGCACTGAGCGCAATGGATGCATTCCAATTGCAATCCGTTTCGAATGTCGATCCCGGTTGGGCAAACAGCGGTGCAACGACCACAGTCCACGCAATCCCCAACATTTTGACCGGTTATCTCATCAAGCGTTAACAGCTCTGTGTTCGACCTTGAATTCTCGCGATCGGTCGCCGGTGCACGCCTGCCTTTTTTCCTCGGCTCACCGCGATTTCCGTCGTACGCAACGATATACGAGGTGCGATCCAACATGACCGACTGCAATCGACCATACGGACATGCAATCATGCAGAACTGTTCCCTGAAGTAAAGGAAGTTGAACATCAGCCCCGCCGTGGCTCCCCCCATGACGAGAAATGCCGTCGGGTGCTTGGTCGGTGATGATTGCATCCATCTCGTCAAAGTATCCGTACTAACGAAATAACTCAAAAACGTGTGAGCCAGGAAGAGGCAACAAATGAGATAGACCACAAACTTGCCAACCATTGCCAAAGCGTTCAGCGATTTGCGTGACTTCCCACCCTTCCCAACCGTGTTGGAAAAAAACCGGTCGATCGGGCGAAACAAGAATTCAAGGTAGACGGTCTGCGGGCAACCCCAGCCACACCATACACGCCCTGCCACAGTTGTCACCAACATGATGGAAAAGAACGCCATCAGCATCAAGCAAGCGACCAAGGGAGTGTCGGTCGGGTAGAAAGTGTGACCGAAGAACGTGAATTGTCGACGGGCGATATCAATGAGAACGTATGGTTTTCCATCGATTCTTAAATGCGGAAGTGTTACGAAGAATGCGATCAGCGCATAGGCTAGCCATCGTCGTCGTTTCCATAGGACCCCCTTTGCAAGGGACGGCATGATCCAGATTCGACTGCCATCGCTGTGCAACGTCGGCAAGACATTTTCGCTGGGTGTAAGAAGCGATTCCGAACGATCGTCGCCGCTGGCGCACTTGCCATTTCCTGAGCATTGGCCACACTTTGTCGCGCTCCTTTCCTCGGACAGCAAGGGTAACGGATTCGGTTTTTCGGACATTATTCGCTCGGCCAAGCTGGAATTGGGCTACCATCCGGGGCTTTGGCGACGGCTGGCTTGGTTCCCCGCAAACTTGCAACATAAACGGAAACCAAAACCACGTCGTTCTTGTGTGAAAAGCGTTTGCTCCACGCAGGCATTGCGCCACCCGCAACCCCCTCGTTGATCACTTTGAGAATGTCGGGAAGTGCTTTAATGTGCTTGAAGTTCTCGTCGCACAGATTAGGTCCGACATTGCCCCCTCCATCCGCCGCATGGCAAGAAACACAATTGGCTTTGAAAATCGACTGACCGACTCCAACCCACTTTGGCTCCTTGAGGTATTTCACCATGGTCGGCTGGTCGCTTGCCAAGTCACCGATCTCAGCATACTGCTTTTTTGTGTTTTCCGTTTCACTTGCTAGGTACTGGTCATCGACCGAGCGACCCGCTGCACCCGAATGAAAGTACATTAAGTAAAACGGACAAAAGGCAATGCTTAACCAAAAGAGCCACTTCCACCAGCCAGGTAGTGGATTGTCGTACTCTTGAATCCCATCGTAACTATGGCCTAGCGATGGCTCATTGTGTGCAGAATCTGTATTCACTTCTTGGCTCCTTCCCAAGGATCAACCACCGAGTCTTCGATTGGAATACTGCTGTATCGGGCTGTGGCATCCCGATTCAAACGAGATGCCCCCCAAACGATCGCTAAGAAACAAAGGCCAAAGATCACCAACGCGATCTCTTCAAAGTTAGAGTAGTCCAGTTTGGAAACAACGTCTTTTAACACGGTTTATCTTTATCTTTCTAGTGTGAGTTGGCTATTTGGCCACGGCGGGTGCATCGCCAACCGAAACCGCTGTATCGGAACTTGCTACGGGCGTGTCGCCAACGGGAGCTGGAGTGTCGACGCGGAACAAATCCTTGCCGACTCGCTGTAAGTATGCGATCAAGGCAATCGCGGTGGAGTCTTTGATCAGTTTCCCTTCAAAGTCTACTTTGCCTCCTTGTGCGAGGATTTCGGCTGCCACCGCTTCGGCTTGTTTATGCGCCATCGCCTCTGCTTCGGTCAACTCTTTGTCGTACGGTGCTCCAAGATAGTGAACCGCTTGAATGCGTTTCTGGATTTCGCCGAAATTCAATCGTTCGATAAGCAGATGCCGATAGCTAGGCATCACGGAGCCCGGCGAGCGTTCGGCTGGATTATTAAAATGTTCCCAATGCCAGAAGCTGCTCTGGCGACCACCTTCGCGAGCCAAGTCCGGTCCGATGCGGCGCGAGCCCCACTGGAACGGATGATCGTAAATGAACTCACCGGCCTTGCTATACTCGCCGTAACGCTGTGTCTCCGCAATCATCGGTCGAATCATTTGCGAATGGCAGTTGTAACAGCCTTCGCTCACGTAGATGTCCCGTCCGGCAAGCTCCAAAGGTGTATAAGGCTTCACACTGGCAATAGTCGGGACATTGCTTCGGATCAAAAAAGTCGGGATGATTTCCAACAGACTCGCGACAATCACCGCCAAAGTCGTTAGCACAGTGAAAAGCAATGGCAATCTTTCCCATCTTCGGTGCCAATCCATCTTCACTACACGATCAATGGTGGCGGCAGCCTCGAGAACCGGGGCACCTTCTAACTTGCTTTTTGGAATCGGCGCATCCTGATAATTTCGCAGCAATCGCGGCGCGGTGTAGACTGGCTCTTCGTACTTGCTAGGTCGGTTGAGCCATGTCATGGTGGCATTGATGGCTAACATCAACACGCCGACGACGAAAAGCCCACCACCGAACACGCGCGCCAACCAAAACCAATAAATCGACTGCACCGTTTCGACAAAGTTGGGGTATTGCATCCGCCCGAGGTCGTCCATCGCTCGCCACATCAGCCCCTGTGTGATGCCGGCTGCATAGATTGGCACAATGTATAATAGAATCCCGATCGTTCCAATCCAAAAGTGCCACTCCGCCATCGACTTGCTCCACAGCTTGGTCTGATACAGACGGGGCAACAACCAGTAAATCATTCCAAACGTCATGAACCCGTTCCAACCCAGAGCACCGGAGTGCACATGTGCGATCGTCCAGTCCGTATAGTGTGACAATGCATTCACACTTTTGACGGACAACAGTGGACCTTCAAATGTCGCCATTCCATAAAAGGTGATGCCGACCACAAAGAACTTGAGCACAGGATCGGATGTGACCTTGTGCCAGGCACCACGCAGCGTTAACAATCCATTGATCATCCCACCCCAAGACGGCATCCACAACATGACGCTGAACAGCATCCCAAACGTGCTAGCCCATTCCGGCAAGGCAGTGTAATGAAGGTGATGCGGACCAGCCCAAATGTAAAGAAAGACCAAGGACCAAAAGTGAATGATACTGAGCTTGTAACTAAAGACCGGTCGCTCTGCCGCCTTCGGCAAAAAGTAATACATCAATCCGAGGAAAGGTGTGGTTAAAAAGAAGGCCACTGCGTTGTGACCATACCACCACTGCATCAACGCGTCTTGAACACCTGCGTAAACCGAGTAACTTTTCCCAAGCCCCACCGGCACCACAAGGTTGTTGAATACATGCAAAACAGTAACCGTCACAATCGTCGCGATGTAGAACCACAATGCGACATACATATGCCGTTCTCTCCGATTCCATAACGTCATAAAGAAATTGCCACCGAAGAAGCCAAGCCAAACGACCGCGATGGCCAAGTCGATTGGCCACTCCAATTCAGCGTACTCCTTGCTTTGTGTAATCCCGAGGGGCAGCGTTACTGCGGCCGCAACGATGATCGCTTGCCAGCCCCAGAAATGCAGCAGTCCCAACGCGTCGCTCCACATTCGGCACTTGCACAAGCGTTGGGTGCTGTAATAAATTGCGGCAAAAATGGCGTTGCCGGCAAAAGCGAAAATGGCTGCATTGGTATGGAGTGGTCGCAGTCTTCCAAAAGAGAGCAATGCGCTAATGTTACTTTCTAAACCACCAAATAATGCGGGGAGAACGAGCAGCAAAGCGACCAGAACGCCCGCTAGGGTAGCCACCAACCCCCAAACAATGGTGGCCGTCACAAACATCCGCACGATTCCATCGTTGTAGCTGAACGATTCCATCGTTGCCTGTTGCGTTGCCCTGGTAGCTTGCCGAGCCTCGATTTCGCTCGAGGAAGCCACGGATACGTCACTCATCTTGTTGCCGTCTGTTTGTGTTTACCGTAAACCTACCACTTTCCAGTGGCCTAACCCTAAAAGCAACGTCCGTGCCAAGCAACAGAGACAATTTGTCGAACGTTGTTTCACGGTCTGACCTCGAAAAAGCTCACCTGTGCACGTGTGCTATTCAGGTTGAAGTGTGACATATCGTCTCGCTCGGGCTTGGCGAACAAGCAACGATCGTTGGATTTTAGTTATAACCACTTTCTTGGAAAAAACGGCATCGAGTTTGCAGTCTCGTTCGGCTAAACCGCTGTTTTCCGTTCGAATCAAAGCCGTGCCATACTCCTTGATCGTTTCCGTTGATCGAAACCCCCGCCACTATGCCAATTGCTCCCCTATCAGAACCGATCGATTTGCTCCTCGTCGATGATGAGCCGGATTTTTTAGAGCCAGCATGTCGATTCTTTCAACGTCAGGGCTACCGCGTTTCGGCCGCCGCGAATGCAGAGCAGGCCATTGCCGTCCAAGCTTCCCAACATTTCCATATCGCAGTCATCGATCAAAACATGCCTGACATGAACGGCTTGGAACTGCTCAAGCGGCTCCATGAAGGTGACGAAGAGCTTCGCATTATCATGTTAACGGGTGGTGGAAGCATTGCCTCTGCCGTCGAAGCCATGAAACGAGGAGCAGTCGACTACCTTTCCAAACCGTTTGGGTTGGCCGACCTCGATATGTTGATTCGACGAGCCGCCAAGTCGGTGACGCTCGAACGAGAAAACCGACATCTCAAAATTCAGCTCGCTCAAACGCAAGTCAGCAAACCGCTCGTTGGTAAATCGGCTGGCATCTGCGAAGTCAAACGATTGGTCGAACGCATTGCGCCGAGTGACAAGCCGGTTCTCATTCTCGGCGAGAGCGGAACAGGCAAAGAGTTAGTTGCCCGAGCAATCCACGAGCAGAGCACGCTCGCCAATCGACCGCTGGTGGTAATCAACTGCGCAGCATTGCCGGAGTCATTGCTTGAAAGCGAGTTGTTTGGCCACGAGAAAGGAGCTTTTACGGGTGCCACGGACGCGAAACCAGGCTTATTTGAAATCGCTGATGGAGGAACACTTTTCATTGATGAGTTTGGAGAGCTGGCCGGCGGCCTTCAAGCAAAACTCCTGCGAGTCCTGGAGGACGGCACGATGCGCCGCATCGGTTCGGTGAAAGAAAGGCGTGTCAAAGTTCGATTGATCGCTGCCACCAATCGAGAACTCGGCAAAGAAGTTGCTGCTGGACGCTTTCGCGAGGACCTTTATTATCGAGTCAATGTCCTATCGATAACCATACCCCCGCTTCGCGAACGAGTCAGCGACATTCCTTTGTTGGTGGCGCATTTTTTGGGCAAGGAATGGCAACTCGGGCCTGGGGTGAACGAATTGTTTCAAAGCAGTTCGTGGCCTGGCAATGTACGTCAATTGATCAATGCTTTGGAGCGAGCCAAGATTCTTGCCGACGACTCGGTCATTACGCTGGGTAATCTACCGCAAGAACTTCGCAATTCTGCAAAAACGGAATGTGTCGAATCCGCTTTCAATCCAGTTGCTATTGGTGATTCGATACCACTGGAGTCCCTGTCGCAGATGCATATCACCGAAGTTCTTCGCCGCAATCACGGAAACAAAGCCAAGGCCGCGCGCGAGTTAGGCATCGCCCGCCGGAGCCTCTATCGAATCCTGGACAAGATTGATGGGACGAAGAAAAGGGGACGGGGGTAATTTTGTATTCGCCTTGTTGGTAAACTGCCGTTTTTCCATCACAGGAGAACTAGGATGCCGCGACAGAAGCGAGTAGACGACGCTGGGGTTTGCTATCACGCGATCAATCGTGGAAATGCGAGGCAGGAAATTTTTCATAAACCGGAAGACTTTGAAGCGTTCATTCGCGTCCTTAGCCAGGGACTTGAGAAATATGCGGTTGAACTCTTTTCCTTTTCGCTCATGCCAAACCACTGGCATTTGGTTTTGCGGCCACAGAAAAACGGTGAAATGGGGAGTTTGCTGCGGTGGGTCACAGCGACGCATTCGCTTCGTTAGCATGCACATTATCAACCGCGCGGCGAAGGGCACATTTACCAAGCTAGATTCAAGAGTTTTCCGGTGCAAGATCACATTCACTTTTAGGCGTCGATCTTAAGCTGGGCCGCGAAACACTTTCGCTAGCCTTCCCTAGTAGC
>JANPNA010000119.1:0-14465 GCA_031427235.1 Pirellula sp.
TTAAGGCGGGCCGATTTAAATCGTAGCGGAAGCTGTCAAAGCTTTCGTGAATGCTGGACGCCAACGAAATGCTTGACGCATTCCGCTACTAGGGAACGCTAGCGAAAGTGTTTCGCGGCCCAGCTTAAGATCGACGCCGAATTATTTTCCCCCATCTATCTTCGCGTCTATCGGCCATCCGTGCCAAGTGGAGATCTGGATTCCAGCTAGAAAAAGCCGAGCAAAATGGATTGTGCCGACTGGAATCCCTGTTTTCTATCCGAAGGCGACTCGAATTCAATTATTTTCGCCTGGATTGCAATGAAAATTTGACAGATGGTAGTCCTAGGCGATACGATAAGGTTAGAGCGAAGTCCTGTAACGCACCACGTCAGTTGGGGAGTTCGCCATACTCATCACAATCACACTACTGCTTACTGCTCGTCTCTTTTAGCTCGATGCGTTGGTTCGAGGATAAGTTGGACGGGGAGGGGTTCGCACGATGGCGAAAAAAATTCAGCATGTTTGGGGCTTGGAAATTGGTCAAAGCGCCCTCAAGGGTTTGCGATGTCACCTGGAGGGAGACCAAGTCGTAACGGATGTTTTCGACTTCGTCGAATATCCAAAAATCCTGAGCCAACCGGAAGCAGAGCCGGAATTGCTGATCGCGGATGCCATGCAGCAATTCTTGTCTCGCAATGACCTACGCGGAGCGAAAGTCGGTGTTAGCGTTCCCGGACAAAGTGGTCTGGCCAAATTCTTCAAGCCGCCGCCAGTCGAAGTGAAGAAGATTGGCGACATCGTGAAGTATGAAGCCAAGCAACAGATTCCGTTTGATCTCAACGACGTTATTTGGGACTTCCAACAAATGGAGGGTGCTCAAATCGAGGATGGCTACGCATTGGAAAGCGAGGTCGGGTTATTTGCGATGAAACGCGATGCGGTGTTTCGATCGCTAAAGCCTTATCGCGAACGATCGTTGGATATCGATTTGGTGCAACTGGCACCGATGAGCATCTACAACATGATCGCTCACGATCGATTCAAGGAGCGCATGTCGACGGAAGCGTTTGACCCAGACAGTCCACAGAAGTCTACGGTGGTCTTGTCGATTGGTACCGATGCCAGCGATTTGATCGTAACCAATGGTTTTCGTGTTTGGCAGCGAAGCATCCCAATCGGTGGTAATCACTTCACGCGACAGCTCACGAAAGACTTGAAGTTGACGTTTGCCAAAGCGGAGCATCTCAAACGCAATGCGATGCAAGCGGATGACCCCAGGTTGGTTTTCCAAGCCATGCGTCCTGTGTTTAACGATATGGTCACGGAGATTCAGCGGTCGCTCAATTTCTTCAAGACGTTGAATAAAAAGAGTGAATTGGAATCGATGTTCCTGATGGGGAACACCGCCAAGTTGCCTGGTCTTCAACAGTTTTTGAACAAGAATCTGGGCTTGGACGTCGATATTTTGGACAAGTTTCCGAAGTTGGAAGGGTCCGAGGTTACCGGCGCGCTAGCGTTCAAGGAGAATGCAGCCGCATTTGGCGTGGTGTATGGGATCTGTTTGCAGTTGCTGAAGCGCGGACCCATGAAGACGAGTCTCTTGCCTCGCGAGATCGTAATCGATCGCGTGGTGCGCATGAAGAAGCCTTGGGTGGTCGGTGCGTTGTCTGTGTTGCTCGTCGGGATGGTTACCAACCATGCGACCATGGGACGTGTGCTGAGCGTGGTGGACGAGACTGTATGGGACAAGGCTGAAAAGTCGGTTGCTAGTGTTGCGACCGAATCGAGCAATGAGAAGTCCGAAGACACCAAGCGAAAAGAAAAAATTTCCCTGTTTGAGAAGGTCGGAAAAGAAGTTGGGGTTGGTGCGAGAAAAAGGGTAATGGTCTTGGAGTTGCATAAAGCGATCGAGGCGTCGCTCAACCGCAACCCGGCGTTGGCGGACAAAACACCTGTCGAACTCCCTTATTCCGATCGCAAAGATTTTCACATCACCCGCATCGACCAAAAGTTCGAATCGGACCTGACAAGATGGACCTCACCTGATCTTTTGGCCAACTACAAAGAAGGCGTGAAGGATCGCCGCCAGTTGTTAAAGGCAGCAGATGCGGACAAAGAAGTGCCCGACCCAACCCCACTCGTCGGTTCGGGCTGGGCGGTCGAGCTACGGGGCCATCACTACTACAATGGTCATAGGGGTGAGGAAGGTGAGGCGCATGTTCTGAAATACCTGATTGAATTCTTAGAAAATGGGCACATCGAGGTTCCAAACGAAAAGCCGGACGAAAAGCCGTTGAAATTTACCTTGAGGGAGTTAGGGATTCGATTGCCTGTCGTTATTTCGGCACCTAAGGCAGATGAAAGTCATCGCATTGCCAATCCTGCGCACGCAAAACGCTTGATCAAACTTGGGTACGCGGCCCCCGCGTCGACAAGTTCAGCCATGGATAGTGGAATGTCGGGTGGTGGCGGAAAAATGGGTGGCATGGGAGGGATGAGTCCGGGCGGAGGGAGCGGGCCGGCAGGCCTAAGTGGTCCGGGTGGAATGGCTGGACCTGGGGACGGTGGCTTTGATAATCCAGGCGGGGGAGCACCCGGGGGCTCTAGCGTGGGATTAGGAAGACCTCCAGAGAAGCTGCTCGATGAAGATGGAAAAGAAATCCCTCCATTCTTTCCAGCTCCCAAATGCACGTTCATAGTCCAGTTCGCGTGGCAGCCACGATTCAATGAAGAAGGTGGCGCAAAGGCCGGTGGACTTCTACCCGTTCCTGAGTCGGAAGCGACTGGAAGTGATGCACCCTTGGATGCGTCAGTCACTGGGGCCGAGACGGCTGGATAGAGGTCGTCTTTCAAACGGCGTTGAGTGGATAGTGGGTCGGTTGATGTTGTTTAACTTGCTAAGTTGGAGCGAATAAAATGGACGTAATAAAGAATCAATGGAAGATCGTTGTGCGGTATCAATTCTGGATATTGTCCATCCTGGTTCTTGTCGCGACGGCTTCGATTTATTATCTAACGAGCTCTAGCTTATCTGCTCTTATCACCGCAAGAACAGCAAAGCTTACGAGCGCGTTTGAGCAGGTCAACACGATTAGCTCCGCCGTCCCAACACATCCAAATACTTATTCGCATGCTCAGATGGACAAGGTCGTCAGTGTGCTTGAGGCGGACATACAGGAAGCTTGGAGTTTGCAATTCAAGAATCAAATACCACTCATGGTTTGGCCGAGAAACGCGTTCAATGAAAATTCAACTCACGAGATTTTCACCACGTTGCGACCCGTGGAAAAATTCATTGATTTCCCATTGCCTGCCCGTTTGCCAGCACCGTATGACAGGATCACGCTCGGCGATCGAAAGGTTTACAAGGAGTATATCGGACCCGAGTTTAAAGCCATTTCAAAAAAAATAGGATCGGAATGGAAAGCAAAACTTGGGGGAGGAGCCTCGTCCGCTTTCGGAGGTGCATCCGACAACACCATGGCTGGGATGGATGGTGGTGGAGCATACTCAGGCATGGGGAACACAGCCGTAACGACTGAATCCGCCGATTTGGTTCGCTGGTCCGTCACCTCTCAACAGACACTGCTTCAGCAGGTTGTGCCATGGTACAACATGCCCGCCCCTTCGATTCTTGATATCTATTACACACAAGAAGACATGTGGCTTTTAACGGGAATCATGGAGATTATTAAGAAGGCCAATGGTGATGCTCGCGAGAATCATGAGGCGGTGGTTCGCGAGCTGGAATATATTCGAATGGGTAGGCATGCAAGTCGTAATGCTGGCGTTTTGACCCCACTTCCGTCCGCTGCGGGCACGGGTATGGGTTTTGGAAGCGGCATGGGAGCGGACTCAATGGACGGGGGAATGGGTATGGGTATGGGAATGGCCAGCGGTGGTGGTCAAGGCATGGACATGATGAGCAGTGGTGGCGTAGTCGACTCCGGAATGGGCATGGACCCGGCAGATGGTCGTTACATCAGTTTTGCTGCGGAATCGGAATTCCAGCCGCGAAAAGGTGCGGAACTGAGGGACGCGATTCGGACTATAAGCCCTTCGAATGCAGTCGATGCCGTTGCCAAACGGGTATCGGTTCGAATGCGACTCAAAATCGATCCTGCTGGACTCAGTCGTTTGATCGCTGCTTGTGGAAGTGCCGAATTGATGTTGGAAGTTTATCAAGTCCGATTGAACACCGACTCCGCAACTGATACCTCGATGGGTGGGGGCGGTGGTGGCTTTGGTGGTGCTGAAACGTCAGGGTACGGTGGTGGTGGCGGCGGGAAATCCGGGATGAGTATGGGTGGTGGACCTGGTGGACCTGGTGGCATGGGTGGTGGAATGGGCGGCATGAGTGAGGATGGTTATGGGCCTAGTAGCGGTGGTGGTGGTGGCGGCTACGGTGGCGCGATGGGACAAGCCACGACCTTACAAGATGCACCAGCAGAAGTATCGGTAGAAATCTTCGGATTGATTTATCTTTATAATCCAGCCAACATCGTCACGCTCGGCACGGATTTGATTGCTGAGAAGTCGGATCAAGTACCGGCTACGTCAGCCGCACCTAGTCCGACAAAGCCTGACTCGGCGACGCCGGTTCCTTCAACTGCGCCTGCGGGCTCAGTTCCAGGTGCGCCCAGTGCTCCAGTAGAGTCCAATAATGGAGTACCAGCAGCGTCGGAGACGCCAGCCAACGTTGGAGATAAAACTCCGGTTCCTACCGTGGACGGAAACTAGTTTCGGTCACTAACCTCAATAACCATTGCCCCTCAAGCGAATTTAATTTGGAATATAAGGAGTCTGGGTATGTCCAAGAAAAAAAAGAGTTCCAGTTCGAAATCCAGTTTTAATGCCAAGAACTTTTTCATTTTGCATGTGGAAAAGCTTGTCTTTGCATTCATCGCGTTGCTGGCGGGATTGGTCATGTATTCTGGTTTCAGTGCGAAGCCATTTTCGTCTGCCAAAACACCGCAAAAACTCCAGGAACAAGCCAAACAGGTCTCCCTGGATATCAAGAAGGACCATTGGAACGAAATGGCTTCAGAAGTGGGGCGGAATGTCGCTCCGGTTTTTGTCCTAGCCGCCCGCGAGTCCCGCAAACCGCTTGATCCAATTCAATACGGTTCCGATATTGGTGGAACTTCCTCGATAAAGCCGGGAGCAAGAAGAAGCGATCCAACCTTGGCCGCTCCGGAAAAGTTGGAGGCTCACTACTTTTATGGTGCGATAGCTCGAACAGCAAATGTAGATCCGTTAGAGATTCTCGAAGATGCAAAAAAGCCAGAAGTGAAGGCACCGAGAAACAGCGGTGCTCAGGCAGGGTCTCCAGGCGGAACAAGTTCCTCTGGCAGTATGAGTGGCGGGCCTGGAATGGCGAGTGGGGGACCTGGAATGATGGGTGGGGGACCTGCAATGATGGGAGGGGGTGATGGCTTCGGTGGAATGAGTGGTGACCCTTCGTTGATTGGACGCAGGCTATTGTCCGCCGGTTACGACCGTGGCTACGTACTTGGGATGCGGACTTTTTTTGACGCAATGGGTTCCGGGCAAATGGGTTCCGGGCAGATGGGGAACATGGGGACGACAGAAGGTCTGTCACCGACCGCGGCGAAACCGGATGTGGTTTCAAAGAAGATCATTGCTGCTGCAAAGGGATTTGTGTCCGTAACCGCCTTAGCACCTCATGAGGAAATGGAAAGTTCTTATCGGAAGGAGTTTTATACCGTTCAGGGATATATGGAGGGACGAGACACGCCGAATTATGTTGGATTCGAAGTGCAACGCATTGAGGTCCTCGATCCGAAAAAGGAAATTGCCGAATCGGATTGGAAACCACTTCCTGAAGCCAGTCCGACGACTTTCAAAGAGTTTATCAAAAAGCTACCTGGAACTTGTTCTGAAGTCCATTTAACGCACTGGGTTGAACCAAACATCTCGATGCCAATTCCTCCAATTCTATTGACCGACTATCGGAAGTACGCTTCGCATTCCCAGATCCCGACCGGTGCATTCGAGGAATCGGAAGCATCAGGTACGTCTGGTGCGTCTGGAATGTCTGGTATGCCTGGAATGGCTGGAATGGGAGGCATGGGAGGCGGCTATCCCGGGGGTGCTGGAATGCCAGGCGACGGAGGACTTGGTGAAGGAGGCAACTCAGGCTATCCAATGGGCGGCGGAAGCAGTAGCTCAGGCTATCCTGGCGGTGGCGGCGGAAGCAGTAGCTCAGGCTATCCTGGCGGCGGCGGCGGAAGCAGTAGCTCAGGCTATCCTGGCGGCGGCGGTAGTAGTAGCTCAGGCTATCCTGGCGGCGGCGGAATGGGAGGCTATTCCGATGGGGGAATGAGTGGTTTCATGGATCTTCCCAAAAAACTACCGAGTACGAAGTACAAATTGGTTCGATTCTATGACTTCACCGTTCAGCCAGGCAAGGTCTACAAGTACCGAGTCCGACTGTTGATGTACGATTCGAATTATCCCGAATGGGCAAGCATTAAGCCTGCATCAAGTACGCTTGCGACAGACGTTCTGAAGCGTGTAAGGACGCTTGAAAGCCAAGAGCCAAAGGACGCTGGTTTGACCCCCAAAACGCTTACGGGTTCGGCAGGACCTACCAAGAGAGCCAGTCGCAGAGAAACGGAATGGTCAGCTCCTAGCCAAGCGGTCTTAACGGCCAAACCCGCTTCCGTTTATGTCGCCAAAGGCGAAGATAAACTTGAATGCGTGTTCGTGGATTTTGACGCGACACGAGGAATTAGTGTTCCCCGCAAAGAGAATTTGGACCAATACTCACGCGGTCTAGTATTCGGAACCCCCACCAGAGCAAAGGGAAAGGAAACGCCCGTCGAAGTCATCCATCCGGTAAAGAAGGTGATTAAAGCTCTTAAGGACTTCAAGACTACTAATCTCGTAACGATTGTAGACATCAAGGGTAATTCGCTGCTGACGATGGGGAACGCCAGCAAGGACCCGATCAAAACGGGGGCTGAGGTAATCTCCTTTGATCCGTTGACTGGGCAAATCGTTGTCAGTCGAGAGTTTGAGAACTTCACCAATTTTCATATGGTCACGCAGCCGGATTCACCTGCTGTTGGACCGCTTGGAGGGGGGCTTTCCTTTGGTAGTAGTACAGGTACTCCAGGATACGGTGCAAGCGACGGAACGGGTTCGGAAATGGATGGCGGCATGGGCCCCGCCGGAATGAATCCCGGTATGAGTAGTCCTGGCGACGGCGGCAAGAAAGGAATGAAGCTTTAAGCGAGAGTTCAAGTCTTAGTCCCTATCGATCTTTAAGTCGCCAGCGATTTTCGCTGGCGATTTTTTTGAATGGATAGGGACCGTTGTGAAGTTTGGCTGACCATCAGGTCCAATTTAGATTATGATTTGTCAGCCTTTGCAAACCTTGTCAACGTGTGGCTCCTCTCCGGCCGCAATCACGTTTCCCGTTTTTGAGTCGTTTTTCTGTCGACACAAATGCAGTGTTGCTTGGCCGCACCGAAATCCCGTTCGCCAAATTCGCTTGATTGCAGTGTTGTCCTATGTCTATTCGCGTTGCCATTCATCACGAAACCAACTATCAATACGATCGACAGGTAACCCTGGGGCCCCAAGTTGTACGACTTCGTCCCGCTCCGCACTGTCGAACAAAAATAGTAAGTTATTCGATGAGGGTGACTCCGGTAGATCACTTCTGCAACTGGCAACAGGACCCGCAGGGAAACTATCAGGCGAGGTTAGTTTTTCCTAAGCCAGCGCGGCGAATGTCGATCGTGGTCGATTTGGTTGCCGATCTAACCTCGATCAATCCATTCGATTTTTTCTTGGAAAGCTATGCGGATAACTTCCCATTCGAGTACGAACCGCAGTTAGCCCGTGAGTTAACTGCCTATTTGGAAACGTTACCCCCGACGGCGTTGGTAGATAAGTGGGTGGCGAGCGTAGACCGTTCGCCGAAGCCGACGATGGACGCGATCACGAGTCTAAACCAGCGATTGCAAGGGGAAATCCGGTATGAAATTCGAATGGTAGCTGGCGTTCAAAGCCCCGAAGAGACGCTATCGCTCAAGAGTGGATCGTGTCGCGATTCCGCTTGGTTGCTGGTGCAGATAATGAGACGGCTTGGAATCGCGGCCCGCTTTGCGTCAGGCTACTTAGTCCAGTTGGCAGCAGATCAAAAATCCCTGGACGGCCCTAGTGGTCCAGAAGCGGACTTCACGGACTTGCATGCCTGGGCAGAAGTTTACTTGCCAGGTGCGGGTTGGGTCGGTCTGGATCCGACAAGTGGCTTGCTCTGTGGCGAGGGACATTTGCCGGTAGCCTGCACCCCCGATCCGTCGAGTGCCGCCCCCATTTCAGGCATGGTAGACGAAGCGGAATGCGAGTTCGCGTTCTCCATGTCCGTCCAACGCATGGTGGAGGATCCTCGCTCCACTAAGCCTTACACAGATCAGCAGTGGAATCGTATTGATGCATTGGGGCAAAAAGTAGATGCACAACTGGAGGAAGATGATGTGCGACTAACGTTTGGCGGAGAGCCAACCTTCGTTTCGATTGACGACATGGAAGGAGCCGAATGGAACTCAGAAGCGGTCGGGCCGAAGAAACGCGCCCTCTCGGGAGAGTTGATCAAGTTGCTTCGACATCGATTTGCACCTGGAGCGATGTTGCACTACGGACAAGGCAAATGGTATCCAGGGGAGTCCTTGCCACGTTGGGCTCTGACCTGTTTATGGCGACTCGATGGCGAGCCGATTTGGCATGACGATAAGTTGATCGCCGACGAAGAACGCGACTACGAATTCAACTTCAAGCATGCAAGACAGTTTGCGAATTCGTTAGCGATCCATTTGAGCGTCGATCCGCGATGGATGGTTCCAGCCTACGAAGACACTTACTATTACCTTTGGCGTGAGCAACGCTTACCGATCGATATCAATCCATGGGATCCCAAGCTTGCCGATCCAGAAGAGAGGAGCCGATTGGCCCGCGTTTTCAATCGAGGCCTGAATAAGCCGACAGGCATTGTTTTGCCATTGCGTCGACAGTGGTGGCAAGGAAAGGCCAGTTGGCAGACTGGACCATGGCCCGTTCGGCCGGAGAAATTGTTTTTGTTGCCAGGCGATTCTGCCATCGGGCTACGATTGCCGATAGATACGTTGCCGGTGAGCAGTCAGTTTCAAGGGCAACCGGTCTATCCAAGCGACCCATTTGCGGCGCGACTTCCTTTGCCGCCCGCGTCACCCATTGTCCAACGCAAGGACGATCCACCGCAACCCGCGTCCGAGTTCTCCAACTTACTGAATTTGGAAGAGGATCAAAGATGGGCGGAAGAGCTTGCTCGTTTGCAAGCCGCCGAACGCCTCGATCCCAAGGCAGTGGTTCGAACAGCCCTTTGCGTGGAGCCTCGCGAGGGAAGGCTCTACGTTTTTATGCCCCCTTCAGAAACATTGGAAGATTATTTGGAATTGGTCACTGCGATTGAGCAGACAGCTACCGAATTGCAGTTCCCGATACTATTGGAAGGGTATCTACCGCCGCGAGATCATCGATTGCAATTGATCCAGGTGACGCCGGATCCTGGCGTTATCGAAGTGAATGTGCATCCAGCCAAGAACTGGAACGAATTGGTCCACAACACCACCACCATTTACGCCGATGCAAGGCAATGTAGACTCGCGACCGAAAAATTCGACCTCGATGGCAAACACACCGGCACAGGTGGCGGGAACCACGTGGTCATGGGTGGTCCGACCCCTTCGGATAGTCCATTCTTAAGACGCCCTGATATTTTAAGGAGTATGCTTTCTTTTTGGATCAATCATCCTTCCCTTTCGTACTTTTTCAGCAACCGATTTATTGGCCCGACAAGTCAAGCACCGCGAGCCGATGAGGGGCGACGCGATGCCGTTTACGAGTTGCAAACGGCACTTGAACTCATTCCAAAAAGGGGGCAAGATTGCCCTCCATGGTTGGTGGATCGCTTGCTCCGCAATCTGCTGGTAGATCTCACGGGCAACACACACCGATCTGAGTTTTGTATCGACAAGATGTACTCACCTGATAGTTCAACGGGTAGACTTGGGCTGGTGGAGCTGAGGGGTTTTGAAATGCCACCTCATGCGCAGATGAGTTTGGCCACACAGTTGTTGGTACGATGCATGGTTGCCCATTTCTGGCGAAACGAGTACACGCAACCGCTCAAACGATGGGGGACGGATTTGCATGACCGGTTGATGTTGCCTCATTTCTTGTGGCGGGATCTGCAGGACGTTTTGGGATACTTGCAAATGGATGGTTGGAATTGGGAGGATAACTGGTTCTTGCCCCATTTCGAATTCCGATTCCCGTCGATTGGCAGTGTCGAATACGACGGAGTTTTCATTCAACTGCGTAATGCGATTGAGCCGTGGTATGTCTTGGGTGAGGAGCCAGCGGGGGGAGCAACTGCGCGATACGTTGATTCGAGTGTCGAGCGGTTGGAGGTTAAAGTGACTGGACTGGATCCAGCCAAGCATCAATTGCTCTGCAACGGGATTCGAGTACCGCTTCAGTTCGGAGGGGATCAAAGTACACAAGTATCGGGCGTACGCTATCGCGCGTGGGCGCCGGATTCATGCCTTCATCCTACCCTGCCGGTAAACACTCCGCTGGTGTTCGATTTGTGGGATATTCGAACTGGCCATTCCGTTGGTGGCTGCACCTACCATGTCTCGCATCCTGGTGGCCGAAACTACGCAACCTTTCCCGTGAATGCATTGGAGGCAGAGGGTCGACGCAACGGTCGTTTCCTACCGTTCGGTCACACTCCAGGTTGTTTGGTGCCAAGAATGCCGCGTGCTAATCCCGAGTATCCCGCAACGCTCGATTTGCGAAGAGAAACGCGATGAGTGTAAGTTGCGGGACGCTAGCCCGGATTATTCACCGAAGATTTAACGGTCAGCCAAGAGGCGTTAGTCTCTTTTACGGCGGAGCGGCGATGTGAAAACTACCAATCATAACCCGATACGTAAGTGAGGGACCTGCGGAATTGTCCCTCGCTCACGCATCGGGTTGGGATATTCCAATCTGCCGCTCGCCTTACGGCGGAGCGGACAACCGTGGCTAGCGCCAAACGGCTAATGAATAATCCGGGCTAGTAGCGTCAGTCCTCCGTGTTATTGGAAAAAACAAAAGCGGCTCGAACCGGGGGCGGCATAGGGGAACCTGCCCCTCGCACGCTTCGCCAGACAATGTCCCCAAGCAGAAGATCGTCCGCTGAGTCTTCCTGAGCGAAATCCAACCTTTCGGATTCGGCAGCCCCCCAAGCCAACGCGGTATTGACTGCTTCGAGATCCGCTTGTGCTGGTATGTGGCGGAACGGTTTCAATTCTGGTGACTTGCCAAAGCTTGCGTACATAGGGTTGGCGGCTGCATCGAACTGTGTCATTGGCTCAATACCTAAAATCAACTCCATCGAGCGTAACATACTTGACGTCGAATAGAGTGTTGAATCAACGCTGCCATGACGAACATACGGGCTAATCGCCAAAGCCACCGTGCGATGCGCATCGACGTGATCGGATCCGTTTTGAGCGTCGTCCTCGACTACGAAAATAGCAGACTCGGACCAGAATTTGCTATTGGAGATCGTCTCAACAATCTGACCGAGGGCCAAATCGTTGTCCGCCACCATGGCCGTAGGAGTTTTTTTGCCGACTCGCGTTCCTATGGTATGGTCGTTTGGAAGGCGGAGCACAATGAACTGAGGTAGATTCCCATCCCGTTCGAATTCAAGCATCTTTTCTGCAAACCTTTTGGCACGGTCAACGTCCGAGTACTCCAAATCGTAAGATCGATAAAGAGGATCGAAATGTCCCTCGAGAGCCGGTACGCGTGCTTTGCCCGGCATACCCTTGGCTCCGTTTTGTATAAACTCGCCAAAACTGTAATAGCTTACGTTTGACCTTTTGCATTGGTCCCAAATATAGCCGCTCGATGGAAAAGCAATTTCGTAGCCACCTTCCGAAGTGTACCCTAGCTTGCCTTTACCTCCGCGGTAGTTCAGTGGCCACACGCGCTCTACGAAATCGGTCGCGTAGGCTGCCATGGACCATTCATGACCATCCGCGCTCACTTCGCTTTCGACATAAAAATTGTCGAGAAGGACAAACTCTTTGGCGAGCGCATGGTGGTTGGGGGTGACCGATTCAGGGAAAATGCATAGATTTGGATCGCCATTGCCTTGTTTCATATCGCCAAAGACTTGGTCGTAAGTTCGATTTTCTTTAATGATGTAGAAGCAATGTTGGATCGGGCACTTGTCACCGACGCGAGACGGGATGACTGAGTCTTTTGCGAGAGACTGCAAGTTGGGCTGCTCGTCTTTGCGTAGCGGCGAAACCGCATACGCGTCCTTGGTCCACTTCGCCATCTGTGCAGGCGATGGAGAGGGAATGATGCTGAGAGTCCCCTTGAACAATCCACCGATGTATTCGCGAACAGACGCATGAGGCTCTCGCAGTGGATTTGGGCCTTTCGAGTTGTCTCGCGATGCGAGTCCTTTACCATTGGTGACTAATATCTTTTCGCCACCGTCTGCGAATCGAACGCAAGTCGGGTACCAACCAACTGGAATAAACCCTAGCGATCTGGATTTGCCACGCTCGCGAATATCGAACATCGCAAGGTTGTTGTTGTCCGCGTTGGCTACGATTAAGACGTTTTGATCCGGCGAAACGGACAGACTATTGGGTGTACTGCCATTCTTTTTAGTGGCAAAGAGCGAGGTGTGAATGATCTCCTTTGAAGTGCCTCGCTCCGTCTCAAGCAATACTACCGAATTGTCGTCCGAGCATCCCACCAGTAGAAATTTGCCATCGTCGACAAAGAGCATCTCGGTTGGGTGGCTTCGAACAGGCCATTGTTCAACCATGGTCATTGTCTCAAGATCGAGGATCGCAATGGAAGACTTGCCCCAGAGGCTGACCATGGCACGCTTTTGATCGGGTGTAACAACGATCTCAAAAGGGAAACTGCCAACTGGCAATGCAATCGTGGCAAGATTGGACGAAGTGGCAACGTCCATTAACACAACTTGGCCAGCGATCATTCCGCAGACCAGGAGCTTGTTGCCGTTTTCGAGTGCGGCCAGCGCAGAAACCACAAACTTCTGCTTTGGGTCGACCACTTGAAGCTTGTTTTCCAGGCTCAGGTATCCCGACTGGTGCCCAAAAATGCTGACGCATTCGTCTTCCGCTCCGCTGACGTATAATTTGCTCCCATCCTGATTAAAGCGAAGTCCCTGGAAGGTTTGATCGATGACAACGGAGGAAGTTACTTTATTGTCAGCGATCGAAACGACACGAACCTCATGCGTTCCCCAACCGGAATGAAGGATAGCCGCAAACTTACCATCCGGCGACAACTCCATGCGGCTCGGAAAGTCGCCCATGTCCACTTGTTCTCCGGCGGGCCGCAACGACCAGCCGTTGGGCAAGAGCGTTTGCCCATTGCTTTGCAGGCCTGGCAGTTGGACGGGGCTTTTCTTGCCGGTAGGTTCTTGAGAACAAGCCGAAGCTGCCAAGAAAAGAGTTGCAGAGGAACTGAGACACAGCAGGATGGAAAAGAATCGCAAATCAAGCATGGTTTGTCGGTATATGGCTTGTCGGTATGGAGTGAAGCGAGGTCAAACGAGTGTCGGGACGACGAACGCTTGTGTATTTTTAACGCATTTGCATTTTTACGGGAACGTTGTCAGCGAATATTATCGACCCACATCTTATTGCTTTCAATCTCGAGATCAAGGAATGTTTCGATGTGAGCAGAGGATTGCTTCGAGGGCCCGCAAAACGTACGCCCTGTCCAATATTGTCTCGCGCCGGACGAGACCGTATAGCCGACGAGTGACCGGGAATTCCGCGGTCATTGGAATACCCATTGTACATTCGTCATGCGATTCATCATGTTTTTTGAAGTGGAAGTGTAGCCAATCATTCTCTTTTAATCGGTTGAGTATTCATTTTGTATTTCCGAGAGCCCTCGCAATCGGTCGTGTTTACCAATGTAACGACTGCGATGACCGATGTCGCAGCAAAAAATGATTCCATCAAAAAAACGGCCAACCAGCAACTTCGGTCCATCGCTTTGTTCTGTCGCGTTAACCATGGTGCCACCACGACAACAGTGTTCCGACAAAGAACACCAATAGACCAGTAACAAAACCAACTGCGGTAACAATCGTACCATATCCTTCGGTCGTCCCAAGTTGATCTGAGTTTCCACGCGAATGAGTTCGCACTAGAGAGAAGGTAACCATCCCCTGAGATGAACTCAGGGGCATTCGAGAACCCTCATCCCTCATCCCTCAACCCTCATCCCTCAACCCTCATCCCTCATCCCTTTTTACTCTCGACTAAAATGGCTTGATTCTGGCAAGCAGCTTGGTCAACCAACCTCGGGAGTAGCCGTCGCGAACGTGTCCCAAGTCTTCCTTCTTGATATGGGAC
>JANPNA010000120.1:0-15400 GCA_031427235.1 Pirellula sp.
AGTTGAGCGATAACTTCAATCAACGGTGAACCTCGTATAGTGATGAACTTGTACTTATCCCGGTTTGGGAATATTATCCCCGAAGTTTGAGCGTTGTCCCTGATTTGTCAAATCAGTTATCCAACACACTTCCCCGCCGCAAACCGCTTCAGTCTATCCCCTCCAGCAGTCCTACAGCAAGCGACCAGCGCAAATGTCCACATTGGGAATGATCCAACTTGTGGAAGCGGCTGGATCCCGGCTTCGGCTATGTCCACATGTGCGTTGGACGTTTGCGGCGATGGAAGAAGCAGCGACTGTTTCGATACTGCAGGCGTAGTCGAATCGGCCGGAGCCCACGTGCACATGGGGATGGTCCAATTTGTGGAAGACGCGGGCGCCCGGCTCCGGGCTACGTCCACATGTGGCTGGGAAGCTGCGGCCTAGGGAAGAGTATGGTTGCTGCTAGGCAGATCCTGCAGGCGACATCTACTTGCGTGATCGAGCACTTCAATGCAATTTTTTGTTCGTCATTCTGGTTTAATTGACCGTTGGTCTTCGAGTTCGATTTCATGAATTACATCGCATTTACGAATGATAATCTCCTGTTCTGATCTGCAATTTTTATAAGCAATAATATCATCATGATCCACAGTTGCAATTAGGAGAATCGGCGTAGCGTCTGACTCTCTGGACTTGTAACGATCGAAAAACGGAAATCCAGAGGCAATACTTCGATCGAGTGAGTAGCAATTACCCCAGTCGTTTATGTCACGGTAGCATCCCCGATAAATTGTTATTGGGCTTTGCAAGGACATTAGGAAGTCGAATTCTTCCTTCGTCATCATTTCCCGAATTGGCCCCTCCCGCTCAGTGATCGGACTTTCCAGGAACAACCAATCCGCATGAAAACTCGTTCCTTCACAGCGTGACCACGCTTCTCCAGCTACTTTAAGCCAAGTATCTTTCCGCACTCGTCCACGCAAGTCACGTAGGTAACTGAGCACCTTTGTGTCCTCTTGAAAAGTGAGGCGTTGCAATGCATCTTTTAGAGTTAGATCCACAATCGCGAATTCCTAGTGCCTCTGATTTGAAATAGTGTTGCACTAAATGGACGAATTTCCCACCGCTAGCCGCTCCAGTCTATCCGATCCTGCAGGCGTAGTCGAATCGGTTGGACGCCAACTTGTGGACGCTTCCTTTCGCTGGCTATGGCTACGTCCACATTGTGGATGGGAAGCTAACGGCCTAGGGAAGAGACTGGTTGCTGTTATTCCAATTCAGCATCCGCGTGCATCGGTTGACTCTACGGAGCCGGTTTATGAAGCGTTGAGTAAGTCCACCAACTAGCGTACTCCATTTTGCCAAGTTATCGTGGAACCTGCCAAGATACTCCCCGTCGGTTCGCCGATCCACTTCCTAGGCGTCAATTTCAATTGGAGCGAAAAATGAAAAGCATGATACGATTTTCAATTTGTTCGACTCTTCGGTGGGTCAGTCTTGGTAGACAATTTGCCCGTTGCGGAAAACCATCAATCCTCCGTGTTCAAAATCGGTCCACTTTTCGCCATTGGTGAGTGGTTTTGTCGCGATCACAAATCCGTGTTGCGATCGCGATTTCTCTTCTGGCAAGTTCGCGGTCCAGTCCTCATCGCGCAGCGAGACCGGCGAAAAAGGCGATTCACGGTTTGTCCAACAGAGTCCATTGTATCCGTTCGAATCGTGGTAGGCGAAAAGATGCTCGCCCTCAGAGAACAAAAGGTTCATGGTACCATCGACGTTGAGGTCTCTAAGGCGGTCGTGAATACTCGCAAAGTCGGTGATGGCACAATTCTCTTCGATGAGCCAAGTGACCAACACGCAAAGCGCAAGTTCCGAATCGGTGGTCCCGGCTGGTGAATGGCTACCATCGATTAGTGGTTCCAATTGATCCTTATTCAACGTCCCGTTGTGCGCCAGTACGAAGTCCTTGCCTCGCACCTTTTGAACAAATGGGTGAGTGTTGCGCATGGATGCACCGCCGACGTTTCCATATCGAACGTGGCCAATGAAGATCTTGCTGGATAGATCGTGATTTTCCAAGATTGATTCGACGACATCGCTCTTGTCGGCACGAGCGAGCTCCTTCGTAATTGTCGCAGCGGAACCCTCGAAAGTCGCCAGCCCCCAGCCATGCGGATTGCAGTTGGCGCGATGCCGGAACCCGCGGAACGAGAGAGCGGGTGTGACGGGTTCATTGAATGTGAGAGCTAGCAGTTGGCACATGATTTTATGGAGTCGAAAGTTTTAGTTCAGCGGTTTTGCGTAAGTTGCAAAGGCCGCCTGCTAAAATTAATGATCAAGCCGGGTGGGCGATCTGGTGCGATATCCTCGATAAAATCTGTCAGTAGCCGATTGACGACCTGAAATAGGTCGGTTTGTAAATGAAGGGAAGAGACTTCTTTGTTACCATGAAATAGATTGTTGCGAATACGGTGAGGGTGTGACCGGCTCTTCGGTTAGTTACGACGCCATTGTCAAAAACGCTTCGCTATAGTTTCGTCTTTCCTTTCCGTACTTGGAGAGGTTTATCGCTCGGTGTTGTTCAGTCGCCACGTCCCAAAGTTCGCTTGCTTCAATGCAGCGTAGATTGAGCATCGCTTGTGCACTTTTCTCTTTCCATCGCATGCCACTTCGCTCCATTCGGTCCTTGATCACATGGCGACAGGCACCCTCAATGAATCCTGTCGCAATCGGATAGCCCTTGGCCAAGTATTCGTCGTATTTCATCCGCGACCGATTCGCTTCCATAAAGTTGATGATCTTTTCAAGCTCAGTTGCGTTCGCTTGGCTGATTCCCTTTTGTTTCAAAGAGCTTCGAAACCCTCGAATCATTAAACCTACGCCACCACTGAGTAACTGCCAAAGCAGCGTTTTCACGTACGGTACTACTTCGTTATCGGGCTTGATGATCTTGGCCGCAGACCATAGTCTTTGCAACGCGTGTAGTAGATCAAGTATCTCTACCACTACCCAGTCCTTCTGGTACTCCTCACTCAAGTTCCAAAGCGATCGTTGACCATCATGCATGACCAGGATTTCTTGGCCCTTACGATGGCGTCGTAGGGTGTTAGTAGTCAGCCATTGTTGCGCTTGCTCTTCGGCTGTCTTTCCGACAATGTTGCCCTCTTGGTCATGTTTGGTCAACGATGCAAAGTAGCGAGGATTGGTTCGTGGGGCGTCCACTTCAGACTTCGCCTCTTTAGCAACGTCACGGAATAACGCATCAACGACTTCTTGTGCAGTTCGAACGTTTCTATTCACACTATAGACACCAGCCATGCAAGCCATCTGCTTTTGATTGGGCTTGGGACCCATGCGTTCCGCTGGTGCTCCCACCGGGCGTTTCTCAGCATTGAGTCGAACCATAGGGATGCCCTTGTTATCGCTTGTTTGGACCAAAATTTCAGCCTCGGTGTCTCGATCGATGGGTGGTGGGTTGTCGAGAACCAAGGCGGCGGATTTTCCCAGGCGGGACTCAATCCTTTCGGCACTGTCTACAGGAACATGAATCGATGTGATACGTTCAAGTGACTTGACGGCACTGTGAAAGGAAGCGTCCGTTGCAAGCACTCCCGTCCATACTTCCAAAACGAGCGAGTAGTCATTATCAGGCAAACCCAGGTGCTCATCCAAGGGGATAACTTGGATGGCTTGTTCAGGGGCTGTTCCATATACGTAGCGTTCAATTTGGAATTCACCGAAAATGGATCGGTAGCGTCGTTTTCGCTTTGGAAGCTGTTTGTACTGTCGCCCATTCTTTTCTGCAAATGGACCAACATCACCGTCCCCGGCACGCTCAATAATCGAGCCAACCAAAGTATGGCCCAACGCAAGTAACTTTTGAAAAATGGATAGCTCGGTACGGTCCATCGATTGCCCTTGCTGAAAGGCCTTCGATGCCAACTCTTTGAGCTCTGTTACAACTTGATCGACTCGAGTAAAATCCAATGGCTTATCCATGGTCTGGTCCCCTGTGGTTGAAGATCGCTGGGCGAGAACAGTTGGCCCTTATTATAGAGATCTGAGCCAAAGGCCGAAAAAATAGTGGAGCACTGGAATGCTGCTACTAAATGTTGTGCAAGCAAATCGTCGCAAACACCAATTGAGCCCTGATTAGCCGGTCACACCCATCGGACACAGAGGCTATTGAGGAAGTTTCGATCCCAGTTAGGTGAAGTTTGTGGTTTAGGAATTTAATAACTTTGGAGAATGAAGAATGCGCTTTTGCAAGTTTGCTTTTTTAGCTATTTTATTTTGTTTAACGCAATTATGCGAAGACGGCTTTTGCCAGCCGCCTAATCCAGTTGATGTGGGAGACGTTTCCATCGTGTGCGGAAAAACAACAAATGTTGATTTTTGTGCACCCGAGCCGAATAATTGTGGAACAATATTTTGTACAAGGCCGGCTCCCGTTTGGATTGTCAATCCTGACGACGAGTGCGAGAAAATACCTAGATATGATTGGCTTTGTACTGCCGACTCCAAGGAGCCTGTAAATTACTATTCAGGTTCACTTGAGAATTGCATTCCAGATACTTCAACAACTACGGGCCTGAAGGGATACGTGACCGCCTGGAAGGAAGTGAAAGTATGCTGGGAATGGCGATATTGTGGCGCTGGATGTACAGAAAGCTCTGCGTCGGATGGGACGATTACTACAAGAGGCTCAGGCCGTTGTGGGGGCGATTTCGTCGGAAGAGTTATTCAATTGAGAAGGGCTAAATGTGACGGCGGCGCTGGAAACGGTGACGCAGAACTAGGAAATTGGGAAGACTTTCAGTGCTTCTGTAATGGTGTAAAGCTAGACTGCTATCCGTAATCCACAGATGTGATGCTCAATAAAAACTCAACTTATATGAAGGTGGACTAAAATGACACAGAAATATATTGTGTTTGTCTTGATAGTGCTTGGATCTCATCCCGGTGCGTTGTTTGGGCAGTGGACGTTTTCCGAGGTTGTCAGTAGATTATCGCAAGAGAAAGCTAAGCTAGTGTCGTACCGAATGACAATGCATCAAACGCCAATTGGGGAGAGCAAGTCGTTTGCAAATTGTACGTGGGTAGAGGAGCGATCAAACATCGGCGATCACCATGTCATTGCACTGATTAAGCGAAATGCGAATGGAGATGTTATTTCGTGGGGGGTCCGCGGGCGGTCCGACGAGGTGATTATAAGGGGTGCAAGCGACACCGGAAAGTTGGTGATTATTAATCGGAACGAGACGTCGTCCGTTGAAGATCTGCCAAAGCACCTCGATTGGCGAATTATTGGACTAGGGATTTGTGGGGATGTCGGAGATAGTTTTGAGACTGTTTGTACAAACATATCGAACTGGGATAAGGATTTTCCAGATGGAAAAGGTGTCGTATTTAAAAACACGAAAACAGGTATTGAATGTCGTCAATCAGATATTCGGTTTGTGGCAGAAATTGCAGATGGTTTCAGGATATTGTCTTTTACAAGAGGATCGGAACCGGTCCCGGGTTTTGGAAAGTCTAACTATTCAAATTGGGAAGTTGATTACAAGAAGCAAAAAGGTATTAAGCTACCATCGATTTCGATTTTGAAGTGTGGGCTGGACAGTGCAAAACTTGAATGCATTTGGGAAACCGTAAATGAGCCGCTTGAAATTGGGCCAAAGACAGCCGACCGTTTTGCAAAAGTTCTTCAGAAACCAAAACTTGGTAAATGAAAGTGAAGTGTGGGGCCATGCTAACAAATCGAAGTCATTCCGCGATTTTCTGTATCTCTCCGCAGAGCGCCAGGGCACGCAGTGCCTGGGCGGTGCTGATGTACGTGCTGTAATGATACGTGTCGCGATACAGCGACTTCATCCACCAGCGTCCACTCTCACGCTGATTCTGCTTGAGCCATTGGGTCCCTTTTTGAATGCGGATATCTGTGGCCGGGACGCCTGCTTCTCGCAGTAAGACGATTGCGAAAGCGGTCATGTACGGATCGCTTTCGGGGTTAGCCGCATCCGGTTCGGATTGAATCATGCTAACCACTTTTGGATCCATCTTCTTGTGCCAATGCATGATGTCCGACATGCGCCGCGTGGACCATCCGCCATCGGCAAGCTGTTGTCGCCAAAGCATGGCGATCGACGCTTCGCGTTGTTCCTGGGAAACAAGTTCGGGCATGAGACTAGCTAGTTGGAGCTTGACAGCGTGCTCGTAGTCATTGATCGGTGCATGCTTGCTCAGATACTGTTTCATCCGCGCGATGCGTTCCAGATTATCCGCATCCGATACCGCAGACAGCCAGCCTGGGGCGTTCGCAATAGCTCGCGCCGCTTGCACGGTCAGCTCGAAGTCGGTGGTGATGTAGGGAATCTCCACTTGATCGATGGTCTTAATAAAACCTTCGTCGGCTAGGCATTGGAGCGTGTGGCGAAGTGACCTGTCGGTATGTTCCGAAAGCGTTCCCGAAACGTGCTTGTCCCAGGCTGCCAGCCCGGAACTACGCCAGACGGACTGGATACTTGCTCCCCAATATTTGACACCGTCGCGAATCTCTGGCGGACCGATTTTATCGGTGACGCTTTTAACGAAGTCGTCATGGACTTCCACGCTTGGCTTGCCGAGTAGAGTCGTCAAAGCCGGACGCTCGGCCATGTAGACGCCCGTGCTGTGGCAAGCCACGCAGCTTCGTTCTCGCACCCAATAATGGGCACCATCGTCAAGATATTTCTTCGCTGCCAGGATGCTCTCAGGGCCAAACGTCTTTACCATGGGTTCGTCCGCAGTAGCCGCAGGCACTTCGATGCCGTCGGATTTGTATTGGAATTTCGTGGTCGGCTTCCTCTGAGCGGCTATTGGGTCATCCGCGGCAACCCAATTCGGAAGAGTCAAAATCGCAACGAAAATCAAAGCTGTGGTAAGGCTAGAATTCATGAGCTGTCGTTGTTCCGTTCTTTGGGACTCTAATTTTAGGATTAGCCGATGTGCGTTAGCACTGGTTACACTGGCAAAACCGGATGCTAGCGCGTTTCGGCTGACATTGATCACCATTGTCCAGATTAAATAGTGGGGTAGGCATCTTGACTGCCATCGAAACGACCTTGGGAAATCGCAAGCTGGAAGCTTACGCCACTTTATATACCCAATATTACAAGCTGGTCTAAGCACGAGGCGCTGTGGAGTTTTTCAGTTGTCTTAACACATCCAATCAACCATACTCTACCAAACCTAAGGAGGTCTTGCCCAATGGAAAACACGTCTCTCACGCTATTGGCTCGCCTGCAACAAGCGGACGATTCCGAGGCGTGGCAACGGCTATTTGGAATTTACCAGCCGCTTCTTGTCATTTGGCTAAAGAAATATGATGTGCAACCTTCGGACTCGGACGACTTAGCTCAAGAAGTTTTAGCAACGGTGTCAAAGGACTTTAGTGGCTTTCACCACAATGGACGATTGGGCGCGTTTCGGACTTGGCTAAAAGCGATTCTCCTGAATCGGTTGCGAACTTACTGGCGTTCGAGAGACCGACGTCCACCTGCAATAGGGGGCTCAAGTTTCGAAGAACGCCTAGCTCAATTGGAAGATCCAACCAGTGCAATGAGCCAGTTGTGGAACCGACAGCACGATTTGCACGTACTAAATCAATTGCTCGAATTGTCCAGGCCAAAGTTCTCGGCGGAAACCTGGGAAGTCTTCACGCGAGTTGCCATCCAAGGCGAACGAGCGGATTTAGTAGCTGCCGAAACCGGGATTTCATTAAACGCGGTGTTTATTGCTAAGTCCCGAGTCCTAAGCAAGTTACGAGAGGAGGCGGCCGGTCTGGTGGAGTCGTCATCCAAGAATTTCCCGGCTAATTCCTGAAAGAATAACGGACTTGCGGCACTCTCCCTATGGTGAGTCTTACAGCAACCATTCCATCCGCAGAGTCCAGCAGCATGTCCAATCCAGATAAACACCCCAGCGTTGAAGAACTAACCGCTTTCAGCGTTGGGCTATTGTCGTCCGTTGACGCTGCCGTGGTGGAGAGCCATATCGGCGAGTGTTCTCCCTGTTGCGAAACCTTGCTAGGGCTTGCATCCGACGACACTTTTGTCGGTCTGCTGCAGCATACCGACTGTCCCGAACAAAACTCGGAAGAGTCCATCAAGCACGCGTTTGTGGCCCATCCACGCTATGAAATCGTCGGTTGGATTGCAAAAGGCGGAATGGGAGATGTCTTCAAAGCAGAACACCGAAGTATGGGACGAACGGTCGCGTTGAAAGTCATTAACAAGAGACTGATACGCGATGAAGAAGTAATTAAACGCTTTCACCGCGAAGTGCGCACTGCCGCTCGACTGTCCCATCCCAACATTGTGACGGCCTACGATGCAGAACAAACGGAGAACATCCACTTTCTGGTCATGGAATTTGTGGATGGTCTGAACCTGGCCACAGTTGTGAAAGGAGGCAAGTCTCTTCCAGTACCAGTTGCCTGCGAATACATGAGGCAAGCGGCGGTCGGTCTTCATTATGCACACGAGCAAGGGGTCGTCCATCGTGACATCAAACCGCACAATCTCATGCTGTCGGCGGGAACCGTCAAAATATTGGACTTCGGACTTGCTTCGCTGACTGAATTGAAAGCCACGGAGCAAGAGAAAGGAGTCTCGCTGGAAAATTCAAGCCTGACTGCCGCAGGCTCGATCATGGGCACACCTGATTTCATGTCCCCTGAACAAGTCTCTAATCCGCATCGAGCAGATGTTCGTAGCGACATCTATAGCTTGGGTGCAACGCTGTATTACTTACTGGCGGGCCAGCCACCCTTCGCGTCCGGAAGCGTGGTCGAGCGACTTAAGCGACTCGCAGATTCGGAGCCGCCAGCTATCGAAAGCCTTCGTCCGGATGTGCCACAGGAACTTTCCGCCATCATCCATCGGATGATGGCAAAAGATCCGGACTGTCGATTTCAGACAGCCCAGGAAGTAGCCATCGCTCTCACACCATTCATCGCGAATGCTCCTACGAGCCCGGTCGACTCCAAACCCCAATCGTCGAGAGGCGGAAAAGGCTGGTGGTCGTTTCATTCCGTGAAGTCGATTGCGGGCGCAGCCGCAGCGGCTCTGTGCTTAGTGCTGGCTGGCGTTGTCTTTGTCGAAACTGATAAAGGGACGTTGGTCATCGAATCGGTCGATGACACCGTGAAAGTCGTCATCTCCCAAGATCGAGATGAAGCCGGAGGCACGTATCTCAAAACGAGTGTTATCGATACGGTCACCGGTTCGGAAGTGAAACGTCTGCCATCAGGTGAATACAAACTCACGCTGGCAAAGGATGGAAATGAATTTGAATTGAATCAAGGTGGATTCGTGCTTCGACGAGGCACGAAAGTGGTGGCCACAGTGACCCGCAGGCCATCCGCAGAAACAAAAACAGAACCAAAAGCCCTAAAGAAAATGGCTTTGCCAGCTATGGGTCAACAAAAATTAATCCTCGGTGGCAACCGCCTTTCCGACGGTGAGGTCAAGGAACTGAAAGCCAATGCGGATTCGAATCCAAACGATGTCGAATCGCGCCTGCCACTGCTGGGATACTATTCCGGAAAGAGCATTCTCAACAAGTCATTGCGCGAACCACACCAGAAGTTAGCCTGTTGGTTTATTGAGAACTATCCGGATTCTAGTGCTGCTGGCGACCACGCGGCACATGTGATGGGTGGCATAAATCCACTTGGTTACGTCAAAGCGAGGCAAATATGGTTGGATGCGGTGAAAGCCCATGATCAGAACGTAACCGTACTCATCAACGCTTCTGGTTTCTTCTTGCAGGACGACCGTGACTTGGCAGAAGAATTGCTAAAAAAAGCTCAAGCTCTGGAACCTGATAACGCAGATATAACAAAGAAGTTGGCTCAGTTGTATCAACTGTCAAGCATGTTTGGCGGATCGCAAAGCAAGCTTCGGGAGCAAAACGAAAAGTCGATGGCGCAGTTCGAGCGAGCGTTGGCCCAATCGAAAGAGGGTACGGATGTATCGCAGCTTTTGATCGATGTTGCAAAGACTGCATTCAAGTTGGGGCAAACCGACAAAGCAAAACAGTTTGCGGATCGGTTGCTGAAAACGTACAGTACCGGAGATGCGGTTCACCATGGCAACGTCCTGTTGGGGCGCATCGCGTTACAAAAAGGCGAAGTCGAGAACGCCGGCAAATACCTCCTAGAGTCGGCACGAACTTTGGGGTCACCCGTTTTGAATTCGTTTGGACCAACTATGGTACTTGCCAAAGAGCTACTCGATAAAGGACAAAAAGACATCGTGCTTCAGTACTTTGACCTCTGCGAAAAATTTTGGGTTGCAGGGCCAGCCAATCCAGGCAACAAGTTGAAGGAATGGCGCGAGGTGGTTAAAGCCGGAGGCGTGCCAGATTTCGGGATAAGCTTATCGCGATAACGTAGATTAGTTGCGATAACGTAGATCCGTCGCGATAACGTAGATCCGTCGCTCCGCCGACGGATGTCCTGGCGGCTCAAACCGCCAAGGATCTACCTCATTCCTTAACGTCAACAACCTGACCCAATTTTACTGACCGAATCCTGCCCTTCGGAAGCGATGCGACGAATCTTGAGTAGGCAGCGATTCGCAGGTAAGAGAGAGCATGGACCGTCCGTCGCGGAGCGAACGGACCTACGATTTTACCAATCGATAGTCTGCCAGCCTCATGGTAGTGTTCCGTCACTTGATGATCGTTGTTGAGGCACTGATAAAAGTCGATTTCCCCATCGCCATTCAAATCATGAAGTACGGCAAGCTGATCGCGACACGTGAGGTAGATCCTGTCTCGAATCACCTTCAAACCGAGCGGTTGATAGAGTCCAGAAGCAATGCGTTGCCACTTGAGAATCCTTTCGTTGCCGTCCATGCGAACGTGCCAAACATCGCCATCCCAAGTGCAAATCGCCATGCTCCCGTCGGCGTAGAAATCGAGGCCCGAGAATCGCATTTGTGCCAACCAAGGATTCGACTCGGGAGCGGTCAATACGTCGACCGCAAAAGGACCCTTGTCAAACGAGGTCGTTGTCTTGGTTTCTAAGATTTGAGGCCATCGGGCTGGACCGCCCAGCGTGAGCGGCTTCCACCTTCCTGAACCTGCCATGCGGCGGATACTCGCAACGTATCCGTATCAAAGATCATCCACTGCTGGCCTCGCGAAACACCCCCTGCGCCGAAATCGAGCCTTACTGCCGTTCCTTTGTACGCAATGTTGAGCGATCCTCCCGGCGTTTCGTAACAGTGAGTCAAGCTAGGTCCATAGTCCATGGCAATTGCCACACACACGTCGATAGATGGCTTCGCCGCGGGCTAGCGAGTCAGGCCCCCAATCGTTAATAAAGCCGCTGGGATCAATTCGCTCCTCGTATTCAGGCAGTTTCAGAGTTAGCAACGCATCCGAAGGTTGCAATTCCTTGGAGCGCGACACGCCGCCATCTCGAATCTCGATCAAATAACGAATCAAATCTAGAAACTGTTGTCGACTGGTAAGTTGATTGATCTGGTCAGCGGGGCAAGTCGCTTGAGGTCCTGCTCGAGATTTTGCGATTGTGCAAACTCGGTGCGGCAAACAACTGCGATTAAGAAAGCGAAACTTATGAAAACGAAACAAAAAGAACGTCGGACCATGGTTGCTCTCTTGATAATCGCTTTTAGAAAACAGCATGTGGCCATCGTGGCCATCGTGGCCATTGTAGCACGGCACTCCGTGCCGTGATTCTCGACACGGAGTGTCGAGCTACGCTAGATTCGAGCTACGCAGGGGGTATGGATTCTCCGCGGATGAGGTCTTCAAAGGTTTCTCGGGTTCGAATGCAATGCATCTTGCCATTTTCAAGCAACACCTCGGGGACTCGGTACCGACCGTTGTAGTTGCTCGACATGACAAATCCATAAGCACCGGCTACTTCCAGAATCAAGTAGTCGCCAACCGAAGCGGCAGGTAGCGAGCGTTTGGCAACAAACCCACCTTCTTCTTGCGTGAAAATATCGCCGGATTCGCAGAGAGGTCCCCCCACGACGACGTCGACCATTTGCTTCGATGCACGTCCGTTCCGATGTGAAATCGAGATCGGATGGTAAGCGCCATAAAGGATTGGTCTGGCCAAATCGTTGAAGCCAGCATCCAGCAGATAAAATGTATTTTCGCCCATGGCTTTCACTGCACGAATTTCTGCGATCAAAAATCCACTCTCAGCGACCAAATACCGTCCCGGTTCGATCTCCAAACTCAGCGAGTGACCGAACGCGTGCTCAAGTCGTTTGCGTGTTGCATCCCAAAGGGAATAATACTGATCCAAGTCGACATAAGTTTGGCCGGCGCGATAGGGTACTGGAAGCCCACCCCCTGCGCTGATCGTGGTCAGCGTACGACCTACTTGGAGGGCAATGGCTTCTAGGGAAGTGCATACCTGCGATAGGTGTTCGAGGTCGGTTCCTGATCCGATATGCATATGCAAGCCAGTGACGGCAACATTATACAAATCCGCCTTGCGGAGGCATTCTACGACATCTTCATGCCAAATTCCGTGCTTGGACTGCGGCCCACCCGTGTTGGTTTTTTGGCTATGCCCATGCCCGAAGCCTGGGTTGATTCGAAGGGTGACGCTCGCGCCAGGAACCTCGCTGCCGAGTTGTTCGATCATGTCAGGGGAGCCGCAGTTGACATGAAGTCCAAGTTCCTTGACCAAAGCCAACGCTTCGCGATCAAAGACGTCCGCCGTGTAGACGATGCTATCGGGGTCGTATCCGGCCGCGAGCGCACGTCTCACCTCTCCGGCGCTGACTGCGTCCACCACGACACCCAGCCCCTTCAATCGATTTAGAATGCCAATGTTGGAACATGCTTTTTGGGCATATCGGATGACATCGAACGCGGCTAGGTCGCGAACACGTTCTTCGATAATCGCCATGTCATATACGTAGGCTGGCGTTCCAAACTTCTGAACAATATCACTAACGGGGATACCAGCGATCTCGCTACGGATGGTCTCAAAGGTTGTTGTTGCGGTTGGCATACTGATGGAGTGATGGAGTGATGGAGTGGGGATTGGGTTGAGTAGGAAACGGATAGTCGGCTAGAGTTCTTGCTTTTTAGCCCGAACAGACCGCGAATAGTTTTCAAGAAACTTCTTTTCCTTCGACGTCAATGAATCCTGTCCCGATTCATGAATCTTCGCTAGGATCCTATCCGCTTCATTGGCTTCATTGGCAACGGAAGAGGCTGATTCGTTGTGTATTTTGAGTTTGGGGCCAGAACGCCTACGCAGCCATCGTCGCCACGAACCCTTTACATCTCCCATAAATCGAAAACTAAGGCCAAGGAAAAAATACGCAACGGCGCAAAGAATCCCGGTAAGGTGAACGTCCGTCGCCACATTGGTGGACGGATTAGAAGCGATATTCATCAGGACCAGGAGTATTCCCAAAACCCAAGCAGGAACAGGGAAGACGAGCAGATAGACACGTGACTTAGGAAAGTTGAAAACGAACAGCATTTCGATGCACAAAACGGCACCCGACGCCCCCAGCAATCCTCCATTGGTTCCAAATAGCTGCTGCTTAAGAAGCCAGACGACGCCGCAAATCACCATGGAAATCAAATAGATTCGATAGAATTCCATCCTCCCATAACGATCCTCAACGGAGCGCCCCAGGAAATAGAGCCCTAGCATGTTAAAAAGCAGATGCTGAATAGCATCTGCGTCATGACAGAAGCCGTAGGTCAGGGTATGCCACCACAAGTACGGACGACCGAAGTCAGAGCCGGACAGTTTTAAAAACTCATTGACCGCGCCCTGGTCGCCGACGACAAAACTGTTCCGCAAGAACATGTTGGCCACAAAAACAGCCACGTTGATAATGATCAACGTACTTACAGCCGAACGCTGATCCCAGTTGGGGCGAAGATCCAGCTCGTTTTCGTCTCGGTAGTAATTTCTTTCGTAGATTCCCATCTACATCAACTTATCCGACTTGCTCATTCTTGAGAATCTGGATTTTCCAAAGTCGGCGGTCGCACTTGCAAATCTTCACTTTTGAGCTCGACTGATTTGGGTTGCAGCGGTTTTGGGTCTTCCGACTTGACGGGGTTGGCTTCGGGGGTTTTGGCCGGTGAATCCGCCTTTGGAGTCGTTTGAACGCTGTCTGGCACCGGAGTCGTGGTCGCCGGAGTCGTGGTCGCTGGAGCAGTATCGATTCCTGGTGCGACATCGCCTCGTTCGTCGGCAGCTAGCAACTCTTGCGCCTTGGCACTCATTTCCTCCATCTTCTTCTCGAGATCCATGCCCATGGAATTATCTTCTTTGGCTTTGCGATACTGAATGAACTCATGGAGGACAAAGGTCTCGTCCGGTTCGCTCTCGACCAGTCGTTTGTAACGTCCCAGCGACTTGATAACATCATCACCGACTTCTTCGTTGAGCATTGATGGGAATCGACTGAAGACATGAGCCCACTGCTTCCATGCTTGTTCATAGGCTTCAAGAGCCCCTTTGACGTCCGCCACGTTGATCAACTGATCGGCTTGGTACATGAGTCGGCGAGCTTCGACCATGTCTTCGCGCTGTTCTGCCTTTGCTCTCAGGCCCCAGTATTCGTAATTGACTTGTCCTCGATAGGAATCGACTTCGCGGAGAAAATCTTTGGTGAAGGAAAGCTTGGTCCCAAGTCCAACCGCTTTCAATTGCAAATTGGCTGGAAGTTGGGCCGCTATTTGTTGAAAGCTTGGCGTGAGTCGAATCTTTAAAGTGATGTAAGTTTCGTAATCCATCTGCGAGCGATCAAATTCGGCCGAATCGAACAACTTCAGCATTTCAGCCGGTATGCCTTTGCGTAGGAGTTGCTCGGCTTTGGCTTTCCCCTCGACCGACATTTCATCGAACTCTATTTGCAACTTCGCAATTTCCTCGATAGCCCGCTTATTGCTCAACAACGTCAAATCGGTTTTCTGCCGAAATTGATATAGCGATTTCGTACCAAAGTCGGCCCATTCGGCACCTGCTTGCTTCCAAGCGAAACGCGCGCTGGAATCAAGAATCCCTTCGGATTCGATGGCTTCTGCATAGTACATGTGCCAGAGCGGACCATACGACATCAGCAAGTGCGGCGACTTTTTGATAGCTGCACCAGCTTCGTACAGTGCCACGGCTTGCTCAAACCATAACTTGCCGGTCAGCCAGTTATCCGGCTTCTGATCATAACCCAACGCGCTCGTTTCAATTCCAACGAGACCCTGGTCTCTCAAATACTTGTGAAACTCCGTATCCTTTTTATACAGCGAACGGTACTGAACGTGTTCATCTGCTTTGCCAAGCTTATTTCCTAAATAATGCCCCAGGTCATACTGAAGGATTGGTTTTCGATCGTTGTACTTGGTGCCTCGAATC
>JANPNA010000121.1:0-13523 GCA_031427235.1 Pirellula sp.
CCGTAACCCTGTTTTGGTGTCCTAAAGAAATCGTTGGGTTACGTGGGGGCTCGTCCCTCCGTAACCCTGTTTTGGTGTCCTAAAGAAATCGTTGGGTTACGTGGGGGCTCGTCCCCCCGTAACCCTGTTTTGGTGTCCTAACGATGAGCAATTGCCCGTCGCCCGCCCTCATTGTTTGGACCGCCAAAGGCGGTCCAAAAAATGAGGGCGGATGCGTTCGGGCTTCGATGCGCTTTCGTAGGACACCAAAACGGTGTCCGGTCGGGGCAAGCCCGAGCCGGACAATAGGACTCGAGAAAATCCTTCACGGCGTTGGGGCGGCCATGGCTATACTCTGCGCAGGATGATCTAAAAGCTTCGATGAATCGAAGCACTCCAAATTAGCCGCCGGTGGCTTGCCTTTGGTAGATGGCTTGGATCATCGATTCGGTGTCCTTGAACTTTTTCGAGCCGACCAAGGCTTGTTCGATCAGACGACGAGCGTCGGCTTCGTTGTGCCCCAGTACCAGCAACGCCTGAAATGTTTCGTCGACTACCCCTGGTTTTTGTACTTCGGCCCCAGGCATTTCGCGACGCACCAACAGCGCGAACCGCGGCATCTTGCGACGAAGAGTCGCAATGATCTTTTCCGCAGTCGCAGGTCCGATGCCTGGCAAGGTCGAAAGCGCCTTGGCGTCCTGTTGTTCAATCATCACGGCGGTGTCTTGAACCGGGCGGACCATGGCCCGCAAGGCTTTCTTTACCCCTACACCGTCAACGGAACAGAATAACTCAAAGAAGTCGCGTTCAATGGTGGTTAAAAATCCGACCAGCTTTGGCATCAGTCGACCACCTTGGGCCGCATTTCCATCGATGTAGTGAATGGTGTGCAGCGAGATGCTTTTGCCGATATCCGCTTGCAAATGTCGACGCGTGTACTCAGGTATGGCGACTTCATATTCGAACGGAGGAATATTCAACGTGGCGCAATCACCGGCGAGTGTCAGCAACTGTCCCGTGACTTTGGTAATCAAAGTGGTTTCCTAGATTTCTTGAGTAATTCAGCGATCGGGCCGGTCGCGAAATGGTGACACAAGGCAATCGCCAATGCGTCTGCCACGTCGGGTGGATCCGGCACTTCTTTTAGCATCAACTGCTGTTGGATGGCTAGCTGCATTTGCGCCTTGGGAGCCCGACCGTTTCCGGTGAGCAGCGATTTTACTTTGGTGGGTGCATACGAATGGACCGTCTTGCCGGAATTGGCAGCCGCTAAACACAGCACTCCTCGGGCGTGCCCCATCAAGATTGCAGTCCTTGGCCGTTCGTAATGCGAATAGAGCTGCTCAATGGCAACCTCGTCGATCGGCAAACTCTCAAAGACTTCCATGATCCCGGCGTAGAGTTCTTTCAATCGGGTGGCCAACGGTTGGTCACGACGAATCCGAATGACCCCTGCTTCGATGAGCTGAATTTTTGCACCGGTGCGTATGATCCCATAACCGGTGATGGCTAAACCAGGGTCTAAGCCTAGGAGGACGCGGCCTTTATTGGGAGACGGATCCGGCATCGTGCCCCGCATCCTTATTCGAAATGAGGCAAGCCGCGAACTCTGCGTTGCGGATCAATAGGTATGGCCCTGCCACCGCCGGAATATTCCACGTTACCCCATCCAGTACAGGCATTTGAGCAATCTCTCGCCCTTGGCCAGAAGCCGTTGCGGGAATGAGTACCACGCGGCCATCTTCGGTCGTCACGAGAATATGACCGTTGACGATGATCGATTGCCCGTGCCCGTAGCGTTTTCCTCTCCACACACGCGATCCATCCTTTGGATCGATACACTCCAACACACCATCGCTGAGCCCGTACAAGAATCCTTGATAAGCGATGGCGCTGGTGAATTTGGTTTTTAAGATGCGAGTGCTCTCCCATTGGGTGTCGACTTTCCAAAAAGCTGGGTCCGATTCATCTTCGGAGTTATGGCCGCTGTAGTTGAGCTCGATCAACTTGGAGCCCAACGCATAGCCTTTACCCAGTAGCAATCGACGGTCATCCACGGCGACCGGTTGCGAAGAACACGCGTCGCCGTTGGATTTGCTCGGCCATGGAGTTGACCACAAGACATTGCCATTCTTTGGGTCATGGCCCGTAACCGACCCCTCATTGACACCGACGATTTGTTGAACGCCGCAAAGAGTTAATAACACCGGTGACGCGTACGAGATTTGCTGATCTCCTCCGGACCAGATTTCTTTGCCTGTCGCCAATTCAAACGCAATCAGTGATTTCAGGGAAGGCGCATCTGCTTTACCGCCCAAGGGAACCACTACGTTATTATCAAACACAAGTGGCGAGCCGCTCCGCCCCCAAAGGATGGCTTTTTCCGACGTTTCTTGATCGATTCCTGCAAGCTTCAATAGGTCTTGTTGCCAAATGAGTTTCCCAGTCTCAAGTTCGACGCAGGAGACAATCCCCAATGCTGACTGCGCGATGACCTTACCGCGATAGATGGTCGGTGTCGACCTCGGACCTAGTCCACCCAAGGCTTGGGTGTGACGTCCCGGCGATTTGGCTCTCCAAACGACCTTGCCAGTGGTTAGTTCGAAGGCCGTCAGGCACTCCTGGTCATCTAATTGTTCCAGTGTAATGGCCAACCCGCGACTGATGGCAAAGCCGGACCAACCTGCTCCGATTGGTATCTTCCAAACGACTTTCGGAAGCTGCTCATCCCATGAAACGGAGAACTCCTGGTTTTGAACGATTCCATTCCGATCCGGGCCCAAAAATTGAGTCGATTCGAAGGGGTTGGTTGCTGACTCGCGAATCGGAACGGCTTGGCTGGCCAAGGAAGGGACGGTACGGAAATTGGAAGTTAGTCGTTTCAACCAAATCCTCTCGCGGAAGACTGGAATCAACTCGCCAGTAACGCCTGTAAACTCGAAGAGCGACAAAGCGATTGCGGCGATTGCCAGGGGCGCGACGAGAAAGAAAAATTTCCGTTGGACACCGACTGCAAAATGATACCAAAGGGATACGTAGGCAACGAGGCACCCCAGAATCGCAGTGGCTGTTCCGCCCATGTTAGCAAACTGGTGATCCGTCTCGAACAAACACCACCTGACGACCGGCACCAATGCAAAAATTCCAACGGTGACCCAAAACAAGATAGGCAACCGTCTTGGTTGCCTACCAGAATCCATTTTATGTTCAACTTGACTCATTTACTTTGCAATCAGTTTGTTGCTTGTCTTGAGCACTTCCACGTAATCACGCGCAACGTTCAAGACCTCTTGATTGTAGTAACTGGGATTGTAGATCTTATTGCGTTCGGCTTTGGCGTCGATTAGCTCTTCCTCGTCCTTATCCGACCGGAGTTCTTTTCGTCGGGCCAGAAAATCGGATTCCTTTAACGAAATGGTCTTGTCGTCTTTTTGTTTGACGTAAGCATCAATTTCTGCGAGCAGTTTCTCGAACTCAGGATTGGTTGCGATCCGTTGATCGGCACCTTGCTGTAGCATTATTTTCATAGCGCTATCGACCATTCGGTAGTTTTTGTGAGGTCGCGCAGGAACTTTATCAACCGGAAGCGGATAATCCAGGTCGCTTTCGGAGATATCCAGCTTGGCGGTGATCGATGGCAAAACCACGTCGGACGATACTCCATCCAACTGCGTCGATCTACCGTCGGGCAAATAGAACTGTTGAATGGTGAGTTTTAGGGCTCCGTACGACTTTTTTGTGTTTGGCCCAAACATAACGGGAGCGAGAGCCATCAAAGTTTGCACGGTCCCTTTGCCGTGAGTTTTGGGGTCACCAACGATGATGCCTCGTCCGTAGTCCTGGATGGCGCCTGCAAAAATCTCACTGGCGCTGGCGCTCATCTGACTGATTTTCACGATCAACGGCCCATCCCAAGCAACACCTCTCTCTTCGTCGTCGAGTGACTCGATTTTACCGTCGGGCGATTTCACCTGAACTACCGACCCCTGGTCGATAAACAATCCAGTGGTGGAAACCGATTCAGGCAGCGAACCACCGCCGTTGCGGCTCAGGTCCAATACGACCGCGTCCACTTTGGATTCTCGGAAATTTTTGAGGATCACTTTTAAGTCTGCTGTCGTGCTTCGGAAATTCGCTCTGCCCGACTTGGCACCATCCATATCCAAATAGAAACTTGGCAGGTTAATGTAACCAACCTTAAACGGTGAACCGTCCGCCTTGGTTCCGCTTTGGATAATCTCAGAACGAGCTGCCGAGTCTTCCAGTTTGATCAAAGCGCGAGTGATTTCGTAGACTTGAATGTCACCTGTGGCTTTGGTTTTGATATGCAATTTGACTTTGGTACCCGCTTCCCCACGGATCATCTTGACGACGTCCGGGAGCTTCATGTCCTGAGTCTCGACCGGTGAGGTGCCATCGTCTTGCGCAACAGCAACGATCTGATCGCCGATCTTGATTCGGCCATCCAAATCGGCTGCGCCGCCCGTGACGAGTGTCTCGACGACGGTTGTTCCGTCATCTGGACGCAAGGTTGCTCCAATCCCCTTGAGTTCGAGTTTGAGATGAACTCCGAATTCCTCTTCCTCTTGTGGAGCCATATAAGTCGTGTGTGGATCTAAAGCACTGGTCAGCGACGTCAGATAGAGTTCGAGCAGTTCATCGACATCCATCTGGGATTTAGCGTTGTAGACCATTCGATACTGTTTATGCAACGCTTCCTTGATTTCTGACTCCGTCTTTCCATCGGCTCGCCTCGAAAGCGTTTGAAGCTTGATGGTTTTCCGCCAACGATCGGTGATCTCGCTCAAATCCTTGGAGTAACCAATTTCCTTTGCATCGGAGACGATTGTTTCGGAGACTGTAAAATCATGTTGCGCGTCAATCTGCTGATGAACGATTGGAATCACCTGTTCCAGACGTTCCAGGAAGCGTTTGTAAGCAACGTAAGCGAATTTGATATTGCTGACCTTGAGCAGGTCATCCAACTTGGTTTCATAAGGCTTGAACTCTTCGAGGTCCGAGGCCAAATAATAGGACTTCATAGGATCGATGTTTTTGAGAAAAATCTCGAAGCCATGGGCCGAGACTTCATCGTCGAACTTTGGATGCAGGATATGCGCTTGTTCGACGAGCATTCTGACCGTCCGAACAACGGATTTTGTGATCGCAGGCGGTTCGTCAACTTGCGAAACTCGCTGAATCTGATCGGCGGCAAGGCTGAATGGTATGGCGGGGGATGCCGCCAAAAGCGAAGTGGCGAGTAAACTCAAAAACAGTTTGCGACCAGTTCTATTTCGTATGCTTTGAATTCGCTTGCGCATAGTAATTTTCTTGCTAGGAATTAAATGTGAATCAACAAATGCGAACGGCAACCGCTCGATTTTATGCGTACTGTTCAAAATCGAAAGCGGAAATCCTTCCCAATCACCTCACTTTATCACAACACAATGGTAGGAAATCGGAGGTTGGAAGGCAACATGGATCTAAAACTACACGAAATGTCGTTTCCCCGGCCCCCTCCCCCTGTGGTATTTGGCCACCATATCTGGAGAATTCTAGTGGGCCGGTAAGTCGCACGGGCTTTCCCTGTCCTTTCGTCGTTGTTTTCTCGAATTCCTATCCTGTTTTTCTTCGAACATGAGCGACCAGCGCAAACAAAAACTGAAGTCGATCCTCTACGCGATCGGTGAGCTAGACGATTTTTCGTCGGACGGTGCCAAAGAGGTTTGCCGCGACGCAAATGCTGCCTATGTCACGAAAGTACTGAATCAACTTACGCGCGACGGTTTGCTGAGCCGGGTGGAACGAGACAAACAGGAGTTCTTTCGCTGGGTTCGCAATGCCAACTGCACTCCAGAAAACTGGATCGATAGCCAAGTTTACGGCGACCAAATCAAACAATCACCCGAACAGGATAGGCCGCGCGAGCAACTGCTGCGAGACGGGGCTGCCAAACTCAACGATGCTCAGCTCATCGCCATCCTGATTCGCGTTGGAATTGTCGGCGAGTCCGCAATCCAGGCCGGACGAAAGCTTTCCAATCGTTTTCCTGAGGAACGTATGGCGGCTTTGGCCGATGCCAGCTTGGCCGAACTACGAAATATCAGCAAAACCATCCGCAAAGACAGCTACGCCCAAGTCATGGCGGGAATCGAACTGGGACGGCGAATTGCCTCGCTAAGGGACCAGCAACCACAAGCGCCAGACCGCATTCGAGGTTCCGATGACGCGATCCGCTATTGCATGCGTGCCTTCAGCAGGCTGGCAATCGATGGAAAGCAAGAGGAATTTCACATTGTCACCTTGGACACGCAACACGGACCGATCAACTCCCATTTGATCACGGTCGGAACTTTGGATGCCAGCCTCGTCCATCCACGCGAAGTTTTCCGTGCAGCGATTCGCGACTCCGCTTCTGCTATCCTATTAGTGCACAATCACCCCTCAGGCGATCCCACTCCAAGTCGAGAAGACAAGGCCGTGACCGATCGATTGGTCCAAGTGGGTGATCTCGTCGGCATCCGTGTCCTTGACCATATCATTGTTGCCAAAGAACGCGGTCGAAGCGTTATGGCGGAAAAGTAGTTCGCTATGTTTCGCAAATTCGCTGTTTGTGCCCTTGGTTTTCAATGCTTATCGGTTGTCTTACTGACATCGGCAAAGGCACAGTCCCCAAACGAAATCAAGTCCGTTGCGGAGCCCTTTGCCATGATCGTCGGTAACGGTCCCGATTGGATTGCTCTTGGGAAAGAGGATTTTGTGCGGGCAAACTGCAACGAAGACACCTGGGTCTGGGATGGCCCAAGCGTCCATTGCACTGGCAAACCGGTTGGAGTCCTGCGTTCCGCAAAGAAATACAAAAATCTTGAATTTGTAGGCCAATGGCGGCACCTATCGGAAGGGGGTAATTCAGGCTTCTTTCTTTGGACACCTGAGGATGCGCTCGCCGATTTGCCACCCAATAGACTGCCAGGTGCAGGCATCGAAGTCCAAGTGCTGGACCACGGCTATACGGAAAAATTCGAAAAATCATCGGGTAAGAAAGCCGATTGGTTTACGACCAACGGCGATATTTTTCCGGTGGGCAAATCCAAGCTGAAGCCGTTTCCTCCCTTGTCTCCCAACGGGTCGAGGAGTTTTCCCAAATCCAACCATAGCCTCGGAACTCCAGCTTGGAATCACTACTACGTTCGGGCCATCAATGGTGAAGTGCGCCTTTGGGTCAACGGACATGAAGTATCAGGCGGCAATGACGCATCGCCAGCCGAAGGCTACCTTTGCTTAGAATCGGAGGGTGCACCCATCGATTTTAAGGACATCAAAATTCGAGTTTTGCCTTAATGCCTTAATGCAGGGATAGTTCGTTCTAGTCACCCTCCCGCTGGGAGGGTCGAGCGAAGCGAGGGGAGGGTGAAGTGCCATTGGCCATCGCACAAATCAGTTCACCCTCCCCGGCCTACGGCCGCCCCTCCCCGAGGAAGCAACGCTGTGAAGCATTTTCGTCCGATCGGAGCTTGTCTCCGACGGACGCCGTTTTGGCGTACTAAAAGTGCTGCTCAGACCTTAAATTACTGCACTTCGCTCCCGCCTCGACCGCCTTAGGCGGTCGAGGCGGGAGCGAAGTGCGGCGGTTACCGGGCGGTTACGTAGGACGCCAAAACAAGGTTGAGGGGAGGCAAGCTCCCGCTCAACCTAAGCGAATTGTTGGTGAAAATGCTTCACAGCGTTGCCGAGGGAGTGACTTACATTGAAATTTCCTCGAAAGGCGATCCAATTGCGTGTTCTAGAGCTATTCGCTGGCATAGGCGGATTTTCCGCTGCCTTTCCAACTGCGGAAATCGCAAATGCGATCGATATCGATCAGACAGCTCGCGACATCTATCTTGCCAATTTCCAACACCCCTATTCTGTCAAAGAGATCGCAAGTCTTCCGTTCGAGTTCTTTTCTCGATTTCATGCAGACATGTGGTGGATGAGCCCACCTTGCACTCCCTTTACTCAAAGGGGCGCTCTGCGTGATCTTGACGACCCTCGTTCGGATGCGCTCAATCACCTGATCCAAGCCGTGGCCACCCTTCGCCCGCCGCTGGTATGTCTGGAAAACGTAGTCGGATTTGAAACCTCGCAAGCGTTTCAGATCTTGCATGAGCGCTGGACCAAGGTTGGTTACTCCATCCAAACTCGCGTCCTGTGCCCTTCGTCTCTCGGCTGGCCGAATCGGAGGCCCCGCGTCTATTGCATCGCGTCCTTGAAGCGTCAACCTGACATTGCCCTGCCCACCTTGAAGCCGAAGCCACTGATTCAATTCTTAGACCGCAATATCACGCCCGAATCGCATCCAACTCTTTGGCTTGATAAGGAAACGGTGGATCGCTATTTGGATGCGATGGATCGCGTTTCTGCGAGCAACGACGCGGCCGTAACTGCTTGCTTTGCAGCTTCCTACGGCAAAGCGATTGTGCGATCTGGTTCGTACTTGGAAACGGAATCGGGTTACCGGCGATTCTCCCCTCGCGAAATGGCTCGACTGCTAGGCTTTAGCGATGACTTTCGACTGCTGGACACACTCACCGTCCAACGGCAATGGCATCTGCTAGGCAACTCGCTCTCGTTGCCAGCAGTCCGGCATGTTTTGAATGGGTTGTGTAACCGTTAGCCGTAGGCGTACGTGAATCGTAGCGTGTACGCCTACGGCTGACGGTTAAACGAGAGTCGTCGCTAGTGCTTTGTTACAACTAAGAATTAGGGTTGGTCGTAGTGGATCTTGTTTAAAGATCCGAATCCTGCCGGATCTTTAACAAGATCCACTACCTAAAATTAAGCTGTCACAAAGCACTAGCCACTCTTTGTACCGATCAGTCGATTTCGTAGCGGCGCATCTTTTGACGGAGAGTCGAGCGATGCATTCCCAGTTGGGCGGCTACCAACGCTCGATTGTGATTGGAGGCATCCATCATGGCTTGTAGCAATGGTGGCTCCACGATCGACAAGAAATCTTCGTACATGGACCCAAAGTTGTCGTCGGAATGCGACCCTTGGATGCGTTGCCCAAGTTGGCTCAATCGATCCAAGTGATCAAGCGTCCATCGCCGAACCGTATTAGCAACCTCATTGGCAACTTCGGGAGTCAAAAACGAAACGGACGGTTCTGTTGCCGCAAGGTCCACGACGTCAATGCAGTTACCTCGAGTGGCGAGGACCGCATGTTCAATCACATTCTGTAGCTCTCGATCGTTGCCAGGCCACGAACGTGCGACCAACCACTCATTCGCTGCATCCGAGAAAGTAAGTTTTCGATCATGCATGTGTGTCTTTAAGATCGCATTGGCAAGCGGCAGTATGTCCTCGCGCCGTTCGGACAGCGGGAGTAGTTCAATCGTGAAGACGCTCAGCCGTAGGCGCAACGCTTCCATGAACTCCCCCTCTGCGACCATCGAACGCAGATTCCGGCTGGTGGAGACAACGATGCGGGCCGAACAGTGCCGTGTGGTAGAATCGCCAAGCCTATTGTATTTCTTGTGCTCCAAGACTCGCAGCAATTGGGCTTGCATGGAAAGCGGCAAGTCGGAGACTTCGTCAATATACAACGTACCGTCACCCGCCAGCTCAAATGCACCCGATCGCAAGAACATGCCCGCAGGTTTGCGTGATTGAGATTGAACTCTCCCTAAAAGCTCGGTAGCGACGGCGATGGGTGAAATTGCTATCGGTACAAACGCCAAAAACGGAGCTGTCTGCCGATTACTATTTCGATGGATCTCGGATGCCACCGGTTCTTTTTCGATGCCGCTTGGGCCAACTATTAAGACGGATACGTCGCTACGGGCGGCTATCGCAATCTGCTTGAAGATTTGCTGCTTGGCCGCGGAGGAGCCTTTCAAAATTTGTGCGGCAGTGTTGCTAAACATGCGTGCGGGCGCATTGAATGAAATGGCTTTGCCGACGGCTTTCAGTCCATCCGTCAAGTCGAAGGGTTTGGTCAAATACTCAAAGACATCCAAGTCCATCGCTTGCATGGCGCTTGCGAGGTCACCGAACGCCGTCATCATGATAATAGGCAACTTCGGTCGCAGTTTTTTGAACGCAGCGGTGGCTACGAAACCGTCCATGCCTGGCATGCGCACGTCGAGTAGAATGGCGTCGAGTTGTGTTGTTCCTGCAAGTTTGGCAAGGGCATCTTCTGCGTTGGAAAAAGTTTCCGTATTGTATCCAGCCTGTTCCAAAGCCCGTTTGAGTGCCCAACAAATCGCTTGCTCGTCGTCGATGATCCAAACATGCTTTTGCATTCAAGTGATTCCTGATGGGATTCGGATGGTGAAGTTCGTTCGTCCATTCTCGCGATGCCAGTTTACATCACCATGGTGGCGTTGTGCGATCCGCCGGCACATGGCCAAACCGAGCCCCACCCCTTCGCGTTTTGTCGTTGCAAAAGGCTCAAACATGGTTGCCACAATCTCTTCCGTCGGACCTTGCCCATTGTCCTGCACGACCCATTCCATGGTTTTGCATGAATCGTCGAGCATGTTCGCCGAAACGGCAACGACCCCGCCTGGTCCAGCGGCTTCCAGTGCATTCAAGATGAGGTTAACTATCGCGCCCACAATGGAGCTGCCATCATTCACCCATGTTTCAAAACAATTCTCGCCGAATTCCTTACTATCCGAACCGCAGCAATCCTTCATTTCAAACAACACTCGCTGATGGCTGGCGATAGGCTGCACCATTTCCCGCACGGACTCGTAGATCTGCTGGATCGTCATCGGCGCAGACATTTTGTCGGTCGCGTCCACCCTCAATGTCAGTAGCCTTTGGATGGTCTCCTCAGCGAGTTTCATCTGCTTTAACGAAATCGACAAGGCCTCTTGCGTACTTGGGTCGGGAGAGCATGTTTGAATTGCAAGTCTTGCGCCTGTTAAGTGATTTCGCAACTCATGAGCCAATCCGCTGGCCATCAGATTGATCATCCTCGAACGTTCGTTTTGAGCAATCTGCGATGAAGAACGCTGCAGTTGCTGGCTCATCGAATTTACCGATTCGTAGAGCTTGTAAATTGCGTCGACAGGGCCCGCAGGGGCAATCGTCTCAAAGGAACCGTCGGCAATTTTTTGGACGTGCTCGCCGAGCCTTTCGATCCGATGTCCAATTCGGTTTGCAACGATGACGGCGACCAAGGCAATGGCGATCGACGAGAAAAGTCCTGTGACCAAGGGCAATACAAACGCCTGAACCGAACCGCGACTAGAGCTGGATTGGGACTCCAACAAAATCAAGTAGCGAAGCTTTGCGACTGCTGTTTTCGAATCTTGCGGTAGTTGAAAGGCCGTGGCGTTAGCACGATTACCAACTCCAAGTTCAATGCTTTCGAAAAACGGCTTTTGAGTCGACTGATTGGCACGAGAAGTGAGTCGACTGATCCAAGGTTGGTCCCGATCGATTGGAAAAGCACTCGACTTGGAAATCAGTCGAGTCGAATCATCGGAGACAATTGCTAGCTTGAGAGAGGACAGTTCTTGAATCTGCGTCAACACGCTCTCGGTCAGAGGATAGGGGGCGTTGACACATAGTTTGCCCGTGGACGTGAGTCGTTCAAGGGTGGCGTTTCGAGCAGCTCGATCTGCAAACCACTTCGAACAAATAGTTACTCCTAACGCTGTTGCAAGGACGGCGAGCAGCATGGGAAGCAAAAACTGAAGTCGAAGCGAGGTTTTCAACGATTTGCCTTTAGTGTAGCTCGACACTCCGTGTCGAGGATCACGGCGCTGAGAGACATTGTCGCTTTTCGCTCCGCAAAAGTGCGTTGGCATCGTGCGGAAAATTACTGTCCGTTTTTGAATGTGGCATAGGCCTCCAGCCTGTGAAGTGTAGTCCACAGGCTGGAAGCCTATGCCACTTATTTTCCGCACGATGCTTACCGAGGCACACTTTCGCGGAGCGAAAGGCGACAATAAGCGAAAGGCGACAATAATAAAACCACGGCACGGAGTGCCGTGCTACACTTAGCGAACACGCATCTCTTGCGGCATCAACGCCCAAATCGCAGGCTTGCCCGAGTTGCCCTGCCAACCAGAACGTAGCAATACTCGCGTCGTATCCAATCGAAAACCGCGTTGAGCAAAAATCCCAAGCAACTTTTGCTCGAGCGATTGCAATACCCCGACCTGTTCGATGGCAATGTCGCTGCCGCTCGATTCGTCTAGCATTCGGAACAAGTCGAATCCGGTCGAAGGCTCTGGCCTGTGAACCACTTTGTACTTTTCCAAGTTGGCCTTTTTGACTACGACCGCGATGCAATCATCGACACCACCTATCTCGTCGACCAAGCCGTGTTGTTTGGCTTGGTCTCCAGACCAGACTCGGCCGCCAGCTAAAGTCTTAAGGTTCTCGATTGGGATGTTGCGAGACTGGCTAGCCAATTTTAAGAATCGGTCGTAGACCTCATCAATGAATCGCTGCATGTTATGAATCTCCGCATCCGACCAAGCCCGATCGATGGCATTGGAACTCGCCGATTCGTCCAGCGTCACCGATTCGACATGCACTCCAACACGACGAAGCAGCGATCCGAGGCTAAGTTTCAGGGAGAAAACCCCAATCGAACCAGTGATCGTGCCATGTTCTGCGTAAATGGGTTGGCCGATGCAACTGACCCAATAGCCACCGGAGGCTGCCATTTCGCCCATCGATACAACCACAGGTTTTTTGCGGGCGAGTTCGTCTAAGGCTTGCCGGATGGCTTCGCTGGCCGTGGCACTTCCACCGGGCGAATTGACTCGGACTACGACCCCTTTCACGCGGTCGTCTTGTATCAGCTCTTCAATCGACTCGACCATTGGACCGGCCACAATGGAGCCGGGCGAAGCTTCTTTGCCATCGACAATCGCTCCGCTCAAATGCAGAATCGCGATCGAATCGTCCTTGAGTTTGGCGTTCTCTTTGGGACCGGCCATCGCCTTGCTCATGATTTCGAAAATGGACATTTCGCGTTTCGGTTTGGATTTCGGCTTGGTCCATTCGATGTCCTTGCCGATGGATTCTTGAATGGTGCTTTTCATCGAGCCATAGGGTGCCAGTTTGGTAACAAGACCAGCAGCCAGAGCATCCGCCGGCAGGAGCATACGTTTCTTTTGAAGTTCGCGAACGGCGGCGGTCGTTAGTCCCCTGCCTTTCGCGATCCGAGAGACTTGAGCCGCGTTGATCGATTCGAGCATCGCCAGATAATGGCCCTTGAGGTGCTCGCTCATCACCGGGTTGGTATACGGCTCGACGGCACCTTTGAAGTCGCCTGCTCGAACCACCGATGCCTTGACCCCGACCAGATCCATCGCATCGCGGTAGAACATGGTTTCAAGGGCTGAGGAAGGCATGTCGACGCCGCCGAAGTCAGCCATGATGATGTCATCGCAACAGGCAGCGATCGCCAAATGGACGTTGCTTGCGTCCTCGAGCCAAGCGATCGTTTTCTTGCCCTTGGCTTTCAAGACTGTCATACGACGCGTGAATTCATCCAACTGAGCGGAGTTGAACCCGATGGCCGAATCCGAAAG
>JANPNA010000122.1:0-13811 GCA_031427235.1 Pirellula sp.
TATAAAAAAACCCCCACTACCCTAAGCTTAAGCTTAAGCTGTCACAAAGCACTAGCGAAGTGTGGAGGGGCTCGGTTGAGTGTTTAGAACTGAGAAGGAGCCCTTGAGATCGTTCATGACGGGAGATGCAACGCGATCGCGAGGCGGATTGGCTATCATTGGACGCATCGCAGACGCGGGATAGGACAGCGATCCCCCCTGGCTTTGAACGTTTCCGATCCCGCCGATTCCACAATCATTCGGAGCTCCACATTCAGACGTGCACGCCGTTCCGCAAGAATCCGAGGACGCAGCATAAAGCGTCGAGACGGGCTGCCGATAGCGATTTATCAATTTGATGCCAGTTCCAATCTTGCAACTTCCCTCATTGCAAGCGCCACAACCTGAAGCGTGGCTGTGCAGGCCGTGATGCGATTCGAAACATTTGCACTGCATATCCACGTGTTGTGAAATGCGAGCGGCAATAGCAGCCCGTTCGAATGCATAGTTGTTCCATAGATTCGGGCTCCAGTCATTGCAACTCATGTAGGAAGCAAGTTGCGAATAATTTCGACCGGATTCACGAGGAATAAATTGAGTTTCTGCCGGGGTAGTCGAGGCAGTTTGAGCTTGAACTTGTGTAGCGATTGCCAACAGTATGGCTGCTGCGTGCATCATGCGTCGCATGGTATGGTACCTATAGAAAGTCGTCCGTGAGTTGTTCGTTCAAAGAGGAAAATGGGCGATGGCGAGGTACCCTAGTCCGTGGCAACGTCTAGCCACATTCACCGTGAGACTTAGTCGCGGCGGGTTTCGCACAATCGATCGCCCAAGATCGACATCTTAAGATTGCACCCGATCCGCTGGCTGGCAAATTTTGTTGCGTTTTTTTTGGTACTGCAATCGAAATGCAAATTGGGATGCAATGGTTCTATCGAACTTTGGGATCGATTCCATTTTGCTCGAATCTCTCCACAAAGATCGAAAAACCCACCAGTTTCACTCAAGGTTGAACATTTGACGGGTACCCAAAGTGTCGACGATGTTCAGGAATCCTTCAAGCGACCTTGCATTCTGTGCGGATTTCGACAGAATACGATTAATTGGAGAGGTGGCTGAGTGGTCGAAAGCACCGGATTGCTAATTCGGCGTAGGAAGAAATTCTTACCGCAGGTTCAAATCCTGTCCTCTCCGTTTGTGTTATCAGGGATTTTTGGAATCCTTGATAATCAAAATGGTGAATCCTAGCCGGGTCACCCAACACTTTCTGTTGCCTCCAATCTTGGCAGGGGGGATTGTTTAACCCCGAGCCGAAGGCGACGGTATTGGGTTCCAAGCCGTCGCCTTCGGCTCGGGGTTAAACGAAGTACCGATATACCTTCCTCCCGTTGCCCTATTTCTGGATTGGAATACCGCTCGACGCGGGCTGACATTACCATTTTGATGTGTCTTTTCGGGACGCTCCAAACTCCGTTATTCCCATCATCGAGAATCCACCATGGCCAAGAAAAAAAAATCGCCAACCAAGCCCAAAACGAAATCGACCGGACGCATCGTCATGCGGACTGGCGAAGCGCTGGTCGAAGCCGAACCAGCTTGGTCCGCTGCCGAACCCGAAATCGTCATCGGTGAGCTCGACGGTCCCGTCGGTTACGCAATCGCTCAACTGATCGGCAATCAAGTTAAAGGCCACACCAAGGTCTTTGCGATCCTCAATAGCGATGTTCAAGTAAAACCGGCGACCGTGATGGTCAGTAAGGTGACCGTCAATAGTTCGCTCTATACCAACATCTTGATGGGGACAGTACAAGCTGCTATCGCGCACGGCGTTCTGGATGCAGTTCGCGCCGGCCACATTCCAAAAAACAAGGCCAACGATCTTGGAATCATCGTTTCGGTCTGGCTTGACCCGTCTATCGTGGACGTGGAATACGATCCAGAATTGCTTTTCAAAACAAACCGCGAAGCGACGACCAAGGCGATTGCCAAAGCCATGAACAACGAGCCGTCCATCGAATGGTTGCTCAAAAACCAAGAAACAACGCCTCACTTTTTCCATCAGCTCGCTCTCGATGGCAAGCTGAAATCGTAAATCGACACTCTGTGTCTTGAGAATCACGGCACGGAGTGCCGTGCTACAATGCTTACCCGGAGAACGCATTGAACTATTTACAAGCCGTTGCGGCTTACATTCTGTGGGGCGTCTTCCCTCTGTATTGGAAGCTGCTCCCATCGGTCAATTCCTTTGAGATCATTTGTCATCGCATCGTCTGGTCACTTCTGACGTTGCTGCTTTTCATCAGCTTGGGACGCCAATGGCCGCACGTTCGATCGGTGATTCGAGATCGCAGGAGGCTCGCGCTTTGCTTGGTCGCGGCCCTCTTGATCAGCATCAATTGGTTGGTATTCATCTGGGCCGTTCAAAACAACTACGTAATCGAAACAAGCCTTGGCTACTTCATCAACCCGATGCTGAACGTAGTCCTGGGAGTCATGTTTTTCCGCGAACGACTTCATCCGGTTCAGTGGTTTGCGGTTTCGATTGCAAGCCTGGGAGTGGCCGTCATGACGCTGCAGACGGGCAAGTTCCCCTTTATCGCAATTACCTTAGCCATTTCATTCGCGTTGTATGCTGCGGCCAAGAAAAAGACGACTATGCCGGCTGTGGCAGGCTTGGGTATGGAGACGGCTATCTTAACGCCGTTGACCTTGATTGCCCTAACCTATTTTTCCATCGTAAATTACGTAAGGCATGACATCGAGCCTCGAAGCGTGAATACTTGGCTGCTATTGATGTTGGGCGGCCCCATTACGACATTGCCACTGGTTCTTTTCGCTGCGGCGGCCAAGCACGTGCCGATGGCCGCCATGGGGATGCTCCAGTACATCGCTCCTTCGCTACAATTCCTGTTCGGAGTATTCCTGTTTGGAGAAGAAGTATCTCGCGGTCGGGCCTACGGTTTCGCGCTAGTATGGTTGGCCTTGATCCTCTTCAGCGGCTTTGTGATTGCATCCTCTCGATCGACAAACGCTCGAAAAATCGAATGAACAACTAACTCTAGTTTGAAAATTGGCAACACGAGCATGAGTACGGGATCGCTTTGGGCACGCATCTTTCGCAGGAAGAGCGTTAGGGAACTGCATCAAGAATCGTTTGATCGGGAGACCGCGGGCACCTCGCTAGTAAAAAGCCTCAACTTGCTCGACTTGACATGCTTCGGCATCGCAGCGGTTGTTGGAGCGGGCATCTTTACTACGCTGGGAAAAGCCGCAGCCGATGGTGGTCCGGCAGTCAGCGTTCTCTTTGTTTTAACCGCAGTCACCTGCCTGTTCTCCGCGTTATGCTACTCGGAGTTTGCCTCGAGAATTCCCGTTAGTGGCAGCGCTTACACGTATTCGTATGCCGTCTTCGGTGAATTGATCGCTTGGCTGATCGGTTGGAATCTGCTGATGGAATACGCCATTGGGAACAGTACCATCGCTTTTTCGTGGTCTGACTATTTTTCCAACATACTCGATGGTCTGAAGATACCGCTGCCAGGCTGGCTTAAGACCGATTATTACTCGTGTTCCGAGGCAGCGGTTCAAGCTGCGGATACGCTTCGCAAATCAGAAGTGGATGCTGGGCTTTTAACCATTTGGGAAAACGCACCGCGCATGGCTGGCTTGCGAATGATTGTGGACCTGCCAGCTCTCATGATCAATTTGGTCATCACTTGTTTAGTCTACATCGGAATTCAAGAGTCAAAGCTAGCGAGCAACGCGATGGTCTTTTTGAAGTTAGGCGTTGTGATAGGCGTTATTGTCATTGGCTCGTTCTATGTCACGCCATCCAATTGGATCCCGTTCGCACCGAATGGAGCCACCGGCGTTTTGCAAGGTATCGCGGCTGTCTTTTTTACCTATATCGGATTTGATGCGATCTCGACGACCGCAGAGGAGTGCAAGAACCCAAAACGCGATCTTCCGCTTGCGACATTGCTGACACTTGCAATTTGTACGGTGCTTTATGTCATCCTCGCTTTTGTTCTAACAGGCATGGTGAGTTATAAGGAGCTCGATGTTGATGATCCACTGGCGATTGTCTTTACGAAGCATAATCTGAACTGGCTGTCTGGGATCATCTCATTGAGTGCGGTGGTAGCCGTGGCCAGTGTCTTCCTTGTTTTTCAACTTGGCCAACCACGCATTTTCATGAGCATGGCTCGCGACGGGCTGCTCCCAAAACAATTCGCGAAAATCCACCCGACGTTCAAAACACCGTCGTTTGCAACCATCGTTACAGGGTTCGCGGTCGCGATTCCAACGTTATTCCTGAATTCGCAAATCGTGATGGATCTGTGCTCCATCGGAACACTCTTTGCTTTCGTCTTGGTTTGTGGTGGAATTCTAGAACTCAATGCAATCGATCGGGCCGAAACCGACCGAAGCGGGACATCAACGGTCCGGTCTGGATTTCGGGTTCCCTACATCAATGGCCAATTTGTTGTACCTGCCTTGCTGGTCTTGTATTCCGTGTTCATGAAGTCTATGCCTCTCAACCATGACCTCACTCGCGATTGGTCTTGGGAGAAGTTCCCATACTTTGTTTTTTATGGAGTGTTCTTTGTCCTTTCGATTTTTACTTGGTTACGCCGCTGGTCGCTCATACCGGTTTTGGGAGTGATTACAAATCTTTATTTGATAGCAGGTATTGGGCACCTCAATTGGCTGCGATTCGGCGTCTGGTGCTTGGTCGGCCTGGGCGTCTATTTTTCTTACGGATATAGCCACAGCCGTTTGGCTCATCGATGATGGACCTGTCCAAATGCGGTTGCTAATCGATGGCTACAATTTGATGTTCGAGAGCACCTCGGTCGAGCGTGGGCTGGATGGCAAAAATGCCTTGCGGGCCGCCCGCGGACGAATGTTGCACTTGCTGGTCGATCTCATTGAGGAGTCGATGCGGGACCGGACCATGATCGTGTTCGATGCAAAAAAGGCTCCACCCGGTTTGCCCGACAAATACGAATACCATGGCATCCAAATCGTCTTTGCTCGCGATTGGGATTCGGCGGACGAATTGATTCAGATGGAGATAAGACGGCATTCCGCCCCCAAAACCTTGACGGTCGTATCCTCCGACCACGCCATCCATCGCAAAGCGTTGGCGCGCGGAGCGACGGTAATCGATAGCGACCTATGGCTCGATCGTGAACTTGAAAACCGAGCACGCAGAGCAAGGCAAGGAGCAAATAGCCCGGAAGCAATCGAAAAGCATGAGTCGGAGTCGAAAAACCGGGTGTTAAGCGAGGACGAAAAGCAGAAGTGGCTAAAGGAATTCGGCGGTTGAATTGAAATGTCGACTATCGGTCGGGACAATCGTCCGGCGCAACCACGCAAGCACTGGGAATTAGGCCTACCGCCAGTGTATTCTAAAGTAAGCGGTAATTCAAAACTACCGTCGCTGATTTGCGATTGACGAATTCATCGGAATGGTGACACTCGAGCCTAGTCACTCGGTGGCATGCTCGCGGCGTTTATGACTCGGGCAAGCAAAACAGGGAACTTCGGTGCAATTCCGCGACGGCCCAGCCGCTGTAACCAATCGTTCGATCGCAAGGTCGGTCACCTCAAGCTTGCTCTTTTGCCATTGCCTCGCCGGTTCTCTATCCAGGGAGTCCGCGAGACGAGAAGGCCTAGATGGGGATGGATTGGAAGTCAGAAGACCTACCGAGCGATTAGGTCATCAATGCATTCTCTTGGGTGGAATGGTTGGCCAAGGTCCCGTTTCCATCTCACTCCATCTCACTCTATCGATACAAACGATGCCACTTGAGAGCGTCTTGTTTTCTATTGCCCAAGGTTTCCTTTGGCCAGTTACGTTGCTGGTTTTGGCGGCGTTTGCCTTTTCGCTCATGAGCCTCGGCGGTTTTCTGGTCGAATGGTACAAGCGAGCAAAAGAGCCAGGCAAACCTTTGATCCTTCCACTGGACCCGACCCGTTCCATCGAGTCGCTCGAGTTGCTTATTTTAAGGGAGTTAGAGGGATTGCGTCTATGCAGTCGAATTGCTCCCATGCTCGGCCTTGTCGCAACAATGATCCCGATGGGACCCGCACTCATTTCAGCATCGTCGGGCGCATCGCAGGGTGTCGCCCAAAATTTGGCTCCCGCCTTTGCTGCAGTCATTATCGCGCTTGTTTCTGCTTCCATCACATTCTGGATTCATACGGTTCGAAGACGTTGGCTGTTGACCGAGTTGCATCAACTCCTTGAACAACGATCATGAACCACCTTCCTTATAGCAATGACACTTCGCCACGTGTTCGGACACGTCGTTCGTCCATTCTTGACGGTGACGACGAAGACCCCATGCTTTCGACCATCAACCTCGTCGACGTCTTCCTTGTCGTGATAGGTGTTTTGCTAATCGTTGTGATTCAAGATCCATTGCGGTCGTTCGTTGACGACAGCGTCACTATCATTCGCAACGAAGGAAAATCGAACATGGAGATCATTGTCAAAGAGGGGCAAAAAATCACTAAATTCCAATCCGTGGGTGCTTCTGTCGAAGGCGACGGCGAAAAAGCCGGAACCGCCTACCGACTCAAAGATGGCAACATGGTCTACGTCCCGGCCACAACAGAAGAATAACATGGAATACAAAACTCGAATCGCCAGAGCCGCCGTTGCAACGTTGCTAGTCGTATTTGGACTTTGGCAAACGCCATGTGCTTGCGAGGCGGCTCAAAAGGACTCCAATGCTAGAGTGGTCGTTCTTTCCACGTACTTAGTATCTCCAGCAAGGAATGCAAGGCTCGAACAAGCAGCCGTGGACGCAAACCTCAGTATCGCCATTCTTCCGGTCGAGCAATTGACTCCAAAACAGCTTGAGCAAGCGCTTCAAAGCTGTCGAATATTGCTGCTCGACACGCCACACATCAGTGTTGCGAAAAGCATTGCGGCTCGATTGGGAGAAACGATCATTCCATCGGCTCCGAAATATGTCTTGATCGGCGAGTTTGGGCTCGTCGCAAAAAATGAGGCAACGGCGGTAGATCCCCTCAAGTCGGAGGCCGGAGTCTCTTCCGCCTGGGCGCAGCGTCTGCGCGAGTATTGGCGATTCGGTGGCGATGATAACACAAGGCTGGCAATGCAAGCTCTCCAAGGGGAATTCTCCGAGGTAGGTTTGCCTCCAGCCATCTCCATGCCGCTTCAGGGTTACTACCATCCCAGTTGGCCCAAACTGCTGACCGATTCGACGGATGTTGTCAACAGACTGCAGGGCGATCCATCCAACCGAAACCCGCCCGCCAACTCCATTGTCGCAAACGCGACCAAAACAGCTTCAGGCGGTGTCGTTGCCATCGCGGTCAACAGCGCAGTCTTTACTTCCGACGATACGAACTGGCTAGACCACATGATTGAAGCTCTTGAAAAACGGGGCATGCAGGCCTTCGCGTTCTATGGACCTAGGCAAAACGCCAACCTGGTTTACGACATGACTCGGAATCCAAGCGAACCCAATCGATCGATAGCCAACGTGCTCATCAATGCGGCGCTGGTTTTCAAGCCCAACGAACGCAAGGCCGAGTTGGACCGAATCGGAGTGCCTGTTTTGCAAACGCTCCCATCGCTTGCGATGAATCAAGAGCAATGGCAAGCCAGCGCCGAAGGCTTAGCGCTGACCGATATTTCCTATTACTACACTTCGAGCGAATTAGCGGGCATGGTTGATCCTGTGCTCATTTCTGCTCGAGACGCCAAGTCAGGTACCCTCCAGCCGATAGACCCACAAATAGATGCTGTCGCAGCCAAAGCAGCTTCCCTATTTCGATTGCAACACTCGCCCCCCGCTGATCGCCAACTTGCCGTGATGGTTTACAACTACCCTCAAGGTGAGAACAACTTCGGTGCATCGTTTCTTAACGTCCCCAAAAGCCTTCAAAATATTTTCGCTGCGTTAAAGAACTCAGGCTACGAAACCGATACGGTGGACGCAGACGCGGTTACGCGTCAGTTGCAGCAGACGCTCCGTGCATTCTACCGGCCCGATTCGATGAAGTCTCTGCTGGAACAGGATCTTGCAGCGACCTTTCCGTTGAGCAAGTACCTCGCATGGTTTCGGCAACTTCCCCGAGAGACTCAAGAACGAATGGAAGCGTATTGGGGACCGCCAGAAGCTTCCTCGTTTTCGAACCGAGAATTGCAGTCAAGTCCGGACGACGAAGCCATGCAATTTGTTGTTCCTCGCGTCGTATTTGGTAGAGTGGTGGTAATGCCGCAACCACTGCGGCACCCCGTCAACGCCAGCATTGATTCGGAAAAAAAGAAAATCCGAATTCAACACAAATCCAAAGTTCCACTGAGCCACCAGTACCTCGCCACCTATCTTTGGATTCGCGATGAGTGGCAAGCCCATGCGGTAGTTCATCTTGGTACACACGGAACTTTGGAATGGAGTCCGGGCAAGGAACGCGGGTTGGCGACGCACGACGATCCCTATCTCGCCTTAGGCGATCTACCGAATATCTACCCATACATCATGGACAACCTAGGGGAAGCGATTACTGCCAAGCGCCGCGGTCGCGCAACCCTATTGAGCCATTTGACTCCGATGTTTTCACCTGCGGGGTTTCGGCCGGGTTTACACGAAATGCATGATCTCATGCACGATTGGGAAACGGTCTCTCCAGGGCCCGTTCGAAAAGAAGTGGAGTCGCGATTGCTGGCCTATTTCGTAGAACACCAACTCCATCGAGATTTGAATTGGACGGAATCTGAAATTGCCTCCAACTTCGAGGGCTTCCTCCAACTCTTGCACCCGTATCTCGATGACATCGCGCAATCCGCCCAGCCTCTGGGGCTAGCGGCCTTCGGTGAAGTCCCGAGTCCAGAGCGACGTTTCGGCATGATCATGCAAATGCTTCGCAAACCCATGATTGAAGCCCTAGGTGAAGACATTGATGAAGTCTTTTTGTTGGATGCCGAAAAAGTGATGAAGTCGCGTCCGGCACGTTGGCTACACGTTGCATTGCAGGATTCGATTGCAGCCAGCAAACTGGATCTCCGCAAGCAAGATGTGTTGGACAATTCGAGCAAGACTTCGGTCCCAAACCGGGCAGAGACAAAGGTCTTAGATCCTGACGTTTTGCTTTCGCTTGCGAAACGCGCCCAACAACTCGAAGTCTCCCTTTCTAAAAACGACGAGCTTGAAAGTCTGATGGCGGCTTTGAACGGCCAACACATCTCTTCCAGCTATGGAGGAGATCCCGTACGTAATCCCGAGAGCCTACCTACCGGCAAAAATCTCTATGGCTTTGATCCTAGCCGAGTTCCAACCCGTCAAGCATGGGATATCGGCGTTGCGGCTTTTGAGGCATGGGTAAAAGAGTACAAAGAATCGCACGAGGGAAAGTGGCCAGAGAAAATTGCCTACTCACTTTGGGCAGGTGAAACCATGCGGCATCAGGGCATTATGGAGGCTCAAGTTTTCTTCGCGATGGGAATCAAACCGACTTGGGATGACAGCGGACGCGTCAACGGTCTGGAAACGCTTACAAGCCACGATCTCGGGCGGCCTCGTGTCGATGTGCTCCTCAGCGTCACGGGTTCGTATCGAGATCAATTCCCATTGGTTATGCAATGGATAGATCAAGCTGTTCAGCAGACGGCTAGGCTTGAGGACACCGAAAACTTTGTCGCTAGCCACACCAAGGTATTAGAGGAGACATTTCGATCGCAAGGAATGTCCGAGAGCGAGGCCAAAAACTTCGCCACCGTTCGCGTTTTTTCGAATGAGGCTGGCGGATACGGAACTGGATTGAGCGATGCGACTCTAGCCACGGATGTTTGGCAGAATGACTCCAAGCAGGACGCGGCCCAAGAAATGTCACAGTTGTTTGTCCAACGGATGGGCCATGCGTTTGGGACCGGTCTCAATGGTGTGGCGGCGAGTCAAGTATTTGCTGAGCACTTAAAGCAAGTGGATGCGGCTATCCTATCTCGGACTTCGAATACGTATGGGGTTCTCACCAGCGACGATCCGTTCCAGTACCTCGGCGGCTTGTCCCTTGCGATAAGGGAGTTGACAGGAACAGCGCCCTCGCTATTCGTTCAAAATCTGCGGGACGAAAGCGAAGTAACGACCGATCGTGCAAGTGTTTCGATTGCAAAGGAAGTCAACTCTCGCTACCTGCATCCTCAGTGGATCAAAGCCCAACAAGCAGAGGGATATAGCGGTACTCTACAAGTCCTCAAGTCCGTGCAGTTCCTTTGGGGATGGCAGGTAACTGCACCAGAGACCATTCGGCAAGATCAATGGCAATCGTTCCATGATGTCTACTTGCGAGACCAATATGGTTTAGGAACACAAAAATGGATGCGAGAGAGCAATGAGGCGGCACTGGCACAAATGCTAGAACGCATGTTGGATGCCGTCCGTTTGGACTATTGGCAACCGGATGCCGAAACGCGTCAAGAACTGGTTCGCACTTATCGAGAAGCTGCGGATCGCTCCAATCTCATTGAACGGAACATTGCCGTAACGAGATTCGCGGAAATGGAGTCAATCAAGTGGACTGCGGATGCGAAATCAAGTGACACTCTCACTCAAAGTTTGCCCGAGCCCTCCGCAGCGATGGAGGCATCCCTTCCCTCGCCGACGAAATTCGCTGCGGAGGATCCTCAACCTGTGTCCCGCGTATCTGGCCTCAAGTTGGAAGTCGCCCCTGAGAGCAGGCTCAATTTCAACTTGGGATACCAGTGGTTGCCGTGGGGAATCATTCCGCTGTTCCTGCTGATGGGTGCTTGGAGGGCGGCGCGGCGTATTCGTTCATAGGCGGGTGATATCCCGATGGGTTTGCCGGTTACTTGCTAGTTAAGTCAACTTTGCCAGGCAGCCAGCCAGTTGCCAATCCGCGTGTTTTTCAAGGCTAGCTACGTGAGCGATGGACAAGTGGAGATTGACTTTACCTAACACACAAACGATCATAATGTGGAATGCAACCGCGACGCAAAGTGTAGCTCGGCACTCCGTGCCGAGATAAACGGCACGGAGTGCCGTTCTACACTGCGAAATAAACGGCACGGAGTGCCGTTCTACACTGGTTGTACCTACCTACTTCCGAGGATTTCATCCGTGCGATATCGCCTCTCTCTCCTTCTCATTGTTTGCTTCATGCTAGGACTGCTCCCAGCATGGAACTCGAATGCGTCCGCCGAAGAAAAAATCGATTTCAATCGCGATATCCGTCCTATCCTGTCCGACAAGTGCCTGGCTTGCCACGGGGCCGATGCCAAACATGTCGAGGGGGGCCTGCGTTTAGACCAATTCGACACTGCGACTGCCAAGCTTGAGAGCGGCGGTCAAGCCATCGTTCCTGGCAACCCCGAAGCCAGCGAGCTGATTCGGCGTATCCAATTGCCAAACGAAGATGATCTTCGCATGCCTCCCGTTCGTTCCCACAAAAACTTATCGGCCGCCGAAAAGCAAACCCTGCAGAGCTGGATCGCCCAAGGAGCTGTGTACAAAAAGCACTGGGCCTTTGACGCTCCAGTCAGTCCAATCCTGCCAGTCTCGGAACGGAAGTGGGGCGTCAACGAGATCGATGCGTTCGTACTTGCCAAACTCAGCTCGGAGGGACTATCGCCTTCGCAAGAAGCACCGCGCGAAACGCTCATTCGCCGTGCTTCCCTCGATCTGACTGGCCTACCCCCGACGCTAGCGGAGATCGAGTCGTTTGTGAACGATCCAAGGCCGACGAATACTGCTTTCGAAAAAGTCATCGATCGTTTGCTGGTGTCCCCTGGCTATGCGGAACGCATGACCATGTGGTGGCTAGACGGCTCACGCTACGCGGATAGCAACGGCTTTCAATCGGACGACCAACGCTACATGCATGGCTGGCGTGATTGGGTCTTAAACGCCTTTCGCAGCAACATGCCGTTCGACCAGTTCACGATTGAGCAATTGGCTGGTGACCTGCTTCCCGACGCGACGCTCGATCAAAAGATCGCGACCGGCTTTAACCGTAACAACAGACAAAACAGTGAGGGCGGATTGATCGCGGAAGAGTGGCGCATCGAAGGGGTCATCGATCGTGTCGAAGCCACGTCTGCCGTGTGGATGGCATTGACCATCGGCTGCGCTCGTTGCCATGACCACAAGTACGACCCCATCTCACAAAAAGAAATGTACCAGTTCTTTTCCTTTTTCAATAATGTCCCTGAAACCGGCGTTGCCTCCCCTGGCAATACCGCGCCACTGGTTCGAATTCCACGTCCTCAAGACGACGCCAAGGCTTCGGAACTTGAGGCCGCCATCGCGGCTGCGGAAAAAGCAAACCAAGATGCGGAGGCCATGCTGATTCCAGCGGCAGTGACTTGGGCCACAGACATCGGTCCGAAATTGCTGGAGCGAGGCAACGCATGGCGCATACTCGAGGGTGAACTATCCAGCAGCGGTGGTTCTAAATTGACCAGGCAAGCGGATGGCAGTATTAAGGTGGTCGGCAAGTCACCTGCCAAGGATGCGTACTCCATCGCCTTCACCGCCTCGCAACCAAAAACAATCTCGGCTATCCAATTGGAAGCCATTCCTCATTCGACCAACGCGGCCAATGGCTTTGGTCGAAAAGGGAACGGCAACATCGTTTTGGGCGAACTGGAGGCGGAGCTATCCGACTCGTCGACGCCCAAAATCACATCGGCTTTGAAATTTGCGAAAGCGTTTGCCGATTACTCGCAAGCGGATTGGAACATCTCTGCGGCTATCGACGGCAACCCAGCCACCGGTTGGGCACTGGATGGGCTAGATCCCGCCAAGCAAATCGCCAGGCATGCCGTGTTTGTCTTCACGGAACCTGTGAGGCTTGAGGCTGGTCAGACGTTGACGATTCGATTGAAACAGGAAGCGCTTGCCAACCACAACCTAGGCTTGTTCCGTTTGACTTCTACGGACGAACCCAACGTGAGTGAATCGGTCGCTGGTCCGTTGCCAGAGTCGCTTGTGGCCGCCCTTTACGTAACGGCGGTGGAACGATCTGAGGTGCAAAAGAAAGCCATCGTTGATCACTTCCGTACGCTGGCTGAGAGCCCCACCATCACGTCTGCGGGTAAGTTGGATGCCGCGAAAAAGGCCAAGGCGGATTACGAAAAGAATATACCAACGGTTATGGTCATGCAGGAGACGCCACAGCCTCGCGATTGCTTCGTGCTGGTGCGAGGCCAATACGATAAACCTGGCGAAAAGGTGACCGCTGCTCTACCATCGGCCTTGCCTCCATTGCCGGCAGGTGCCCCCAACAATCGGCTGGGTGTAGCCAAATGGCTTGTCGATCCCTCGCATCCGCTTACCGCTCGAGTTCAAGTCAATCGATATTGGGAGTTGTTCTTTGGTGTTGGCATTGTTAAGTCGAGTGAGAACTTCGGGATGCAGTCGCAATATCCAAGCCACCCGGATCTGCTCGACTGGTTGGCGACGGAATACATTCGACTTGGTTGGGATACCAAAGCCATCCTTAAAACCATCCTGATGAGTGCGACCTATCGACAATCGTCCGTGGTCTCTAGCGAATCGATTGCCCGTGACCCTGAGAATCGTTTGCTCGGTCGCGGTCCAAGATTCCGGTTGCAAGCGGAATTGGTTCGTGACAACGCATTGGCCATCAGCGGTTTATTGGTAGAAAAGTTAGGCGGCCCACCCGTTCGACCCTATCAACCCGAAGGGATTTGGGACGAAATGAATGTCTACGGCAATCTGCGAAACTACAAACACGACAAAGACACAGGTCTCTATCGTCGAAGCATGTACACGATTTGGAAGCGGACCAGTGCGCCGCCGAACATGCTG
>JANPNA010000123.1:0-2876 GCA_031427235.1 Pirellula sp.
AGCCATGATCGAGGGCTTCTAATCCGGCCAGTCGGGCATGCGAGCGGCGAACCATGCACTACGAACCAAGCACTACGAACCACGAACCACGAACTACGAACAAAGCATCAAGCACAACGCGAAGCGTTAACTAAGAACTAGCCCATGCCCCTTTCACCTGCGATTATCTCCGCCCTTCGAACGCTTGATCGCGGATCCGAATGCATCGATGCCGTACTGAACATGAATACTGAAGCAAACCGATTTACGCGAGCGCTGCACGACCTTCAGCGACTTGCCCTGCAGTACAATATTCCGTTAGCGATTGTGGATGGTCTTGGGGCCATTCATTTCGGCTACCCAGCGGCAACGCAGGATATTGACATTGCGGTAGGCCGAGAGCATTTGGGGACGATCATCGAGGCTGCCAAGCAATTGGGATTTAAGGTTGCATGGGAATCGAAACTAGGCTGGCATACGCTCACGCATGAGGATGTTGAGATCAACATTGTTCCGGAAGGGGGCAAGGCTCGTGACACGTCCCCCACTTTGATTCCAGGGCCCGATCAGATGGGTGTAAAGTCGGGCTTGGAGTATGCATCGATAGAAAGCTGGATGGAGTTAAAGATCAGTTCGGGACGCCAGAAGGATCGAGCTCATGTAGTCGAAGTTTTGAAAGTTGCGGATCAGGCAACAATTGAAGGTATTCGAACGCACATCCGTTCGGTACATGAAGGATATGAGCGTGTCTTTGCTGCGCTGTTAGCCGATGCGGAATCAGAGCGCCGTCAAGAAAAAGACCGGCAGTGAAGAACCGAGCAAGGTTTTCCTAAACTAAGAACCACGAACGGCTTTCTGAGCCCACGGTTTTGAGTAACGAAGAACAAAGCGCCAAGCACCACGCGAAGCGTTAACCAAGAACTACGAACGAAGAACCAAGCACGTATTTCCACTTCCCCCTTCCCTCATGTCCGTAAATTTAAAACCATTTTCCTGGGAGAGGATGATCGAAGCTGTGGAAGCGGTTCGTGAGAGGGCATTGCGAGCGACGGCGTCGCTGAAGGCGGCTGGTATTCCCTACGGCGTGGCGGGCGGCAATGCCGTGGCGGCGTGGGTGGCGAGAGTTGACCGCGCCGCGGTACGAAACACGAATGACGTAAATATCTTGGTGCGTCGAGAGGATTTTGGTCGGGTGAAACAAGCGTTGGAGTCTGTCGGTTTCATGCATCACGAGTTGATGGGGGTCGATTGTTTTATCGATGGCCCTGAAGGCAGTCCGCGCAGTGGGGTGCACCTGCTTTATGCATCGGAAAAGGTTCGTCCGGAGTACGTGCTTGCAACCGCCGACGTGACCGAAGTAGAGTCAGCTGACGACTACGACGTCGTGAATCTCCTGTCGCTCGTGAAGATGAAACTGAATTCCTATCGGTTGAAGGACCGGGTGCATTTACTAGACATGTTGAGCGTCGGTTTGATCGATGCCAGTTGGCTACCCCAGCTACCACCCTTGCACTCCGAGCGCCTGCAGCAGCTGATCGACAATCCAGACGGTTGATTTACTTCCGGTCCTAGGCACCAGCTGCAGCCACGAATCAATACGCATCAACATGGATTGACATGGATGAACAGGACTGCCAGCCGATTCCCACCCCAACCGGCCTCGTGCCGGTGGGTCCGTGACTGGCTAGTTACATGAAAATATACCTTGACCTTTGATGCTTCAATCGACCGTTTGATGACCAATCCCAACTCTTAGTTCGGCTACAAACTGAAGCAAAATTGGCAATCCAAGAGGCGATTCGAAGCGGAAGTAACAGCTTAGTCTGGTCAGCAATTTTGGATTTGGAGAACTTTGACAATCCAGACCGGTCGCGAAAGAGTTCGATTGAGCAATGGAAACCGTTGTCGGAATTTGACGTGGCAACATCTGTATCTGTGGAAAACATTGCGACCGAACTGGAAAGCCAAGGCCTCAAAGCAATGGATGCTCTTCATTTAGCATCTGCCATGGAAGGAGGCTGCGAGTACTTTTTGACGACAGACAAGCACATCCTAAGAAAAAGGAAGAATGATCATCGCATTAAGGTTCTCGACCCCGTCGAGTTCATCCGCGAAATAGAGGCTTTTGACGAATGAAGACGGACATTGAACTGAAGAGTGACGCCATCGCACATCCCACCAAGCATCGCAAATCGAATCAAATCAAAGTCCCCTCGCCCCTCTTTTAGGGGAGAGGGCTAGGGTGAGGGGTTCCTAGTTCCTCCCTCCGCGTCTCTTCGTTTCAATCGGCTGTTCGGCTGTTGAACCAAGCACTACGAACTACGAACTAAAAAAATGATCTTCAAAGATCGATCACTAACATTTCGCGAATTTGCAATGAAAGAAGCAGTTCCACTTTCGGAGATACAGCAATTTGTGTTGGAGTTCCTCTGTGACCGAGAAGATGCTGCGGTATTTGGTGCGCAGGCCGTCAATGCATATGTTGACGAACCTCGAATGAGTCAGAATGTCGGCATATTGACACTCAATGCCGAGCGTTTAGCAGAAGAGATTCGTGCAGGGCTCAACGAGAAGTTCAACATTGCCGTGAGGGTTCGCACCGTGCCCAGCGGACTGGGCTATCAGGTATATCAACTACAAAAACCGAACAATCGTCATTTGGTCGATATAAGATCCGTAACGAAATTGCCGCCATGCCAGCGAGTCGAACGGATCTTGGTACCGATACCAGCGGAGCTAATTTCGCAAAAGGTCATCAGCATGACCAGTCGATCCAAGACAGCCAAAGGGATGACAGATGCCGCCGATTTGAGGCGTTTACTGTTGGCCTTTCCCGAACTTAAAACCAAAGAGGGTTTGGTGCTGGAATCCCTGAAAACCGCGTACGCACTGCCCGT
>JANPNA010000124.1:0-17790 GCA_031427235.1 Pirellula sp.
TAGTTCGGTGACGTACTCGTGAAAGGTGATGCCATCGTCACGGAGTACGTGACAGAGGATCCATAGTCGTTGAACAATTTCTTGAGTGCTGGTCATTTAGTGCGATTGTTAATTGAGGTGGCATAGGCTTACAGCCTGTGATTTTAGTGATATCACAGGCTGGAAGCCTATGCCACTAGGCGGCGATTTGCCAGATGGTTTCGGTTAGTTCGTTGAGCAGCTCTTGGAGATGCCCGTCAAAAATCTTGTTTAAGCGAGTGAAGCCACCCTGCGATTGGAATTCACCTCGATCAAGGGCTTCGTGATCGACGATGGTTTCCACCTCAAGTTGCTTGCCGATGCGCTCCAACCATTTGCGTTGTGGCGGTGTCCAGGGGCGACTTGAGAGGATCTTTTGCATTGCTCTGGCCACACGATCCCGGTAGGGTACCAGCGGCGAGCCATTTGCGACATGGCGAATGTGGCCGATAATGGTTGCGGCGATGTCCTGATTGGTCGTTTCACGCCAAGCCGTTCGCAAAGCGGTCTCCGTGAAGCCAGCTTTATCAAGCTCCAGCATTAGTTCCCTCAGTTGCTTGCGAGTCAAATCGCGAGGGCGCTGTGTGACGATCAACAACGCGGGGATGAGGTTGATGTTGGCCGTGATGAACTCGCGAAACGATTCCAAGTAATCGACGGGTTTCTTTGCGGTACCGTATCCGCGCTCGGTCCGCCGCAGCGAATCGGCGATGTCCGAAATAAGCATGGTGGGATCGCTATCGCCAGTACCAGAACCAGAATCCAAGAAAGCGATGAGCAGCGGCCGCTCTTGGAACCATTCCGCGATTTGTCTGGGCGCCAGTTGGCAGAGTGTCTTTATCAATGGCTCAGGCTTCATTCCAGCCAAGGTTACAAACGCTTCCAAACGCTCATCTTTGAGTGCTCGTTTTTTCTGTTGCAGCTTGGCAACCAGTTCATCTTTGATTTCGTTCAAAGTTTCGGTACCGTCGATGTACGCCAACTCTTGGACGAGTTGCTTGAACAAAATATTAGGTCGTGTTACGACCGGTTTCATGGATGTGTAGGGAGCCAGCGCGGAGTAGATGTCTACGGCGTCGTAAACCATGAAGCGTTCCTTGGGTTGGCCGTCGCCGAATAGATCTTTGCAAAGGCGAGTGGCCCGGCCTAGCATCTGTTCGTATAGGATGCGGCTTCGCACCCGACGGATGAAAACTAAGTTGACGATTTCGGGCACGTCGATACCGGTCGTCAATAGGTCAACGGTGACGGCCACACTGGGCAAACGCTCGTTTTTGAATTTGCGAATGAGTTGCATCGGCTTGTCGGCCGCGCCCGTGATTTTCATTACGGCATCGTCTTCGACGGACCCGTATTGGTCGGTGAATGCCTCTTTGAGCAATCCGACCACCATGTCGGCATGCATATCGGTGGCACAGAAGATGAGAGTCTTTCCGGGTAGGCTAGGATCGATCTGTTTGGCCAGGGCTTGACAGACAACTCGGTTGAATGGTTCGGTGATGACGTTTCGGTTGAACTCCTCGACTTCGACGTCGACGTTATCCGGCGTGGAAAACAACTCCACGGTCGAAGTCTTGGTGTGCAGAATTTTGAGCGTTTCCCCCTGACTCCAATGCATACCATCTTCGGCCAAAGCGGTTACGATTCGGAACGGAGGCTCATGGTCGATCAGATATCCGTCGATAACGGCTTGGCGGTAGCTGTACTGAAAGATAGGGAGCCGATCCGGCCCGCCGAACAGTTCGGTGGTATGCAGTGCAGGTGTGGCGGTGAGGCCAATTTTCACAGCGTCGAAGTGATCGAGCACACGACTGTACTTTGAGATGTAATCTTGCTCGCTGCGGTAGCCAAGTTGCGTATCGGTCATGTCCAAGTCCAAGTTGTAGCCGCGATGGCATTCGTCCACGACGATGCAGTCGTAGCAGTCCACGGGTGGCGGTGGATCGTCGCCGGGATACAAGACCCGGCTTACCATACCTTGGATGGTCGCGAATTGGAGTTTCGTACTGGCGTCGGGGGCCAAGTCGCCAAGTTCCTTGACGTCATAAATGTCGTTAAAGGACTGGAAATTTTCGAGCTTCACGTCTTTAAATGCACCGGCGGCTTGTTCACCGAGAGCTGTTCGGTCAACGAGAAAAAGGACGCGGCGGAATCGTTTGGCTTTGATGAGGCGATAGACGATGCCGATGGCGGTTCGGGTCTTGCCGGTACCCGTGGCCATGGCCAGGAGCAGTTCACGGCGGCCTTTGGCTAGAGCGTCTTCAACAGCGCGAATAGCGTCCTTTTGGTAGTCCCAGAGGGGCAGATAGTCGGCGGGTTCTAGTTTGAGTTGCTCCTGGGCTGTGGCCAGATCTTGTTTGAGTAGATCGTCGAGACCAGTTGGCGTGTACCAGTTTTCCAATGGCCGAGCGAGATTGGATGACACGCGACCGTCGAGAAACCAAATACCACTCTTGGTTTTTATTTGCTTGAGGTAGGGGCGGCCATTGGTGGCGAACAGGAACGGTACCTTGTAGGTTTCCCATGGACCACCCGGCATGATCTCGTCGCTGCCGACACTGTATCCCCGACTATAGCGTTTGGATTGTTCGATCGAGGCGGGCACGTCTTTCTTTTCTCTTTTGGCTTCGACGACAGCCAATGGAGTTAATCCGACGAACAACACGTAATCGGCAGGACCGTGCGCGGTGGGCCATTCGGCGATGGCCATGTTGCGGCCTTTTTGTGGACGGACACCATTGCCGTATCTGTGCAGTTGACTGTCAGCTTCCCAACCGGCTTCGACGAGTTGGGTGTCGATGAGTCGACGGGTGGCAGCTTCGTCAAGATCGAGCTTATCCCCGGCGACCACGGCCAGTTGGATCTTGGCTTGCACTTGTTCGGGTGCCGACTTGGCTTTCGCTTGCTCCTTGGCTAATTCTTGGCCTAGTAGGAGAGATTCGGCGGCGGCTCGTTGTTCTGTTTCCTCAACGAGGGCTAAGGCAAAGGCCAACTCATCGTAGGCGGTCTTGGCATCGGATTCGGCTTTAGCGCGGGATTGAGCCTCATCGGCGGCTGTTTTCTGGGCCAACGATGCGACAGCCTGTAGGTCGGCTGCAACTTTGCGAAGGCGATCCAATTCGGCAGCGATTTCCTGGCTAGTTTGAGCGGGATCGGGGGGCGGAACGAACGGACCTGGCTTAAAGTTTTTGTCGTTGACGAAGGCTCGATGAAACCAAATGCCGAGTGTACGAGCCATGCGCAACTGGTGGAGGGCTTCTGCCTGCGATCCATGATGCTCATGTGCGGCGGCGTTCCCAGCTTTGCGGAGCGCGTGGAATAGTTGGGATACTTCGGAACTCAATACGCCGCACTCTTGCAATCGGCTCAAGACATCGGCGAAGCTGTCTTCGGTGGAAAGGTACAAGCCGGTTTGCGCGGCAGCATGCTTGGCGAGAACCTCGGAGAACTGCCGCAGCTTGATGATTGCGGTATTTGGATCCTCGAATACATAGCGTTCGGCCTGAGCACCATATTTGACCAACAACGCATCGTGTTTCGCCAGAAACGCGAAGTTCGGCGATGCGAGTGCGTTGATTGGTTTAAGGCTCATCCGTATCTTTCGGTCGAGGAGGGCAGTTTTGCGTCTTATCAAGTCTAACCCAAACTCTTGCGAGTTTGCAGCTACGTGCAGAAAGGGTCGTGAGACTCTGTGATATTGACCTATCGAAATTGTGTTGCGTTGTTGGAAAATTGGTAACTTGCCGAGCAACCTCGGCCACATTACAACGTCGCTCCTTAGGATTTTGCAGTAAGTTCATAAGCCGCCAAGGCACTTCCCCAAAAGAATGTGACCCCTGATCCACCGTGGCCGTAGTTATGCACGATTCTCCGCTCGGCACTCGGATCTAATTCGATGCGGGGTGGTGAATGAAAGCGCACTGGCCGCAGACCTGCTTTTGACTTCCATTCCGACACTGGCCTCGGTTGTCCCGCAATCGATTTGCCAGCCACGATCTGGCAGCGTTGGAGAATTCCGTCGATGTCTTCGGACGAGCCTTGCCATTGTTCGTTGGCACCTTGGCTTCCCGTCATCCAACGTTCGCCTGGTTTGGTAATCGGCTTGAGCGTACCGCCGAGGATGGTTCTGGAGCCTTGTGGGGCGATATAGGTCGGGAGGGTCGAGCTCTTGCCCTTTTCCAAGAACAACAACTCCGAGCCCAAAGGCTCACCCTCAAGCTCCAGGACTGTACCTTGAACTCCGGTGAGAGTTGGGTCCTCCGTTAAGTGAGTGGCCCAACCGCCGGAGCAGTTAACAACCAGATCATAGGATTCATCGACATCGGCAAAGGAAGTGACTCGATCCTCCTTGAACTCGCCACCTAGTTTCTCGACGGCTTGTCTCATCCAAAGTAAGAACGTCGGGATGTGGATGACAGGCACTTGGAATTCCCAGCCTCCGACGATAGGTCCAACGACATGATCTTCACGGAGGGAAGCAGGAATTTCGCTCGTAGTCATCTGCCGGAAATGCGTTTCTAATTTGGACCACCAAGGGGTGGTGTATTCCGTTTTCGACACCGTTTCATCGAAGTAGGCTTTGCCTTTTCGCAAGGAGATTCCTGCCCCAGGGGATTGCATGCATTTCAACAGGAACTTGTGCGTAGGTTCGGCAAGAGAAATTTCCTGTGCCTGCGGCAATGAGCAAGCATAAGGGAACCAAAAGGCGGCCGCGACCGGCGAGGTCGGCATAAAGTGCGTTGGATCGCTTAAGACGACCACGGAATGTCCGCATTGTAGAAATCGGAGGGCGGCACCAAGCCCAAGGATGCCAGCACCCACCACAAAAACTTTTTTCGACATATCGCTTGACTTACCCCTTCATAATTCAATAGGAAAGTACCTTAAAACCATGTGGCAGACCATGGTTGGATCGAAATGATTCCCCATTACGGATGATATACGACTTAATTGCTTCGAATTTAGTTGCTTTTGACGAAGTTGGGATTGGAGGAATGACATTACATGCCTACTCTACCGGAGTGATCTAGAAGTGAGTCGAGTGAACGCGGAACCATTTTTGGAATTCATCGTGAACTGTTCTTCGTTCCATTTGAGCCCTGTATGCGTAATCCTAAAGAACTTCTGGTCGCTTCGAAAGCCTTTACGTCTGAGACGAAATGGATCAGTTGGTGGCATTTGCTTTCTGCCATTGCTTGCTATTCCCTTAGTTTAACCGTCGCTTGCTCCGATTTCTTCCCGATGGTTTTGCGGATGGTTAGCAGTTGTGTAAGCGGACTGGTTGTTGTTCGATTGTTTATCATCTACCACGATTACAACCACGGCGCAATCCTGAAGAAATCGTGGATTGCCGCGTCGATTCTGAAATTCTACGGATTATTGGTGCTGAGCCCATCCAGCGTTTGGAGCCATTCGCATGACCACCATCACAAGCACAACTCCAGATCCTCAGGCAACAATACCGGTTCGTACCCGCTGATGACCCGTGACGAGTACCTCAAAGCGGATCGCTGGAAACGCTTGGGCTATGCCATTTCGCGTCATCCCATTACGGTTTTTGGTGGCTATCTGACCGTCTTCCTTTATGGGATGACGATTCGGTCCTTTTTCCTACATCCCAAAAAGCACTTCGACGCAGGCGTGGCAGTTGTTTTGCACGTTGCCTTGCTGACTTTTTGTTGGATGCAAGGTTGGGACATTCTCCTGTTGGGGATGTTAGTTCCTTTGACGGTTGCCTGCGGTCTAGGAGCTTACTTGTTTTACGCTCAACACAATTTCCCGACTTGCCAATTGCATCGTCGCGAGGATTGGCACTACGTTTTGGCGGCACTGAAGTCCTCCAGTTACATTCGCATGAGCAAAGTGATGCATTGGTTCACCGGCAACGTGGGTTACCATCACGTGCATCACTTGAATGCAAAAATCCCCTTCTATCGTTTGCCCGAGGCGATGGCAGCCATGGAAGAGCTTCAGTCGCCAGGCACAACTTCATTGCATCCCAGGGATATCCTGGCGTGTTTCCGTCTCAAGTTGTGGGACGCCGAACGAGGCCATTTCATCTCGTTCCGAGAAGCCGTAAAGGCATAGCAAATGGGTTCCTTTCGTCGCCAATTACGATGCAGTCGTGAGGCGATTTGCCACTTGGTATCCGGCAATCTGCTATGATGTTGGAGCTTTTCAGACGCCTTTACCCGCAGCATTGGTTGCTGAGTTCCGAATGGAAGGGTCCGGCGGATCGACAAATAAAGAGAAAGTGATTAGAAAAACATGTCAAGAAATTTTCGTCAATGGTCGCTCGGTTTGGCGACCCTAGCCATGATCTTAAGTGGTGCCACGCTAGCTACCGCTCAGGAACTCACGATTGGTTCCAAAGCCCCGAAACTCGACATCGAACACTGGGTCAGCAACGGCAATGACAAGTTCAAGCCGGTCAAGGAATTCGAAACGGGAAAGGTATACGTTGTCGAGTTCTGGGCAACTTGGTGTGGTCCTTGCGTCAAAAGTATGCCCCATTTGGCCGCGACTCAAAAGAAATACGCCGATAAAGGCGTGCAGTTGATCAGCGTTAGTGACGAAGATCTCGAAACCGTAAAGGAATTCCTCGAAAAACCTGTCAAGGGAGACGAGAAAGATGACAAGGAAAACACGTATGGAAAACTGACCAGCGTGTATTGTCTAACGACCGACCCCGACAAATCGGTTTACGAAGGGTACATGGATGCGGCTGGCCAAAATGGTATCCCAACCTGCTTTATCGTTGGCAAGTCTGGGTTGATCGAATGGATTGGTCACCCCATGGAGATGGATGAACCGCTCGAAAAGGTCGTTGCAGGCAGTTGGGACCGAGCCGTATACCTTGTGGCGTTCAAAAAAAGCCAACAGATGGACATACTGATGGACAAGGTAGGTCGATCCGTTCAATCCGGAAACATCAAAGCAGCACTCAAGATTCTTGCCAAAGCTAAGGAAGATGCGGCAGGTGATGTAGCCACGATTGAGGCGGCGGAAGAGGTGGAGGTCCGAGTCAATGTCTATTCGGCCATGAAGAAGTTGCAAGATGGCAAAGTAGAAGAAGCCCTGGCAGAAATCGAAGCGATTTCAAAGACCGCCAAACCAGCCCAAAGACAGTCATTGGCGATTGCCAAATGCAAGGCCCTGATCGGTGTTGTTACGGAGTCTGGAAAACTCGACAGCGAAGCGTCCAAAGCACTGATGGAAATTGCCGAAAGCAAAGAGATTGACCCGAACACGTTGAACGAGCTCGCTTGGAGCGTCTACGAAGCCGCAAGTGCGGACGAAAAATTCTCGAAATCCTTGCTTGCTGCCGCGGTCGTTGTTGCTGAGAAAGCGGTCGCAAAGGACCCTGAAAACGGGCCCATCCTCGATACGCTGTCTCATTTGGTCTACACCCAAGGGAATCTAGACAGAGCCATCGAATTGCAGTCGAAAGCAGTTAAGTACGCACCCGCCGAAATGAAGGAAGATCTGCAAGCGTTCCTAGACGAGATGAAGAAAGAAAAAGCCAAAAAGTAACACAGAACAGAAAGGACGTTGCGGCAGTAGCCGCACGTTCCACAGGTGAGCGGGAGCTTGTCTCCCCTCAACCTTGTTTTGGCGTCCTACCAAGCTAGGTAGAACCCACCGCACTTCGCTCCCGCTTCGCCCGCCTTGGCGGGCGAAGTGCGAGAATTCACGACCTGAGCTGCACTCCTAGGACGCCAAAACGTCGTCCGTGGGAGGCAAGCTCCGAGCGGACGAAAGTACTCCGAGCGGACGAAAGTACTTCACAGCGTTGTCCGAGCCGTAGGCGATGGTCGTATCGCACCAACCGTCGCCTTCGGCTCGGGGTTAAACGCAATACCGTTCAATAAATCGTTTAACCGTTAGCCGTAGGCGTACTCGCCACGATTCGCCTACGGCTAACGGATGGGCCTTTTCAACGGGATTTGCGAAGGAACGTGATGATGCTCGCCATGTCCACCGGCGTTAACACCTTCTCAAACCCTTCTGGCATAAGAGACTTTTCGGACTCTCGTATCTCCTCGATCGACGCGCGAGTCAGACTGATCATTGCCCCCTGATCGTTTGCAATCTCAACACGATCTTCGTTCTCTCGGACCTTAAGCCCGATGATCGTATTCCCTTCGTTCGTCAGGATGCTCATCCTTCGATACTTGGGTTCCACCGCTTTGTTTGGATCTAAGATTGCCGACAACCAAGCCTCGTTTTGCCAAACCGCCAACGCTTGCAGATTGGGCCCTATCGATGGCATAACTCCACTCGAATCGGTCCTGTCCTGATGGCATTGGGCGCAATGCTGTTTGTAAAGTGCTTCCCCGCGACTGACATCGGCAGTTGATGCGGGCCATTGGCGAACGTAATCTCGAACAATTGCCAACCGATCCGCACCCGGTGCCGGACCGAAAAGTCTCTCTACGTATAAGGTCAGCTCAACGTTCTTGCTGGCCCTTAACTGCTCGATTTGGGCTGGCTGAAATGCATCGACGCCAATGCCGCCTGCAGAAACTTTCTCCAGCAAAGTCAACACACTATCGTCTCGGGAAATGCTCTCCGACAAGATGCCTGTGCGTGTGCTAGGTTCATAGTTCCGCCAGCCCTCGAGCACTTTCGTCAAGGTTGGTTTCCCAAGCGATACTAGCCCCTTAACCAGTGCGAGACTGAAGTTGCTATCCTGACTCTTGGCGAGAGCTTCGACTAGAAAATCGACGCTCGTGGCATCGCTGCTGCTCGTTTTTGAGATTACCAAATCGAGGGCTGAACGCCGCGTGCTCAGTTCGCTTTGATTGTCTTGAATGGTCGAACGGGCATCGATTTGCAAACGGTCGAGGCTCGCATCATCCAGCTGCATGGACTTGTCCGTGTCGAACGCGAATTGACGTCCGAGCGCATAGTGCCATCCCGGTCGCTTCCCTGCCCCCTGGACGATTCGTTCGCGAAGCTGTTGTTTCAGCTCCCGGGTGGCCTTGGGAATCAACTGATCCAACATGGATCTGTTGCGTGCGTGCGAATGAGCCAATAGATATTCAATCGTTGGGTCGATCCCATCGTCCGGCAAAAATGCAATGGCTTGGTCGATCCACGGATCTCCAGCGTGATGCGACAGCAGATTCGCGACTTCACCATATGCATGCTCGCCGCATGTGGAAAGCGCTACGATTAGCTGCAATCCCAACGACCCGTGTTGTTGCGCAAGCTCGGATCTTGCAACATTGATCACGACGTGTAGCAATTCGCCTTTGACAAGATGTTGTTTTGCCATGGTTTCGATGGCCCATCGGACTACGCGGTGATCGCGATCCCCGCATGCGGTGGTCCAATCGACTGGCGTACACTCTTGCATAGCGTTCAAGGTTGCCAACGCACGCAGCCGAACCACCGCCTGATCGGATTGGAGTTGAGTTCTTCGGAGCCTGTCTGTGACCGTTTTATCAAGCAAATTGCGTCGCCAAATCAATTGCTGTCTAGCTATGTCCGAAACGGCAGAACTCGGACTTTGGATCGCTGCTAATAGATGGTTATTGTCCGCTTTTGCAAAATCGAGTTTTGCGAACGGCTTGAAATCGGACCGATAGGCACGGTAAATCCGTCCTTGGTTTTCGCCCGCTCGCAGGTCAATTCTCTGCTGCCACTCGTTCGGTATCCACTCAGGGTGTTCAATGACACGACGAACCATATCCACCACCCAAAGAGTGCCATCCATTCCATTTTCGATCCGCACCGGTCGGAACCAAGGATCGTTGCTCCGCAGCCATTCGCTTTGTTTGTCTTCGTCGAATCGAGCGCCAGCGTAGGAAGCCCCTCTCGGTTCCACTTTGATGCGAGACACCAGATTGTGAACGCTTTCACACACCAAGGCACAACCCTGCATCTCGGGCGTGGCACCTGGACTCCGACAAAAAATCGAACTACACGCTGACGTAAATCGATTTGCGGCGAATAAATCATTGTATCGATCGGCGTCGCGACTGATCGGATAGACCGGTGGAGCGCTCGGCGGTTGCATCAAATGTTGCGATAGAGATCGTACTGGAGACCGAGCCGCACTGAGCCAATTGCGATCATAAACATAATGATACAGTGGATGACTGTTGTCATTCCCAAACCAGTTCCCCCAATCATCGCAGCCGCGAATATACTGGGTCGTACCTGTCTCCAGATAAGCCAATCCCTTATCGACATCCAGGCTCAGATCGCACCCACTCACCTTGATCTTCCTACCGGTCGCAACTTCTAGTATCTCCTTGACTTCAGAGCCAGTGCCCATATGCAATCGATGGTCTAGACCGTAGGTAAAACCATTGACACGATGCTGTGGATTGGCAAGCGGAAAACCCGATAGCAACACCTTGCGTTCGTCGGCCACCCCGTCTTGATCTGTATCGCGAGCTAAGAAAACGTCCGGCGCGCAGGCAACCACGATTCCATCTCGCCAAGGGTAAACTCCGGCAGGAAACGATAGCGTGTCCAAAAATACCGAACTCGAGTCCAGTTTTCCGTCGCCATCGGAATCGCTAAGACGTTTGATGCGGCCTGTTTTTTCTCCGCCCGAGGGATAGTCGCCCATTTCTACCACCCAAACCGTGCCGTCGGCGCCGAACGCGACATTCACGGGATCCTCAACCAAGGGCTCGGCTGCAACCAACTCGACGGTCCAACCTTTAGGCATCTGAATCGCTCGCAATGAGTCCACTGGGGGCATTGGTTGATCCCAAAGTCGCTGCGAGTTGGCCATCTTCAGCACCCTGGCAACAATCAAATCCTCGGTGCCCGAAACCCATCTACCAGGTTGGTTGTAGTACAACATGGACGCGTCCACTTCATAACCACCTTCCTGGCGAACTCGCTCAGAAGCCACATAGGCAAAGACGTCGTCCGTATAAGCCGCCACCCAAACGTTTGAAAACTGACTTAGTTCCTTCTCAAGCCGTATTTGGTAGTCGACAACCACCTCGCCGCCCATGAAGACCCAGGCGAGTTTGTCTCCAAAATTCCAGAAGTGAATCGGGGCCGGGTACGATTCTGCTAGTCGGTTCTTTTGTTTAAGGATATCGAGCATGACCTGTGCAAAATTGCGTTCCACCACCGACTGGCTCTTGGACATTTCCATCAATCGATCGCGAGAAGGCCGCTCCGAAGAGATCGCCACCAACTGGAATACTTGTGATGTGGGTGGAGGTAGGTCTTGAAGCGATCCGTTGCATATCGCCTGAACCGATTTCGCCATTTCCTGGGCATGCTGTTTCGCATGTTCGTACTTGTTCCGCGGATTGGGGTTGGCATCGGCCCCACAACCAATGATGGGCAATGCAACAGCATCTGGCGAGTTGGTGCTTCGAAGGACATCTTCCAGCAAGCCAGCCGATAGACCAGCCCAGTCAGCGCTGATCTTATTCAGTTCGGGCGCAATGGAAGTGCAGTGACAGGCGTATTGATAAACCACCGCGATGGTCGAGCCGTCGGGCCGTTTGGCATGGATGACGCGCACACTTCGATCGACCGGCCCGTCCTCAACGACTCCGAAGCCACTCCAAACACTGTTTTTTAAAACTCGGCGATTGATGGCAAAATCGGCTCGTCCGGTTCCAAAGCCGAGCGTGGCCGGTTGCAGCCGATCGATCGATTCACCGACGATCCTTATTACCGCATCGACAGTTCTGCGGCTGGTAGTCGCCATGTTTTGCCGTTCATCCTCTCGAAGAGGAGTGGAATACAAGTTGGGCAGGACGTCGTCCAACTGAGGGGCGGTATGCGAGTGCGTCGTGCACAAGACGATTTGTTTTCGGTCAAGCGAATGTTTTTTCAGCAACTGCGAATGAATTTGGTCGGTGAGTGAAGCAGACAATCCGATCGCATCCAACGAGACAATAACAAGGGGTGGTAGTTCGCCATGCTGAAGTGTCATGGCACGTGCGAAGAGTCGATCCTCGATCTCAGATGTCGATTGACTCCTAGAACCATAGCCACTCAACCGGACGGGCACCTCCGGTGTGATGTCCGCCTTAGCAGCCCCGACTCGCCATTGGCTGGTGGGTGATTGCGCCCACAGCAAACGGGAGTGGAACAAACTAGAGTAGAACAGGGAAAGGCTCAGTATCGCGATCCATCGAAGGTTTCCAGAATTTGCCATGTCGTGCATTCGTTTTTTTGGGATTAAGAGTGACGTTGTCGCGGCCTTGATCGAAGACGACAGGCCACGCGCGGACGTTGGTTTGCGAGTACAATGGGATGCTTCCCCATCATACTACTTTTTCAGACGGTGTTGCACACTTTGAATGTATCAGAACTTCGACGAGCGACCTATTTTTGTCTGTTCGTTGCATGGACTTTCAGTACTTGCCCAGCAATCGCTCAAGAAACCGGAGTGACCACCGAGGTCGACACGGCCATCCAACGGGCGGTGAGCTTTCTTGTTTCACAGCAACAGGCCACTGGTTCCATCGCAGACCGAGGGCACGAAAACGCGATGACCTCCTTGGCGATCATGGCGCTAGCGTCCGTTGGACACCAACCGACGGACTCGACCGCCGAAGGAGCCGTGATGAAGAAGGGGCTCAAATTTGTTCTTGGCTCCAATCGGCAAGACAAAGCCGGATACTTCGGAGCAAGCGATGGTTCCAGAATGTATGGCCACGGCATCGTCACCCTTATGCTGACGGAGATGATCGGTATGGGAGGAGACGACCTAACCGATGATGCAATTCATCAGGCTTGTCAAAAAGCCATCGACCTTATCATTCGAAGTCAGCGCATAAAAAAACCTGCGTTTGCTAAGGGAGGTTGGCGATACACTCCCGATGCGGCCGACAGCGACTTGTCGGTATCGGTTTGGCAACTCATGGCTCTGCGCAGCGCCAAGAACGACGGCCTCGACGTTCCTTCCTCAACGATCGATGACGCGATCGGTTACTTGGTTTGTTCCTTCACCTCGCCTGTCGACGCCAATGGCCAGCCCAGGCAAGCCAAGAACGGCTTCTCGTACGAAGCCAACAACGATAGTCCCACCTTCACGATGTCCGCAGCAGGACTGCTTGCGATGCAAGTTTGCGGCCAGTACGATTCGCCCTTGGTTGCCGGCGCCACCGATTGGCTCAAAGAGCACCCGCCGAAGTGGAGTGAGCGATTCGTGCTGTATGGTCTCTACTACTACGCTCAAGGTATGCATCAAAGGGGCGGAGAGACAGCGGAGTCCGCTTCGAAATTGGTTGCGTCCGAGTTGCTTAAACACCAAGATGCCAACGGGTCATGGCAGTCGTCGAGCGGTGAAGAGCAAAACGCGGGCAAAGTCTACTGCACCGCGTTGGCAATATTAAGTCTGTCCGTGAAGTACCACTACTTGCCGATTTACCAACGATGAAACCAGTCTGTCCCGATGAAACCCGGCAGTCCCTCCGCAGGCCCTTTTTCGTTTGTTATCTGTTGGACTTCATCCGTTCGGGGCTTGCCCCCGACGGATGGGTTTTGGCGTACTAAAGGTATCGAGATCCCGCTTCCCTTTCCTCTCGGCATTGCCCGCCTCCGGCGGGCAATGCCGAGAGGAAAGGAGGGTTGCGAACGTCGCAGTTAGTACGCCAAAACAAGGTTGATGGGGAACAAGCCCCCGATCAACCCGAAAGACTAATTGCAATTTGTCACTTCTTCGAATAAAAGCAGATCTCGCAGATAGCACGGATAATGAAGAACGATAAGGCAAACGATAATTGGTTTAGCGTTCATAGATTACCGCACGAACCAAGATTTCGCCAGCGAATCGCTTTTGAGGAAATCCAATAGCAGCCCGGCGACTTTATCTTTGCCAGACGCCGAAGGGTGCGTGCCGTCGCCAGCGAGGTCTTCCCGACTATAGCTGAGCTTGTCCTCTTTTCGTGGAGTCGTCCCATCGGCCCATAAATACGGTCCCCATAACAGCAACGGGGCTTTCACCTCTCCTTTTTCCGAATTGAAGTTCAGTCCGGCTTCGCCTTTCATCTGATCTTGAATCAGCCACCGTGCAGCAAACGCCGACTCATAAGCGAACGGTTCGGGATTGAGATGACTCGTAGCATAACCACCATAGATGCGGCTGGAGAGATAGACGATTCGCAAATTTGGAAAACGGGATTTCGCATTTTGAAGAACAGCTTTTGTGTCGCGTTCCAATTCTCGGCCATGGGATTCTAACTCTCCCTTCGGCCCTTTGTTTGCTAGTTTAATCCACGCGACCTGCACTTGTTTCGGTGAAACGCTAGCAGCCGCCAGCCGCCGTGCTGCTTCTTTCCACGTTGGAGCGTCTGCTGGTGCCCATTCTGCCATGGCTTGACCACCCTGAGCGCAATCCACAATCGTTAGCTTCTTGGACTTGGCTGGATCTGCATCGGCAAGCTGCTTAAAACGCGAGAACTCCTGCGTCGCATTCGACATGCTGATGGAAATGAAAACGATCTTTCCGTTGGCGGCACTTTGGCCTTCGAAATCGAGCGGTTGGATGAGAGTCAATTCCAATTCGGCCGCACGGCGATGTTCTTCTGGAGGTGAGTTTCGACCGCTCCCGTACAATCCGCCGTCTTGGTTCTTGTAGCGGTCGTCGGCTGTCATTTCGTTGAGCGGCTTGAGGCCTATCGATTCGCGAGGGACTGGATTCGTTGGCTGTCGGCCTTGGGGCTGCCCCGCTCCGTTACGACGCGCTTCCATGGCACGCTGCAAATAGGTCTGTTCGTCCGAAGATAACGGCTCGCCACGCTGACGTTTCTGTAGCAACTCGCGAGCGCGATCAAAGTCGATGGGCTTTTCCTTATGCTCTGAGTTCGTTGGAACCGTTTGGGCTTCGGCGATCACACACGATTCGAGTAGGAAACAGACAGCGACTAGCCACCTCAAAACGCAATTCACGGTACACCTCGTCAGCGTTGTAAGGCGAACGGCAGGCTGAAACATACCAGCCGTAGTTTGGGACCATTATCCCGAACTAGCAAACGGACGGGACAATGGTCCCATCCTACGGTAGCTTTGATCCTGCCGCTCGCCTAATAGAAATTTCCAGATCAACTGCGAGCTAGCATTGTACCTTTGGCAATCGAATTTTGCCCGCCAATCACGGGAATTGTACGAATTGGATTGGGTTTGGGCTTCCAATTTATGCAAACCTATTTCGAAACAAAACATCGAACTTTGCGACTTGATTCGATTCGCGTCGATTCGCGCTATTAGCGGGCAGAATCAGGAACCAAGAGACGGTCCGCAGGTCTCTTAAGACAACTTGAAACGCGGAGCTGTCTTGGTAATCTTCGCGCTTGTTCCTACAGGAGATTGTAGTTCTTGATGCGATAACGAATTCGATGCGGAGGATGGTTGCGAGGTTTTTGCTGGCAACATCTCGCGGACCTTTTGACTCAAAACAGCAGCGTCGTACCACGTAAAGGATAGCTCGGGATCCGCAGCATAGCGCCCTAACATTCGCAACGTCTCAGTGCGATTGGCTTCATCAAACATGAAGACATACTGTTCTTCGCCGCGAACCAGCGCGACAACATTGATTTCGCCGTTCATCCCACCAACCTCCGTGCCTGGATACCAAACTAGACTGCTCGTGCCCGGAGCAGTTAGCGTTCGTATCGGTTGACAGGCCATCGAAGGATCATTCGACTTTCCAACGATCCTCCGCGAGATTCGAGGGTTTCTACAATGTGCTGGTGGCAGCAGAATCTTATAAAGTCTTCGCTGCGTTGGAGATACGCTTGCCAGCCGCCAAACCGCGCGTCGTCACGAAAGTAAAAGTACTCCCCAAGCGCATGCGTGAAATCTTCGTCATTTCCGTTATAAGTGCGCATATGTGAAATGATCGGCTCGGTTTGAGCCTTCATCTGAGGCGTTTGCGGTGTCGGTCTTTTGGGAATGAAGCCTTGTGGATCAGGCCAATTAGCTGGCAAACCCGAGGTTTCCATGCCTTGAGATGGATCACCTTCCGTTTGCGTTAAAGCATCCGATGGATCAACGTTGGGTTCTCGCACCGCTAACCCAATAACGGATTCCGGCATCTTACTTGGCTCCTGCGTTGCTCTTGCTTGGATCTCTACGGGCGAGTTTGGCTCGACCTCGGCCGGAGTTTGCGTTCTCATTTGTTCGGCGGCTAAGGCACGTTCCGATTCGAGTCGAATCCATTCCGGAATCGTCTTTTCCTTCTTCGTTCCCCATGGCAATCCATAGCCAACGGGGATCGGGTGGAAGCCAGGATTCGCAGCGTACCAATTCACTTTCATCGTCATCCGCGGCGGATAGTATGCGTCGTAATCGGTGATCGCACCTTGCAAAACCGCGTCAACACCCAGGTGCTTGGCGAACTGTTGGAAATCGACCGGCGACATGATAGGGCGTCGAAGGACATTCATTTCAAAATAGGCGAGTTGATTCTCAACAACGCCGCATGGTACGACTTCAAAACCACGAATCGCCTGCAATTCGTTGTAGTAAGCCATGGAGACGCGAGCACCGCTCAAGGTTGGCTCTTGGCTCTGATTGCGAAACGGAAGTATCGCAACTTTGCTGATCTGTGGAAACGGATTGTGGTACTGTGGCTTGTGTTTGATGTCGGGAATGAAGTTGCAGCCAGACAAACAAGCGAGCAACAGTACCGCAACGGCTCGGAGATAGCGGTAATCGGCAACCGAACCACCGATGCAGGCAGACAAGAAATCAAACCAAGCTACAACACCATCCTTTTGGCGTGTGAGCGTCCCACCGTGGAGACAGTCCGTAGCCGAAGGATGAGGTGAATTTTGGTTCATTTTGATTAGGGAATGAGTTTGTCGGTTGCAACAAAAACATGTGCAAGGAGCTACTGCTAGGCACCGCAGTAGCTCCATCGCACATATACCTCTTCCCCCTAGGCACAAAGCATTTGATCGGAACAACCAGCAAGGTCTGTTGAATCAAAAGCAGCAATAATTCCATTTTCCTTTTTGCAATGCTAGCCAATACTGACCAGGAAGAGTTTTCCTAGAAGAAAGACTCATTGCACATGGGTTAAATTGCCGAGTCAAATTCAAAGTGTTCGACAGTTCAAAACCTACCGTACCCATTGGTTACGCAAGTGATGGAAACAAAAAAATCGATCGAGGTATTGGATGAATCTACCTATATCGTGGGTAGTCGCCGGGGCGATTCCAGCCAGCCAAGCATTAAAGAAAACCGCGGACATCGCGGCGACCTCGGTCAGCCATTTCTTTGGCGAGCTGCTGCAGACAAACCCGCCACCAGCAAACTCGCCACCAGCAAACCGGTCAACAGCAGTGGACAATGGCCGCTCGGCTCAATTCCAACAAAACCAGATTCCAAAAGCAAATAGCGAACAAAAGACTTGGACGGATCGAGTTGAGTCGATCCGAAGCTACCTTTCCAAATTGGTCACGGAATCTCGCACCCGCTTCGGCTTACCAACCCACTCGCCTCAGTCCGAAAGCATCTCGATCTCGGCGAATGGAAAAGACCAACCCGTCTTGAGCGGTCCAGAGCCGCTACGGACGGAACTCGAACTTCAATTGCAAAAGCGTCCGGCCCTCGTCAAAGAAATCAATGAGTTAGCATTGGACAGTGCGCACTCGAGCCCCTTAGGGTTGCTTCCGCGACCAGACTCTGCTGGTAACTCGATCGGACCGTGGAGGCTGTGGATTGACGGCTAGACAGCCTAACTGCTTCGTTACAACTAAGAATTAGGGTTGGCCGTAGTGGATCTTGTTAAAGATCCGAATCCTGCCGGATCTTTAACAAGATCCACTAGCC
>JANPNA010000125.1:0-11603 GCA_031427235.1 Pirellula sp.
ACTATTTAACGCTGGACTCTTCCCGTTTTCAACGAGCGCCATTCATGAAACTCCAATCGAATCCTTGTCACTTCTTTGCCATTCTTTTGTTGAGTATGTCCGTTTCGACATTGAGTCCGCACTCGCAAGCTCAAGCTCAAGCTCAAGTCAACAAGGGTGATTTGGCGTCCGCAGGATTGGTGGTTCATTGGGAATCGAATATTGGCGGAGCTCCGTTGGCCAACGGTTCTCAAAGTTTTGTGCTTTGGTCTCACACCACCGAAAAACGGGAGTACGTAACGGTACGTAGCGGCGGTCGCCTGATCGAACGCATCCGCGGAGAAGAAGTCGATCTTAAAAAGCTGGAGGAAGCGGTAATTCAAGGTGTAAAACTTTTGAAGTCGCCGCGCCTCGGTCTTGAGGGAGCGAAGCTAAAAGCCGAAAAATTAGTCGCCACCTATAAGACGCTCGGCCGAAAAGTGGAAGTCGAGCCTTACAGCCAACAACTCATCTACGCCGTAAGCCTGACCTCCAACGGTATTGTTTCGACGATGGACGCTGAAACGGGAGCGGTGATCTGGAAAACCGAAGCAGGCAAGTCGACCCTTGCTATGTTTGGGCCCGGCGTATCCGACGACTACGTTGCGGTCACGAACGGAAATACGCTGTACGTTTACGAACTGGTTACCGGTAACATTGTGACCACCCGAAAACTCATGTTCACGCCGACCGCCAGCCCAATCGTTTTGCTCGGCAAAGCGATTGTGCCTTCGGTGGACGGCCGACTGGTGGCTTATGACATCAAAAAAGAAGTCATTCCGCCAGCGATCTTGCGAACAGGAACTGAGAACCGACTCGGTGTGACCATCTCCGCCGATCATCAATACCTGTCCTGGCCCACAGGCAATCGACTCGTGATGGCGAGAATGGAGAGGTCGCCAATCCTTTGGGCAGCAGCCAATGTTGGCGAACCCATCCTTTCCTTGCCTATCGCTACTCAGAATGGATTCTTAGCATCCTCGATTTACGGCACTGTATTTCATGCATCAACCAATCGCGATGAGCCGCTATTTTGGAAGTCACGTTTGGCTGTTCAAGTTTCTCAATCACCTCTTGCAAATAAGGATATGGCCTTTCTCGTAAGCGACGAGGGCTTGCTTTTCGCACTGAACCTAGCCGATGGTTCTGACGCTTGGGGACACCAACACGGCAACGTTGCCCGTATGATTGCTGTCGGAAAACAGAACATCTACGTCATGGACTCTCGAAAAGCTTTGGTCGCCATCGATCTGGCGAAGGGTTTCGAATCAGGACGTACCAATTTGATTTTGCCAGACATTATTCCCAACGCAATCAACGACAGACTGTTGTTCGTTACGAAACATGGCCAAGTGACATGCCTGCGCGAAATCGACGCAAATGCACCGACGTTTACCACGGTGTTTACAGGAGAAATTTCCGCTGCACCGATCCAAACAACAAAGCCTGAACCAACGCCAACAAATCCCATCGAAGAAGATACCAACGTTTTCGATGGTGCGGGCGAACCGATAGGCGATTCTCCCAATCCCTTTGGTGGTACGGATCCGTTCTAACCTCATCACGTAATAAACGGTCCCGTTACGGAATAGGGATTCGATCGAATCGATTCGACGGTGCCTTCCGCAATGATCTTACCACCGTTTGGGCCCGCTCCAGGCCCCAATTCGATCAGGTGGTCCGCCGAAGAAATCATCTGATGATTATGCTCAATCACCAAAACGCTGTTTCCGTGGTCTATCAACACATCGATGCACCGGAGAAGCCGCTCGACATCGCTGAAATGCAAACCAGTCGTCGGCTCGTCAAGCACAATCAATTTACCTCGCGAATCGACAGCCTCGGTGCCGCGATCCCTTAGTTCGAGTTGGCTTGCGAGCTTGAGCCGCATCGACTCGCCTGCGGACAACGTGGCAAGACTTTGCCCAAGTGGCAAGTATCCCAATCCGATCTCAATCAACGGCTTCAATCTGTCCTGGACCTTGGCGCTCCCACGAAAAAAAGAGTGGGCTCGCTCGACACTCATGTCGAGCACTTCCGAAATACTCAAGTCGCGGTAACGGACCTCCAAAACCTCGCTGCGAAATCGCTTTCCATCGCAGTCCTGACAAGGCATCTGAACATCGGCCATGAACTGCATATCGATCGTCGTGAATCCGAGCCCCTCACACGTTCGACACCTACCTAAGTCGCTGTTGAAACTGAAATGTCCTGCTCCAAATTGTCGTATCTTAGCATCCGGCGTCTCGGCAAAAACTTGCCGAATCCAATCCAGGGCTTTCGAATAGGTGACTGGGCTACTTCGCATCGATCGCTGTATTGGACTCTGATCGATTGCCAAACAGCCTGAGATTCGCTCCATTCCAAACAGACTGGTAAACGGTAGGCCAGGGGCTAAGGCCTGCTCTTTCGCTTGATCGATGGCCGGGCAAAGCGTATCCAAAATCAACGTGCACTTGCCCGATCCGCTCGGACCCACCTTGACTGTCAGGCATTTCACCGGGATTCGGAGCTCCTTCACTTGTAGGTTGCGACCGGTCGCATCGCGGATCCCTATCCAATCAGGCCCGATCGGCCTTGAACTGCGTTGGGCGGTCCGCTTCCCGCTTAAGTACTCACCGGTCACGCAGGGACTTCGCAGCAACTCTGCGGGGGTTCCTTGAAAGGTAACACATCCGCCCAGGTCACCCGCTTGCGGTCCAATTTCTATGATCTGATCCGCAATTCGCATGAGATGCGGCTCATGCTCTACCAAGATCACGGTGTTGCCTCGATCCCGAAGCCCCATTATGGCAGTCGCCATGCGTTCGGTATCCTGAGCGTGCAAGCCCACAGTTGGTTCATCAAAAACGTACAGCATGTCAACCAAGCTGGAACCCAATAGCGTTGTCATCATGACCCGCTGCGATTCTCCACCGCTTAACGTGTGCAACGGCCTTGCCAAACTTAAGTAACCCAATCCGACAGATTTCAAATAGTCCAGTCTGGCAAGAACCTGACGCTGAGGTTCGGTCGCTAAGTAACCTGAGCGTTTTTCCGCCGCAAGCGTCCACTGCACGGCCTCCGCTTTGGACACGCTCCTTTCGTCGGAAAGCACATGGCTCAGATCGTCGATCGTCAGTTCGCACAGTTGCGAGAAGCTTTTGTCGCAAAGTTTGTAGGCCAATGCCCCTGGGTTGAGTCGCTGCCCAGAGCATTGCGAACAAAGCGAATAAGTGCGCCATCGAGCCAGGAAGGCGCGTACGTGCATCTTGTACTTCTTGCGTTCCAGCCATGCAAAAAAACCGTTCAATCCACCAAATTTCCGCTCGGGCACCCCTTCCTGGATTATCCGCCACTGCTTCGGCTTCAGTTTTGAGACCGGCACATCGAAGGGAATGCCGTACTCCGTTGCCAATTCACGCAGTTCTTCCAGTTCGTGCGCATACGCTGGCGTTCGCCAGGCTGCTAGGGCGCCTTCACCTAAACTGAGGGTCTTATCTGGAACGACTTTGTCCATATCGATTGCAACGACTTCTCCAAACCCTTCGCAAGTCGCACAAGCGCCAATCGGACTGTTGAAACTAAACAGCCGGGGCTCGCTCACAGGGTAGTCGATCTTGCAGTGCTCACAGCGGAGTGACGTTGAAAACCGATGCACGGTGTACACCACTCCATCGACGCTGAGCTTTTCGACGGAAACAGGTCTAGCAGCCAAACTCAAGTTTCCCCAGGAATTCACTAGTACGATGGCGCAGCCACTGCCCGAATCGTTGCTATGATCGAATGCAGTTGCCAACGATGGAGTTAGGCGGTCAACCGCCTGGCCGCGTCCAATCGTCAATCGATCCACGACGACGAATGCAACGCCACTCGCCTCAAAGTGACTCGCGACCTTTTGTCGATCCTCGTCCGCTAAATGGATGACATGGCCATTGGCGATCACGCGAACGAAACCGGACGTCTGAAGGTCAAACAGGAGTTCCGACAATTCGTTTTTGGTTTGCCAGCCAATTTCGAAACAAAGAATCGCTCGGCTCTCCTCGAACGGAGCAAAAAAATCGATCACCGTTTTCGAGCTGTGGGAATCGACTCGCCGATTGCACTGATAGCAGTTGAGTTGGGCATTATTGGCAAATACGATCCGCAAGTATTCCAGTATTTCACTGGCGGTACCAACCGTGCTTCGATTGTTTCGCGAACGAAGTTCGCGTGTAATCGCGATCGACGGCGGTAAATTGGTGAGTGAATCGAACGATGGTTTGTCGATGCGCTGCAAGAATTGACGCGTATAAGCGGAGAAGCTCTCGATGTAGCGACGCTGTCCTTCGGCGTAAAGAGTATTCAAGGCCAGGGAAGTTTTACCGCTGCCGCTAACCCCACAAATAACCGTCAATTTCCCGATCGCTAAATCGAGATCGATCCCTTTCAAATTGTGCTGCCGGGCCCCGCGCAAGCAGATGGTGCGAAGCGGAACAGGACTAATTTGGTGGTGTTGGCCGAGAAGTGTCATAAAAAACGCTCGAATCTCGCCCAAGATTAAGGAAACGGAGCCGAACTGGGTATCACCTAGGCGAATCCCAAAAATGTTGTTTTTTCGTCCTTGGCCAACCCCAAACCCAAGTCTACCAAGCCTAGACGGATCATTGACATCCCAAATTCACTTTGCCATGAAACGCCGCGGAAAATCATTGTTACAATGCTTGTCCAGGTTAGCATCGACCATCCGCAGGTAACGTTGGTTGCCCTTCCTCGCCAAGAAAGTTTCCCATGAGTAGTTCCCTTTCTCAACTGGATTCCGATTCCTCCGAAAAAAGAAAGACCACCGATTCCGCTTCGGGCAAAGGTCACGGTCCAACCAAGATTCGCATCTACAGTCACTCCGCGCTGCTCTATTGGTGGCCTGTTTGGGTTGTTGGATACATCATGGCCGCCCTGACGTACTATCAAGGTGAGGAACTACAGATTGGCCAAGGCATGACGCACATCCACGCCAGCAGCAACTTGGGACTGATTTTTTTCGTGGTGTTGTTTCTTGTAGTCCTTGTAACCAACTACTCGGTGCGCGGGCTAGCGTCAGGCATCGTAATTCTTGGATTGGTGCTTACGTTCGTATTGCTTCTTTATTTTGACGTATGGGAATCCGTGTTTGGATGGTTCCTCAGCCACAGAATCTACATGAACGTCGGTGCATACTTATGGATATCAACAGTCATGTTCGCGATGTGGGTTATTGTGGTATTTGGGCTGGACCGATTTAGTTATTGGGAAATCGATCCAGGACAATTGACTCGAGGCTCGCTCATGGGCTCAGGCTCAAAAAGCTATACAACGCAGGGCATGACACTCGAAAAGCATCAGGATGACCTTTTTCGGCATTGGCTGCTCGGCCTGGGCTCGGGTGACTTGCAAGTCATGACATCCGGCGCAACCCGAGAGCAACTCGACATCCAAAACGTGCTCTTTGTCGGACACAAAATTGTGGCCATGCAACGCCTGATCGCAGAAGTCCCCGAAGAGTAGATAGTCGGCAGAAAAGAGTAGTCGGCAGAAAAGCTTGCAGGCAACAGGAACTCAGCGTCCGAGTTGCATTGAAAGCCAATACCGTTCGAGACCATGCACATCGCTTCCAACCAGCAGCGCGATGGGCGCATTCAAGGATGCATCGCAAACGCTTTGATGCGACTTGGAATCGGCGGTGACCAAGCGAATACCTAGACCTTTTACTCGTTGAAATTCGATCACGAGATCTACACATTGGATAATCGGAAAATAGTTGACGGCGCCTGCCGATGCACGAGCCACCTGAGTTGTGACTTGGGCTTGGCAATGCGGGTACGAGGCTGGACTACGATTCTAATCGCATCCTAATTTTGGAGGCCCATAAACCCGAGAATTGCGAACTCCCTTTCTCTTTTTTCAAACTTGTGATGAAAAGGCGTTTGCCGTTGGGACGCAGTTGATCATAATCTGCCCGCTCTGTGACCTATTCCAGTTGGAGCCAGCATTTTGCGCAGGAACTCAGGGGGAGTAGCAGAACTACTATAGAACGATACCATTAGGCTCTTTCCTTTCGAGATCTCCATGTCTGGTTTTAGTTGCTCGTTTGCGCCTCGCACGATTTTTGGGTTGGTATTGTTTGCGTTCACTTTTTCGCAGCCGAGTGCGTTCGCGCAAGAGCCACAGGCGTTCAGTGCTGGCGATACGGCATGGGTGCTAACTTCAACTACACTAGTCCTATTCATGACGATTCCAGGGCTAGCGCTTTTTTACGCAGGTCTGGTGCGGTCTCGCAACGTGCTCAGTCTGTTGATGCAGTGTTTGTCATTGACAGCCGTGCTGAGCTTGATCTGGGTTATTTGCGGCTACAGTTTTGCCTTTGATACGGTCGGCATGACCAAAGGGAACATCAATCTGCATTCGTTTGTTGGTGGATTTTCACAGTTGGGTTTAATGTCGATGACCCCCGAGACGTTGAAGGGAACGATTCCTGAAATGCTCTTCGCGAGCTATCAAATGACGTTTGCAGTCATCACGCCTTCGTTGATGATTGGAGCCTTTGCCGAACGGATGAAATTTGCGGCTGTGCTTTGGTTTTCATCCCTGTGGCTGCTTGTTGTGTACGTTCCTATTTGCCACATGACCTGGGCTGGAGACGGTGGTTTGTTCGCAGACTGGGGGGTCATGGATTTTGCTGGCGGGATTGTTGTGCACATCACCGCCGGATGTTCAGCACTTGTGGCTTGCATTATGGTTGGTCCACGATCTGGGTATCCATTGTCTCGGGTGCCACCCCACAATATGACCATGACGTTCACGGGCACAGCCATGCTTTGGGTGGGATGGTTTGGATTCAATGCGGGAAGTGCACTCGCGGCCAATGGTACTGCTGCCTCCGCACTGCTGGTGACCCATATTTCCGCTTGCGTCGCAACCGTTGTTTGGATGGGAATTGAATGGGTCAAGCTTGGCAAACCGGGCGTGCTTGGTGCGGCGACGGGTTCGATTGCTGGTTTGGCTGCAATAACCCCTGCGTCTGGTTTTGTGGGACCGCTTGGTGCGTTGGCTATCGGTGCGGTTTCTGCGGTTGCGTGTTTCGTCTGCGCGACTAGCCTAAAAAAGAAGTTTGGATACGACGATTCGTTGGATGTCTTTGGGGTTCATGGCGTTGGTGGAATAGTGGGGACTCTGATGGTGGGTGTGTTTGCAGCAAGTTCGTTCGGAGGTGTTAAAATGGACCTGGATATAGGTCACCAATTAAAAGTACAGTTTTTGGCCGTAGTCATTACGGCCGTCTATTCTATTGTTGCCTCCGTTGTACTTTTGAAGATTACGCAGTTTGCTGTCGGCTTACGCGTGACCGGCGTTGCAGAGCAGCAGGGTCTGGACCTAACCGAACATGAGGAGAGCGGCTACTCCCATTAAGGCGATTGGCGAATAAAAACCATGGTTGCCACCGATTCAAACCAACTCGAAGGCTTTCGAGCAATCGGGATGTTGGTTGCCTGCGTGTCGTGGTGCATCGGTTCGCTGTGCACTCACCTTGCGATCTTTCACGGATGTGATAAACCATTCCTAACTTCGTTATCAACACATCTACGCTAGGGCGAATTCCATGGACATGCATACTTTGACACGTGAACTGCAACTGGGCAACGACAGCAAAATTGTCATGCTCGTGGCAGACGGTCTAGGTGGATTGCCGATGACTCCAGGCGGGAAAACCGAACTAGAAACGGCCAAAACCCCGAACCTGAGCGCCCTGGCGAAAGCGGGAGTCCAGGGAGCAAGTATTCCCGTAAAACCTGGGATCGCACCGGGCAGCGGGCCTGGCCACTTGGGTTTGTTCGGCTACAACCCTTTGCAGTATCAAATTGGGCGAGGTGCCTTAGAAGCGACCGGGATCGGGTTCGAACTCCTGGATGGAGACGTCGCAATCCGCTGCAATTTCTGCACGCTTGACAAGGACGGGAATATCTCCGATCGACGTGCTGGGCGAATCAGCAGCCAAGAGAGCGCTCCGCTGGCCATCTCGCTTCGCCAAGTCAAGATCGCTGGCATCGAGATCTTTGTTGAACCAGTTAAGGAGCATCGCTTTGTCGTCGTCTTTCGAGGGGAAGGTTTGGGCGGCAATGTGGCAGACACCGACCCGCAGATGACCGGTGTTCCGCCCCTAGATCCTCGCGGTAATGACGAGCTTAGCGAACGAACGGCACACGTCGCAAAAGAGTTTTTGGTACAGGCCAAGAAGATACTTGCCTCACATCCGAAAGCAAATTTTCACACCATGCGCGGCTTCGCAAATAAGCCTACTCTGCCATCCTACAACGAAGTCTACGGCCTCAAAGCTGCGGCCATTGCGGTCTATCCCATGTACAAAGGCCTTGCTAGGCTCGTTGGCATGGACATTGTCGGCTCGGCTCAAACGCTGTCCGAACAAATGGATACCCTAGAGCAGGTTTGGGCGAAGTACGATTTCTTCTTTATCCACTTCAAGTACACCGACAGCACAGGCGAAGACGGCAACTTTGCCGAGAAAGTAAAACGCATTGAGGAGTTGGATGCAATCCTCCCACGTATCGCGAAACTGAATCCGACCGTAACCATCGTAACCGGTGACCATAGTACACCAAGCTATCTCAAAGGGCACTCTTGGCACCCGGTACCCACTCTGCTTGTTTCGGATTGCTGCAGACCGGATCCACATGCGACTTTCAATGAAACCACTTGCATTACCGGCGGACTCGGGCATTTCGAAGCCCAGTACCTCATGACCCTGGCCATGGCCAACGCAGGACGATTAGGGAAGTTCGGGGCCTAGTGCGTCTTCATGTCTAAATTTTGGCGTGGGCAAATGTGGCGTAAGCTTCCAGCTTGCGGATTTGCGGCGGTTGTCGTCGTCCACGGTAACCGTGCAAATGTGGCGTAAGCTTCCAGCTTGCGGATTTTGCGGATTTGTGGCGGTTGTCGTCGTCCACGGTAACCGTGCAAATGTGGCGTAAGCTTCCAGCTTGCGGATTTTGCATGAGGTACTGATTGGCAAGCAGGATGCTTACCCCACCCACTTTTTAGAATTGACAAAGCACTAGCCCCGTTTACAGGCGACGCGATCCTCGAGGTGGAAAAAGTCTTCGTCGAACATCCTGTGGGTCAACCAGGTCTATTCGGTCGCGCAAGTCTCGCCAAATATCGTTATCCATTTTGTCATAGTAGTCGATGAGGGTCTCTGTCGAAGAGACTGTCGAATTTGGAAACAGCCATATGTTCAACACTTTAATCTGCTCCGCCTTGTTAACTCCCTCAATCAATTTTTTAGCCGTAGGCGAAAGTTTGGACGTAAGCTCTGCGATCAGTGAGTCTTGATCCTCGAGATGGTCGATTCTTTTTCGAAACAGTAGCTGCCCAAGTAGACTTCTCGTATCCATTGCCATTGGACGATCCGGCAGAACCGCAAGAATCAACGCTGGGTTAAAGGTAGCCAAATCCCATTGTTCCAAGGCGGCAGCATCCTCAGGTGGAATGCGTGCTGCATAGTATTCTGCTGCCTTCATGCAAAGCAGTTCTTTCAAAAACTCGTATCGTTGCTCTGACTTCATGACTTCCATGTCGAGTCGCTTAGCGCTCCCAAGGCTGTCCAACACCAGACCGACTAAATGCACCGTCTCTTGGATCTGTTTGTGATCGGGAAGAGCTTCGATCTGGGATTCGATGGCAGTCAAACGTGTGCGAGATTCGCGATCCAATTTACTGAGTCTTTCTCGCCCACTATCCAATCGCGATATTTGATTTGGCGTTAGCCCTTGAACCCAGGTCTTGCGCTGCCAAGTCGAATCCGGAGGGGGCGGTATCAACTTTTCGCTTAGATTGTCTCGAAGAACAGCGAAAATCTCCGTTTCCTTGCTAAGTTTGACCGCATTCTTAAGCTCATTGATGTCCTCGAGACCGCGAATACCGGCAATCAGCCCCAAATCTCTTAGCTCTCGCCGAGTTTTTTCAAAGTTGATCGCGACTGCGACCGCGACTCCGAGAATTACAAATGTGGCTATCAACACTGCAACTCGTGGCCATACCCACCAATCGGTTGGCTTGGTATTTACGACAGCTTCGTTTGTCGCAAATTTCGTTGTGGTCGATAGATCCTTGATCACCAGTTCAAGTGTGCTTTTGGTGAAACGTTGATTATGCGGTGTCTCCGGTATTTCGTCCAGCAAATCGTAGGCTTGACGCAAGGCTGCCAAACGCAATCGCAGTTTCTCGTCGTCCACCAGGCTTCGTTCCAGCGAGGACGCCTCGGCCGGTGATAACTCACCGTCAAGATAGGCGGTCAACTGTTCGTCAATGGATTCCATGTCTGGGAGGTTCATTCCTTGATTTTCCCCTGGACGGAGTTTAATTCGCCAATAGGTTGTTCGTTCGGTTCATCGCTGGATTTCAGCGCAACCGATCCGGAGCCCATTTCGCTTGCAATAAAGGGTTCCAATAGGTTCTTAAGATTCACTCTAGCTCTGCTCAAAAGGGACTTGATCGCTTTGACGCTAAGCCCCATGGTTTCGGAAATTTCGTGGTAACTCATCCCTTCAAATTTGCTCAGCATCAGTGCTGTCCGCTGGCGCTCACCTAAAGCTTGCAGTGCCTGCAAAACCACTGCCGATCGTTCCGAGTTTTCGATCCTCCGCGAAGGTTGAAAGCTACTTGGAGCGATCGCAATATTCTCAATAATTAACTGGGACGAAGAACTGTTTTCGCTTTGGGAAAGCTGATACTCGCGGCGGTGGGAGGAATCTCGAACGTGGTTGGAAGCAATATTATTTGCGATACGGTATAGCCAAGTTGTAAATTTGGCCGTAGGGACGTAAGTCTTTCGAGCCTTATAAACCCTCAAAAACACATCCTGTGCCAAGTCCTCGGACTGTTGAACATTGCTAACCCACCCTTGCATGAATCGCTGAATCTTGCCCTGATGCCTGTCGATCAGCATTTCAAATGCTACCGCATCATCGTCCCGAACGCGCAGCATCAACCCGACGTCTGGATCAGCAGCGGCATTTTCTAACGAATTCGGTAAATTGGACAAAATATTCTGCAACGCAAAAGTTAGGTAACTACTCAATTTGAACCCAAATTGCCGACAAAAGTTTTGACGGAAGGCCAAAACTTTCCGACCATTTTCCTATCATAACCGTTTCAACTAGAGAACGACATTGATTCGGAGAATGCCCACAGCTCATGGGGTCACAGCTCATGGGGTCAGACCCTGTTTACTGTTTTTGGAGCAATTCGTCGATCCGCTTGAGGTCTTGCGTTTGCGATTTGGACGCGGAAAGCGCGGTCTCAGCGCGACGAATCAAATTGCTGACGCTGTCAGGATGCGATAGACCAAATGCGGTTGCAAGCTCACGAAGCGTTGCAGTCGTTCGGCGATGCGCAAGGTATGCTGCCAAATCACGCCCTGCGGCGGTGGATCGCTTCGACTGATAGCTCGACGGCGATGTTTTGAAATAGGCAGCGACAGTCGCTATCACTTGATTCGCATCAAGACTTGTTAGTCGTCGAACCTTCGGTGTCTCGTCCACGTGGTGTGGTTTGGTAAGAAGCTTCTTGATTTT
>JANPNA010000126.1:0-3457 GCA_031427235.1 Pirellula sp.
AGCGGCAACGTAAGCGAACGCTACGCTTACACAGCCTACGGCCAGCCAACATTCTTGAACGCATCGGGCATCGTGCAAACAAGTTCCGCCGCCAACAATCGATACACCTATACAGGCCGCGAATGGGACACAACGCTAGGCTTGCATCACTTCAGAGCAAGGTGGATGAGCGGATTGACGGGTAGGTTTCTTACCAGAGACCCGATAGGGTATGTGGATGGTCCTAGTCTGAATGGAAGTTACCTCAGCTTGCAGAAGACAGATGCATTTGGCACCTATGTTTGGACATGGAGGGACTGGTACCGCCATTATCGATATGCATTCGGTAGTCCGGTTGACCTATCCCAGACTGGGCTGATGCCTGCCTTTCAACAACGACATCTCGACAAAGTGCGTTCTCACGCAGACTCGGCATTGCAAACAGCGATGTCGCGGTTCAATTGTAGCAGGGGCCCTGGAGTGTATTCGGAGAAGTGGACGGATAGTTCGGAGGAGTTGTGGGACAGCTATGATGGAATTTGGGATACCATCAGTTACCTAATGCCGCTTGGAACGTCGACAATGACAATCACGAAAAACTATAACGCATTTTGGGTGTGCAGAAAGTGTTGTGACGAGCCATTGCGAATTACATTTGCAAGCGCATCAGCGTCATTAGATTTTTCGCTTTTCGATGCGTTTACTGCTCCGTATGACGAATTGCCCGATGATGGTACAGTAGCGGCAAATCTCGGCAACTGCGTAGACAGTTGCCAGCGTACAGAAGTCAATCCAACAAAATGCATTGATGATTGCTGGCAAAAGTATAAAACTCGTGATGACCGTAGGGACGGAACGCCATTCGCGATAACAGGAAACTTTAGCGTTTCGTCACCTAGGTACGTCTTGTATCATGACTGCGGCAGCGTTAAAAGATCATGGACCACCTATTCAGCAGGTTATCCCTACTATGGTCCTCGTGTGGTCGAGGGCAATTGATTGGGTCGGTCTAAATGCGGTTGGCCAAAAAAGATCAGAAAAACATCGTTTATTTGTCGACCCTTGTCCTTATTGCAGCTGCAAGCAATTGGGCTTTATGTCCAGTGCTGTACCTGTTCGCGTTGCATTTCGATGGTCGTGAAGACATCACCGTAATGATGCAAGGTGTGTCGTTAGGAGTTTTGTGTTGCCAATTGTCTACTGTCGCTGTGGGGATTAGTCTACGCAACTATAGTCTTGGCGTTACTGCGCCTCTGGCATGCATTATGGGCGAAATATTGATCGTAGTGTATTTTCCTGTGTTCCAGTTGTTTTATTCGGTACCGGGAACAATTGCGTATTCGACAACAAGTTTACATTTATTCTTTCTCGCATGCTTCTTCATCGCTCAAGTTGCATTTCGACTGACATCGTTTAGCGATGGATCGTGCAATCGACGACAGGGCCGTAAGATTGATGCTAGATGTCGATTTTCAGTGAGTTCATTGTTGATTCTAATGATAACTTATGCCGTCAGCCTCTCGATTGACGTGCAGTTTCGCCTTTTCATTAGCTCTTCGCTTATCAAGGAACTTGGTGTGCTGTTTACAATTGCTTTAGGCTCCGTCGCGCTTCAGATTGTTTCGTTCCAAACGACGTCATCCCAACGCCGAAGATCGACCTTGATTATATTGTCTATGATAATGACTGGGATAGTTGCCTTTCCAACTCAAGGGATCACATGGCTCGCGTTTTTGAAGGGAGTTTTACTATCGCATTCGAGCTATTCGATGTTAGTCGTTCTGAGGCAAGGACAAATGAAAAGCCTCGTCAGCAGAATCTGTGGGTAGTTTTTGGCTCCGGAAGATTCCCAAGCTGGTGATATAACGCTGTTTTAATGGTTTCATACTCCTTGAAACCGTACGCTGCTGCGAGCCAAGACACTCTGGAGTTTTGTGTACGAGAACTCGACAATTAGTCATGCTGATACCATGCGTAGGGACGGACGGTCGCTTTTAGTTGGACATCGCTTTTTTGACGATCGAATTTGGAATTTCCTGACTTAGATTTGCTTTCGATTTGAGCTTTCGGTGTTGGTTTTGTGTTTTGTTGCGGACGTTGAGACAAATGATTCTCTTTACTTGTGGTTTTGAACTGCGCGCAACTGAGGGTTAAGTGCTATTGGTTTGCATGGGATCGATTTGGACAATTCGCGTTTCGGGCTGACAGCGTTGCAACGTTGCGCCAGATTCGATTCTCGTCTTGCTTGTCTCGCAACAATTCGTGCCGCTTTAAGTTGTTCTGGTACTTCGGCACCCTTAGAAAAATACATTTCGTCAGGCGTTTGCCACCCCTTGAACGCCGAGTGTGGCACATGGGAGTTATGCTGATCGACATAAAACGCGACAAGCTTTCGAACCGTCTCAACGGAGTCGAGTTCGTTCAAGTACAACCACTGATGCTTGAGCATTCGCCACCATGCTTCAATCATGCTATTCTGGGTGTGTTATAGTCGCGGTTTTGAAAAACCATATTTGACCGTGAGGAGATTGGCGATGGTATTGGGAATCAAGTTGATCAATGACTTTGCGTACAAGAAGACTTTTGGCGATCCGTACAATCGATTGGCTTTGATCAGCTTGCTAAATGCCATTCTGATGTTGGATCGTCCGATCGTGGATGTGGTGATCCAAAATCCATACAACGACAAGGACTTCGAGGACGACAAATTAACGATTTTGGATATCAAGGCAATCGATAGCAGCGGTGCGATTTACAATATCGAGATGCAAATTTCGGTCTGCGCCGGGTTAGTGAAGCGGATGGTTTTCTACACGTGCGAACTGTTTTCGGCCCAAATGTACGAGGGAGACAGCTACACCCACCTCAATCCAGTTTTTTCGATCTGCCTACTAAACGACAAGCTTTGGGCGAAGGACGAAACGGCCCACCATCGATTTCGGCTAGAAGACCGACAAAGCGGTCGAGTTCTAAAAGATACAATAGAGATTCACTTGGTCGAGTTGCCGAAGTATAATCTGGACAGGGAAAGCCTATCGGCAGCAACGCCAATCGAGCGGTGGGCGTTCTTGTTCCAAAACTCGCAGCTTTACACAGCGGAAGAACTTCGGGAGTTGTTTCCGGAAGAAGCGTTCCAATTGGTAATTTCCTCAGTTGAGACTATTCATTTAAAAACGGAGTATCGAGAAATGTACGAGACACGCGAAAAAACCCTTCGAGATTACGATTGGAAAATTAACACCGCCAGAGACGAAGGAATCGTAAAGGGCCGAGAAGAAGGACTTGAACAAGGACTTGAACAAGGACTTGAACAAGGTAAGTTAATCGGTATCATTCGGACCTGTCAGATGATTCTGTCGGTACCACAATCAAGCGAAGAATCACTTCGAGGGAAGCCAATTGGCGAACTCCAATCGCTCGCGGACGGTCTCCAAAGTGCATTGCGAAAACGGGTTAACTGACGATTTTTGCTAAATCC
>JANPNA010000127.1:0-4426 GCA_031427235.1 Pirellula sp.
CAAAGAGCGAAGTTACAAATTCGTTGCGAACTGCGAGTACCGGCTATTTCAACGGCCAGACGACGCTGTCCATCGAGGACTCGACAAGCAGACGGAACTCGACATGGCGGACGTGGGCAATTTCTTTTGCAACTTCGAACCCCTTTCTCGCGATGCCGTCAGTCAAGAGGTCGCAAACATTATCGACTTCGAACAGTACACGGCACCGATGCAGAATCGCATGAACGCATTCCTTGCGAGCGAGCAGTCCTTTGTGGTTTCCTCCGCACAGCCACGCCTGGTCGACGGTAAGCCGTCCAAGAATCCTCGCTACCTTCAAGACCGAACCGATCTTTTGGACCCATTCGATCGGTATGTTGCCTATCGCGGCATGCAACTGTATCGGGCAACGCCAGCCGGAGAGAGTGTGCCAGCCCCAGTCAATGCGATTCTTTCTGGTCGTCGCAATAACCCGCCGGATTTCAAGGCGGGTATTCGATCCCTGGCTGTCTTCAGCCCGATCCACTATCAAGAACTCCCCGAGCTGATCATGGACTACGTTTGCTCCTTGACCGGCAAGAGCCCTTCGACCACCGGCGCAGGAAGCGAGGGAGCATTGACCAAAGGCCCATTCAATGCACTCAATATGGTCTACGACTTGAACACGACGATCGTCAGTATGATTCTTACCGGGCTAGGAGGGTTTAGCACGGCTGCTGGGCATATCGGGCCTGAGATTGAGGTTGGGCATGACATTAGTATGTTCGTGCCAGAAATCTGGTGCCGCTTGCGGCCCGAGGAACGGGAACCCGCTTTCCTGATGCGTGAAGGCTTGCTCGAAAAAATCGAGGACTTCGAGCACAATGGGATCACCATACCCGCCAGTCGACTGGGTTATCGAATCACCGCCAGGTTTGTTCGTCGCTATTTTGGTCGCGCCTTTGACAATCCGAGCAAGGTTTTTGACGAACGAATACTGTGTCCTGAAAAGCAGGACCTCGAGTCGTTTGCGGACGGCATTCTCTATATTGCCGAAGCACAAAAGCGGGTGGCAGAAATTTATCAAAAGGACGGCAGTTTCAAAATTGCCTGTCCACCCCTGCAGGCGATTCTGAAAATCATGGCGGAAGGGAATTGGAATGGATTGGGACTTAGCGCGCCCGAAGTTCGCACGATGTTCACGCGTGAGCATTTGGAAGCGAGCAACTGGTATGCCGCGAGGTTGGCCGCCAAACAGCGAGTGGACCAAAAACTTTGGCAGCGACACGTCGAATATTTGGTGGAGTGCTGCAGTCGGCCAACGCATGCGGCAGTGACCAAACGATTGAATTTGCCCGCAAGACTAGAGCACGCTCGAGCGCGACTCGTGCAATGCAGTCGTCCCGACTATCGCGATACGCTCAAAGGGACACTCGGCGTCGATCCATCGCTCTAAGCGATAATTAAACTCACACGGCAACTAACCTGCACTAAAAATCTAGTTTGGCAAGCAATGTGCGGTAAGAATTGTTAGCCGAAATAGTGGCATTCGGATATAATTTGGTCCGGATGCGTCATGTTGTCACCCGTGTTGGAAGCCTGCCCCATGTCTTCGTCAATCACCCCGAGCTACAGTCAGATACTTGCATATGCTTCAAGTTTGCCTCCCATTTACCGTTCCGTAATGCAGGCATTTCGTGAAGCGTCTCCCGACAGGAAATTTGGGGAAGCAATGCTGGAATCCACTCTTCGAAGTTACGTTAAGAACAATAGTGGTGTAACGGACGAGCAGTTGACAGAAGCGATTCGCCAACTTCTCTCACATGAATTTGTGACCCGACGCCAACTTACGAATGACTCGCCCTTTTCGATTCCTACTTCCGTTGGTCCTTTGATGTCATTCCCGTACTTCTATGGAATGCACTACCTTGTCGCTCCAACCCAACTAGGCGAGAAACTAATAGAAGCCATTACGGGAACGACGACTCCGATACCGGTTGTACCTCAGTTGCCAATGCCTACTTGGGTAGGACAATAGGGAGCTTGAGTTGACTTGGCAAATCGTTTCCTATCCAATATGTACGCATCATCTTTTCATGTCGCATTGTAGAGAAGATGCAGGAGAGCTTGTTTTACCTGTCTATGACAAGCTGCTACTTCGTGGTGTTTCGCCGTGGCTCGACCAACATGACTATCCGTTGGGACCTACTTCAGTCGAAGCTCTCCAAGATGGAATTTTGAAATCAAGGCACGTTGTTTTCTTCGTTACTCCATCAATGCTAAACATCGCGAGAGGTTGGTGCATAGTTGAGTACACGCTCGCACGCATACTCCAGAACAATCTTCAACGCAGTTTGGAGATGTCGCATGTGGTCTTACCACTCTTCTTCGTGGACCGAAATGACCCTTTACTTGATAGGAGTGTGTGGCGGGATCTAGTCGAACGAGGTGGCTTCTTTGCTCCTGGGACAATCAGTTCCAATACCGTCGAGTGGGCCGCGGATCAGATAATAAGATTCCTCTTTAACGAGCATTTGCATACGGAGTTTATCTCACAATTGTTAAGACAAGTTCCGTCTTACGCTCGCATGATGGAAGAACCGGGATTGATTGAACGAGTAACGAATGTGCAGCCCGAGCCTATCTTTTTAACAGGGCTCAAGGCCACTGAATCGTAACGAATTCCGCGCTTTCGCCTTGGAGGATGCTGAACGATACAGCCCCTTTCAAAAGCGTTTCGTCAAGTGTATTTTTTACTCAGGCCTGCATCATTTGGGCATTCTCAATCGCGGCATCCGCTGAGACGTCCCGTGCAACGGCGAAGATGATGCGCTCCTCTTGAACCGCTCTCGCCGTCCATTCCAAAGTCACATAGTCGCCAACCGTGTTGCGGTATCGATTTCGGAAACGTGTCACGGGTAGCCCGTCGAGCAATACGCCCATTGCACCAACGGTTCGACTTCGATCTTCCTCATGCACCATTTCCAAGAACGGCCTGGAGATCAGTTCGAATTCCGAGTATCCCAACACCTTTGTGAAATTCCTATTGACCCGCAGGAAAAAGCCGTCGAACGAAGCAATACAAAACAGGTCAGGACAAATCTCGAAGAATCGATGCCAATCCCGCATGCCTTCGGAGAACATAGCCTCTAAATAAGCGGTAACTGCATTCGCGACCGCTTGAGCGTTTTCCGGTCTTGCCTCCGCCATGGGAGACAAGCACTGTTCGGCTAGTCGAACCATCGGCATGTTCAAATTTTTGGCCTTCATTTCCGCAAGGGCAGGCGATAACTCACCTTTCGCAGCCATCAAGTAAGTGCTTTTCAATCCATTGCCGGCGTACGGAGGACTCCCGGTAAGGATCTCACATAACATCGCCCCCAAACCGAACACATCCGAGCGAGTAGTGACTGCTTCTCCCTTGGCCTGCTCGGGGGACATGTAGGCTGGGGTTCCTTGAATTCGAGGTAAACATGGAATATCCGACTCGCCCGAAAAACAGATGGGATAACCACCCATTAAGTCATGGCAATCTCGAGCGAGCCCCCAGTCCATTAAATGGGCCTCTCCAAACTCTCCTGCCATGACATTATTCGGCTTGATGTCCAGATGAATGACGCCTCTGGAATGACAGTAGGCCAATGTATGACAAACCGCTTCGAAGATTTTCAAATGCTTGGTGGTGTTCTGGAGATTTTCCTGGAGCAAGGATTGCAGGCTTCGGCCTTCGATGAGTTTCATCACAAAAAAGGGCTGATCGTTGGCTGTAACCCCCATTTCATAGACCGGCACGATTCCCGGATGCTGCAACCGAGCCGTTACGCAAGCCTCGAATTTGAATCGATGGGCCAGTGCGCCATCTTCACCGGAATTCAGAAGCAATTTTATCGCAACATTTCGACCAAACAATTCATCCCATGCCTTGAGGATGATTCCCATGCCACCACGTGCAATCGGTTCTCGAATGACGTAGCGCCCAATCCTCTCAGGGATTGACAGGTCGTTGAAGCTGTCACCTAAAAAACCATCGTGCGATTTCAAATCCGACGACAGATCTCGGGTTATCTCCAACGAAGAATCGGACAAATCAAGGACTTGTCCGTTGGGTGGTGGTGGGGTATTCATCTAAAATCCACAAAGGTGGAAAGTTCGAATACATGGCAGGGCATGCGAATAAAAATGGAATCGGGCCGACTGAATCGACCGACAATTGCGACCTGAGTTTACCATTTCCCGACCCGCATTGCCAACTTTTATGCATAAAAAGAAGGGGGCGGAGGAACTCGCGAGGGGACGTCGACGGTACGTTGTGTGTCAAGTTCCTGCGATTGGGCGTCGATCTTAAGCTGGGCCGCGAAACACTTTCGCTAGCGTTCCCTAGTAGCGGAATGCGTCAAGCATTTCGTTGGCGTCCAGCATTCACGAAAGCTTTGACAGCTTCCGCTACGATTTAAATCGGCCCGCCTTA
>JANPNA010000128.1:0-8303 GCA_031427235.1 Pirellula sp.
GTCTTAGAGTGCCTCGCTCCAAACAGGGAAGTTCCGGCTACCTAGTCCTTGGTGACAGCTTAATTTTAGGGTAGTGGATCTTGTTAAAGATCCGGCAGGATTCGGAGCTTTAACAAGATCCACTACGGCCAACCCTAATTCTTGGTTGTAACAACGCACTAGTCTACTTGCGTGGGGCTTGCGAGATATCCGATGAGATCGCGCACCTGTTCATTGGTAAACGTTTGCAACAAACCGTCAGGCATCATCGAAACCTTGGATAGCGATCGTTCCTCGATCTCAGATTTCGGCAAGACCAACCGCTCGTTGGCGGTTTGGATGGTCAAAGCGATCTCGCTTTCATCAACTACCAGTCCCGTAATCACGCGACCGGCTTCCGTTTGGAAAAGCTCCATCTGAAAGTCTTTGGCAACAGACGCGCTGGGATCCACTAAATTCTCCAGCATGTATTCCACATTGGTACGTTGTGCGCCCGTGATCTCCGGACCGATCGTTCCCCCCAAGCCAAAAAGTCGATGGCAATTTGCGCAGTTCTTTTGAAAAAGAGCCCGACCTGCACTCAAGTTTGCCTTCTTAACGCTTTCTTGCGTCAATAGTTTTCGGTATTTGGTGATCCGTTGTGCGTTGTCGGCCGAGGTGGATCGCATCTCTCCCCAAATCTTCGCGATGCGCTCACTCAGTTGGCGATCACCTAAACTTTGCAATTGCCGAGCCGTAAAAGCCGAAACATCCTTTCGCGGGATTTGATCCGACTCCACTGCTTGCATCAGACTGGTGCCCCAGGTGACGCGTGATGCCAATGTCTGCAATGCATCTTGTCGCGTTTCGTTATCCAACGATGCATAATTGTCGATTAGCAGTCGGGGCATGGCCGCATGGTCAAATTCGGCAAGCCCCCGAATGGCCTCCCGCCGGACGTCCGGATCGCCCACCAGTTGAATAAGAAGCGACGCCACATCGGTTGCTTTCTTGGTGACGAGCGAGTGCACCGCGCGATTCCGATCCGTTGGGCTGACCAATCGATCCACCGCCATCCTTCGCAGCGACTCCAGCGCGCGCGGATCGTCGAACAGGAGCGCCAATTCGACCGCGGCCTGTCGAACATTCCTATCATCGACGGATTCCAACCTCGAGAAAGCTGTTGTCCAACTCTCTGGCATGTCGACGGATCGACGCCCTTCCAGACCACGCATCATTCCCGTTAGCAGATCGAGTTGGATTCCGTGATCATCACCATTGGCTATGATTTTCGAAAGGGCGTTGAGGCCCGTGGAGGACTGTTTGTGCGAAGCCACGCGCCTCGCAATATGCTTGCGCACCAAAGGGATGCGACAGTGGATGGCCAACTCGACAAAGCCCTGCAGATCCGCATCCACCAGCGGCTCAATCGCGTACCAATGCATCCGTGGTAGATTCATGTCATCGGCATCTTCGGCGTGTTTCAGTAGTGCCGTCGCGATTGTCCAGCGGTCATCTAGTTTCAAGCGTTGCAGCCCGCTGGACAAATACAACCGAACCAGGGGCGACGCATCCTTGGAGGCCAGTTCCGCGAAGCGCCCGAGTGCAAGGGCTGAAGGCTGATTGTTTTCGCACAAGAACCGGATGGACCAAGCTCGGACGTTTTCACTTGCATGCGCAAGCTGCTGGATCAAGAATGGTTCGTCAAGGCCGTCGATAACTCGCAAAGCCCAAAGTGCTCTAAGTTGGACTGGGACCTCAACGGATTGGCGAAACAAGGCGAGCAGATCCTGGCGGACCCGCTCCATGTTTCCCCCCTGTGCAGCTCGTTCCTGCAAAACGCGGCGAGCGTGACGAACATGCCAATCGTTGCGATGCAATTGCAGTTTTACCAATTCGTCAACTGCAAGGCTTGTAATATCGACCGGCGAAAAAGTGGGCTTTCCGTACGTGACCTTAAAGATGCGTCCGGTTTCACGACGTGTATTCCGAGTGCTATGGCATTCGCCCGTGTCCGACCAATCGCTTACGAAGACGCCTCCGTCAGGCCCATATTGAATGGTGACTCCCATATGCCAAGGGTCGCGAGAACGCAGGATATCCGCGCCATGTGAAGCCACAAAACCCGATCCTGAGCGAGTCAGCAAGTCGTTATTGACTCGCTTTCCATGAATGTTGTTGGTGAAAACTGAGTTTCGATATTGGTCTGGCCAATTGTCCCCTAGGTAGATCATCGTACCGCAGTGAGCGTGCCCTCCACCCGCAGCATCCTCGGCTGGGCTACCAAGCCCCGCGTGGAAGTTCGGTCCGCCAATAAAATGCAAATGATCCGCGATCGTCGGAATCCTTTCGTAAGCGTATCGGCTCGATTCTCGATTACGCCACGGCTCGTAGTGGGCACCTTGAATGACATGGAACAGATGAGGATTGACGCAGTTGGTTACGAATCCTTCGCCAACGTCATTCCAGTCGATCCCCCAAGGATTGGTTGTCCCATCCGCGAACGGTTCCCAAACGTGTCGAACCGGATGGTAACGATAAACTCCCCCATCAAACTGAACGCGTTGCGAATCGGGAGTACCGGGCTTAGCAATCCGCGACCAGTTAGTACGTCCATGTGTTCCATACAGCCATCCATCTGGCCCCCAAGCGAAACCGTTTGACAGATTGTGGCTGTTCGCATGGTTCCCGAAGCCGTCCAGCAGAACCTGTGGCTGAGCATCAGGCACGTCGTCGCGATCACGGTCCGGAATGAAATAAAAGTTGGGAGGCGACATGACCCACGCGCCACCGAATCCCACCTCGATTCCGGTCACATAATTGAGCTGATCGTAGAAGACTTTCCGTTTGTCAAATTTCCCGTCACCATCCGTATCCTCGAAGATGACGATTCGGTCACCTGGCTTCGTACCGTGGTTTGGATAGTTGTACGCTTCTGCCACCCACAACCGTCCGCGATCATCGAAGCAGAACCCAATCGGCTGTTGAACATCCGGCTCGCCTGCAAACAACGTAACGTTAAAACCCTTCGGAACGATCATGGTCGCGGCCGCTTCTTCAGGCGGTAACGGCGCGTCCACCACTGTGTCCGTGACTGTGTCCGTGACAGTGTCCGTGACTGTGTCCGTGACTGTGTCGGCAGACGCGGCAACCACCGTATCGAACAAGTCAGCGGTGGCTACACATGCCTGGGCTAGCGGTTGAAATAGTAGAGTTATCAGCGAAACAAAAATAGACTTCATCGATTGGACCTATTTTTCATCTTGTCATTTCCACAGGCGAAAAGCCTCTAACGATTCTAACCACAAGGCGGGGTAACGAGGAACGGGCAGCGATGTAGGAAAACGGCCGATCTGGCAGCCTGTTCCATGGATTGCCGAATATGTCGATTCCAACGATTGTCGCGTTGTATTACCAGAAATCTTGACCCGACCCGTACGGAATGTTAGCCCTTGGCTCCGTAGTGACCCATATTTCTAGGCCATTTATGTACCGTTTTCTCTCCCGGATCTAATGAACATGTCGATTGAACGCGTCAATATCGAACGCCCAAACACCGAACGCAAGGCACTAGCTGTCAATCTTGACCCACGCCGTTATGGATCGTTTGCCGAGATCGGTGCTGGACAAGAAGTCGTTCGTTGGTTCTTTCGTGTAGGCGGTGCTGCTGGCACCATTGCCAAGAGCATGTCGGCCTACGATATGACCGTTAGCGATGCAATTTACGGTCAATGCGAGCGATATGTGTGCCGTCAGCGACTGGAGGACATGTTGGAACATGAGCATTCTCTCAACCTCGAGCGATTGCGTGAAAGCCGCGGTGACACGACCGCTTTTTTTGCCTTTGCAGACACGGTATCTGCGAGAAATTTCAAAGGGACCAACGACTGCCACGGCTGGATGGGTGTGCGTTTTCAATCCCATCCCGGGGATCAAGACAGTCAGATCATCATTCACGTACGAATGCTCGACACCGAAAATGCTCTGCAACAAGAAGCCATTGGGATCACGGGTGTCAACCTGCTGTATGGTGCCTTTTTCCTCAACCATGAACCGGACCAATTGATTGAGTCGCTGCTCGACAACCTCAGCACACGCCGCATCGAAATAGACATGATCGAATTCTCTGGCATTGCCTTTCGAAACGTAGACAACCGAGTCATGAGCTTGCGACTGGTCCAGTTGGGACTAAGCAATGCCGCCATGTTCTCTGCTAAAGGAGAGGTCCTTCAACCATCCGAAGTTCTTTATAAGAAACCAATCTTGGTGGAGCGAGGCAGTTTCCGACCACTCACCAACGTCAATTTGGATATGCTTCGTTCCGCTCATGAAAAGTTCTGTCAGGAACCGGATGTGGAAGCCGACCAGGTGGTCACGCTGGCTGAAATTACCATGCGCAACTTGAAGGCAAACGGCGATATTGACTTGCGAGATTTCCTCGCACGTGTCGACCTTCTCGCTGCCTGCGGAATGACCGTTTTGATATCGGACTACTTCGAATACTACCGGCTTGCAGCCTATCTGGCTCGTTACACGAAAAAGAAAATTGGGATCACGATGGGCGCAGGAAGCCTGTGTGAACTCTTCGACAATAAATACTATTCCGAACTGGACGGCGGGATCCTGGAATCCTTTGGCCGCTTGTTCAAGAACGACCTCAAACTATACATCTATCCGCTTCTCGATCGAAATACCGGAGAATTGACGCTGGTGGACAATCTTAAGGTTGCTCCAGAACTGAGAAAACTTTACGAATACCTTGTCGATAAGGGATGCATTGAACAGCTAGACAACTTCAACCCACTGAACTTATCAACGTTCTCACGGGAAGTATTGCGACAGATCCAAGCGGGTGATCCAAGCTGGATGGAACACGTGCCGGAAGAAGTCGCAGAAGTGATTCAGCGACGAGGTTTCTTCGGATATCGTCGCACTCCAATTGCCAAGCAAGTCACACTCGCGTTCAAGTCGAAGTAGGCTTACCAGGCAAAGGACTTAAGTTCGATTTTCGGCAGCCTTCGCATACTTCAAAGTGGCTGACCAAAGTTGCGAAAATGGCTGATTCTTAATTGCGTTTGACAGCACGGGCCTTCAAAGGCGTGTGCTCATTGGCTTCACGCGTCGGCGCAATCCCAGCCGCCACCAGATTCAGATCAATATAAGCACGAACGGAAAGAAGCGATTCCTCGTCGAGGATGGCAATCGACTTGAAGAGTCCCTCGAGTGTAGCACGGCACTCCGTGCCGTGATTCCTCGACCCGCGAAACCAATCCCTGCGGCGCATTCCTCTCTATCGCATTCCTCTCCGCCCCATTCCCCTCCAACCGATCCAACGGACTAACTACTCGAATATCAGGTCGGCTCAGCACGTGCGTATAGATCATCGTCGTCTTGATGTCGCTATGGCCAAGCAACTCCTGAATGGTTCGAATATCGGTCCCGTCCTGCAGCAAGTGGGTTGCAAACGAATGCCGAAACGTGTGCGATGTCACATGCTTGTTCAAATTCGCTTGTTGTACAGCCCGCCTCAAGTGGACCGGAAACGTATCGGTGTGTAAATGATGACGACGCCACTTCTCGTCCGTTTCCTGCTTACCTGGACTTTCTACATAGACCATTGCAAGAATCTCCAAAGTCAAAAGTCAATTCATTCCAGGCTCCGCTTGTTGAAACTTTTCCTTCGGGAACGATTTATAACTCGCACAGGATGCGATCGCCAACATGGTCCCACAAAATACCCCAAAAGTACCAATCTCGTACCGTATTGCCCACATGTCCAAACGGCATCCCAGGAATCAGGGATAATTAAATTGACAATTCAGGGATAACTCCCCAAACTTCAGGGATAACCGTCCCAAACAGGGATAATAACAAGTTCTGTCTTAAAGCATCCTACGCGAAACGACTGGCGTTCGTGTTCCCATCGATTACCATACCTAAATCTAATCTACGACCGACGAAGGCAACGACTGGGCGCACCAATGGCGAAAGACTGGTATTTGAGGCAGGACGGCAAAACGTTTGGCCCACTCACATCGGAAAAACTAAAGAGCCTTGCAAGTGATGGTCGGATGCGTCCGGATGGAGAAGTCGCAAACGACACAAATGGTCCCTGGCATCCTGCGGCGAAATTAAAGGGACTTGAGTTTGTGACACCGACACGTGTCGAACGCGAGGTTCCACCGCCCATCAAACACGAACCACAAAATGCAGTTGAATCCAAACCGGTTGCGACGATGGTGCCTGCTGTTAAACCGTCGCTATCAACGAAGAGCGAAAGCGATGTTTGGACTGGGCGGCCTTCTCAAATAACAAACCTGAAAACCTTTATCCTATGCGGACTGTTTTTTTGGTTGGTCATTCCTATCTTCGTCGCGATCTGGCGGTATCTTATGGTCCAAACAATACGATACGAGCTCACAACGCAACGTTTTCGATTGTCGTATGGCGTGCTTTCGAGGAGAACCGATGAACTAGAACTGTACCGGATCAAAGACACTGCATTTTCACAGACAATATTTCAGCGGTTTTTCGGACTTGGAACCGTCACAATGACTTCCTCGGACTCCTCAACTCCCTTTGCCGCGATTGACAGCATCCCGGTGAGTAGCGCGAAGGAATTAAGGGAAACGATTCGCACGTTTGTCGAAGAACTTCGCGATCGCAAACGTGTTCGCGAAATCGACTACGCATAGAAGACAGAACAAAGCGATGCACCGAAGTCGCGGATCGGGCGTTTCCTGATGGTAAATGTTTTGGCCGCGACATCGGTGATCGCGGACGTTAGGCATTTGAAGGCATACGAACCCGAGGGTAGTAAGAAGCACTCATGAGCTGGTCCCGCACTCTCTTCAAAATTGTAGCGTTGACCACAATTGGATTCGTAATTCCCGTTGCGATGCTACTTCCCGTAGAATACGCACTTTCCGAGTTTGGCACTCAACCAGATTGGAATACATTGCTGAATCGATATCTGCCACCTTGTACCGGGTGTTCCTTACTTTTCTTTGCCAGCGCAATCACGTCGTCAACCCCTAGAAAGATCGTGACGTTCGTACAATCGCTATTCCTACATGGAGTAACGTTCATTGTCTGTTTTATTGCGTTTGTGCCAATTCAACACAACAAAGTTGCTGATCCTCAACGAGGGCATTTGGCCTGGATTCCATTTGTTGTCGTGCTCCTTGTGTTCATTGCTTTAATGGTTATCGGAAGCATGCACATAGCCGTCATAGGGAAAGACCTGAAACCTTTTGCGGATACCACTCCTGACAAATATGATGCGTAACAAACCATTGGACACGAAGCCGTCGAACGGCCGTTTTGACTTGCGTTGAGTCAACTGCTCGGGCTCGGTCAATGGATTCGTTCTGATTTCCCAGTGCTCGATTGACACCAGTCGCGACAACACAAGCAGCCGCAATCGTCTGCCCGGACTTTTGCTTACGCCGAAGGCGTTATACAACAAAGCCCAGGGTCGCCGCGCACGCGGCGCACCCTGGGTTCGCAACGAACGCAATGCCCCCAACCCCAACGGGGTTGAACATGCGTCGAACGGGATGAACCCCCGACATGCGGGACATTGTCCGCGGGATATGGCCATCCATGTTGTCGGACCCCGTTGGGGTCCCGCGCACCTCTTGGCGTTGGCCCCAGGGTGCGCCGCCTTTGCGGCGACCCTCGTATGATGAAGTTATGGAATGCAGTATCGACAGATTGATGCTACATTTTAACTGTTTTGTGTCGTGAGGACATACCGCTGACCCATTGAGGCTTTGACCTCTTAGCCCAGATTAGATGCCTCCGACCTTCAACGGGAGGAATTGTTACAGCTCGCGGCTTAGACCGCTTCCACACAAGGCATCCATTTCAGTAGGTCAACCCAAACAAAACAAAGACTACAAAAGCGTTCATTTCCCAAAGCAGAAATCGGATCCAGTTGTTAGCCTTGCCTGTGCTCGATTCGCCGTAGTGGAACAGCCAGTACCCACTCCATCTGTACCTCATGCTTTCTCTGAACTCCGTGAGGTGCTATCGGCACTGCAAAGCCAGACCAAGCGGACTACACGCCTAATCAATCAATTGCACAATAGGCTATCTAGGACGTTCCCAGAGCTAGCAGTTGTATGTCCGGATCTTTCAGCTGGATATGTTCTCTCTCTGCTGATCAAGTACCCAACAGCGCAGAAGGTTGCGGCTGCACGCCTATCGTCATTATCCGAAATTTCGTACCTTCGTCCCGAAAAAGCTTTGGAAATCCATGCGGCAGCTAAGCAGAGTACAGCAAGCATCTATGGCCCGTCTGCCGAATTGATCGTGAGTCAATTGGCCAATGAAATCATTGC
>JANPNA010000129.1:0-5338 GCA_031427235.1 Pirellula sp.
GACTATCCTCAATCACGTGGAAAAGCAAAAGGGCTTTGTTTACTGCGAAGCACGTTGGTCCAAAAAACGCGAGATTGAATTTGTGCTTATGCCTCGCAAGGGATCCATGCCTATCTGCTCGGTATGTCGTAAAAAACGTCCGGGTTACGATCGGCTGAAAACGCGTCGGTTTGAATATGTTCCACTTTGGGCAATCGCGGTCTTCTTTGTTTATGCATTACGGCGAGTCAACTGTCCAACCTGTGGAGTTGTCGTGGAGCAAGTGCCTTGGGGATGCGGCAAGAACACGCAGACCAAGTCGTATCGGGTCTTCCTGGCGACTTGGGCCAAACGGATAAGTTGGAAGGAAGTCGCGACAGTCTTTGGCACCAGTTGGGATATCCGAGACCCTTGGTTTTAACTCACCAAAACAACTGGTCGAGGCGAGGAAGCGAGCGGTCAATGCGGGCTGGCTTCACTATCAGCGAGACCACGATCGAACAGTTGGTGAGTATTGGACACTTACACCGCAAAATGTAGCCAAGTTCGATGACAAGCCGATTGAGGATCTAGATGACTCCTATTCCGCCAACGGAACAGAAGTAGGAAAGCATTCCGAACACGGAACACAAAGCGGAACACAAAGCGGAACGGGAAGCGGAACACCTCCTAATCCTATTCCTGAACCTAACCCTATTATCACCGAATCGGTGGAGTCCGCTTTTCCGGTCGCTAAAAGAGTTGCAACCAAATGTTTAATTTCCAAAGCCAAATCAACAGCGTTGGCAGGCTTCGACGCCTGGTATCCCACCTATCCAAAAAAGGTCGGGCGAGGTGATGCCGAGAAGGCCTATCCAAAAGCCATCGCCGACATCCAAGCGACTGAACGCGTTGGCGCAGACCAAGCAGTCGCGTTGTTGGTCAAGTGGACTCAAGAGCGAACACCGAGCTTGATGCAGGTTGAGAAACGATTCCGACCGAATCCAGCGACGTGGTTGAACGGCAAGCGGTATCGCGATGAGATCGGGACTGAATGCGGGAAATCCGTTGCTTTGGAACCGCCATTGGCACCCCACGAACTTGAGGAACAACGAATTGAAACAAAACGAGCAGCACGAAAGGCGCAAGCACTATGATTGACATCGGAGAAACTCGACAAGTTTGTGAGGAGGCGATTGTCTCCTATGGATTTTTTGCGGCGGACGTTTTCGCGGAATGCGCCAACATGGTGAGCGCAAGCGATTTTGTCGACCCTGATTTACGATCCCTGTTCGCGTTACTTGTGGATCTTACTGATGCGGTCAAGGCGTCCGACTTGCAAGCGGTTGTGCTTGAAATGCGACAACGCGGGCTAACACTCCAAACCGCACTTGGGGAGCCCAGGGCGTTCCTCAATGCACTTTTGGACAAAGGCTATGCACCAAATAACGGACGGTATTACGCGGACCAGCTTGGAAAGACCGTTCGGCGCGATACCGTCCGCTCTGCTGCCGGCAGGCTCTCGGATTCGCTCCTGGACCCATCCACCGACGTTACCGAGGCACTCGCACGTTTTGAAGCGGTAACGCAGCATGCCAGCGACAGGAGCAACTCCAAGGCGGTAACCCTTCAAGACGCGATGCGGGAATCGCTGCGCCGTCAACGGGAAGCTAAGGCAAGTGGTACGCCACTTGGGATGCCTACTGGTTTTGCGAGCCTGAATAAAGCGTGTGGTGGTTTCTTCAAGGGGCAATTGGTATTGCTGTCGGCGAGGTCGTATTTAGGCAAGACAGCCTTGGCACTCAATTTGGCAACAAACCTTGGGTTGCGAAACTACAAATGCTCATTCCATTGCTTGGAAATGAAATCCTTTGAACTTGCGGAACGAGTCATAGCAGCGGTTGGTGGACCAGATCTCAGTCAGTTCACAAACGGAAACATGATTGAAGCCGATTTTGAGGACGCGGAACGGGCGATTGAATCGGTCAAGAGTGTTCCCGTTTTCCTGAACGACTCGACGAGCGAAACGGTATCCACCCTTCGCGGCAAGGCGAAATACCATCGGAACAAATACGGGTTGGACGTGCTTTTTGTGGATCACCTACAAAGGCTTCGCAAGACGGACCCGCGGCAGGAAACTCGGCACCATTTGAAGGACTCCGCCAAGGCGATGAAGGACCTTGCGATGGAGTTGGATATTTGTGTCGTTCTCCTGTCGCAACTCCGCATTGAGGCCGACGACAAAGAGCCCGACGACACCAGCTATTCCGAGTCCAAGCAGATCTTCGAGGAAGCCGACTTGGCGATGATGCTTCACCGAAAAAAGGACGAGCCGTCCGCAAAGCTGAAATTGAACAAAGTCCGCAAAGCGCAAGCAACTGAATTGACGTTGAACTTCGACGGACCTAGGCAGTTATTTACAGATGCGTCCAAGTCAGTCCCCTGGACGGGCACCGAATCAAATGAAGGCTACTTCCAATGAACGAGCCACGACGAATAGCACTATTGATCGAGCTTCCAATTGGACTTGAGAACGCGGGCTTACCGGCATTACGGCGGTTTCTCAAAGTGCTTGTCCGAACCTACGGCATTCGGTGCCTTAGCGTTTTGCCGCCAAACGAAACCCGGACGTTCGCCAACTACGTCGGCAGCACGGTCCGTAACGACGAAGACGGTACGCTTGCCGACTCTCGCTTTCAATGCAGTAAATATACGGCAAACGCGAAGCCAGAGGGTTTAGCGAAGCCGAAGAAACGGAAACAAACCAACTTTTTTAGAGGCATGAAACCACTATGAGTACAAATACCCACCTGATTCCAAACGAACAAAACGCGTCGCTCGTCTCTGGATACGTCCAGGACTATTCAACCAAAAACCTGGACATGCACACTACGCCTCTGTAAACGGGGCTGCCGTCTCGGATGTTTTGACAAAGGCATTTCAAAACCTCTTGGAAGAGATATCGGGCGGCGAGGCTCCCGAAGGGACGACGGACCGATTCATAACTTTTATCGATGAAGCCATTTACGACGCAACGATAGGGCTCGATTAGAAGACCAGGAACGCCAAGAAAGACGAAAATTAAACCATCTTCGACACTCGAAACAAGAGGCACACTATGAAACTGGAAACCGCGGAGGACGCCCTTCATTACTATTGGTACTTTTTGTACGACATGCAAACGGGCATGGAAATGAACGTCAAATTCGCTTTAAAAATGAATGACTTGCCAAAAGCATTAACCGAATACAGAAATTCGCAACGGACATTCATTCGCGTTCTTCGCACTTGTGAGGCGATTCTGGCTGAAAGTGCACGTGAGTTCGAGTCGTTATCAGCCCAGAGGACGATCGAAAGAGCTGTCGAAGTACTGAAATTACTCGTTGATTGTCATTCCGAGATGCAAGCGAAAATCAGAAGAGCCTCGCGGTGTTATGCATTTGCACTTCCCAGACGATGGTCGCGACAAGCCCGATCCAAATAATCCAAAGACAACATTCGACCCCGACAAACTGGGTAACGCTAATGGCTAGGACCAACATCTTGGCAAAACGGGAACCGCGGGAACACGGTCGCGACAATCCCGACCAACTTCTGGCCGGTACCACAAATCTATCTGGCTAAATCTCAAAACTATTTTCACTGCCTAAAAAACTGGCATGCGCAGTTTCTAGGCGGTGTTCGCGGCGACTTGTGTCACTCGAACCGTGTTGCATTTGGCCGATAGACAACCAACAATCCAAATAACTCCCCGGCTAGGGCATCGAACCCGAAGTCCGAATACCATCGTCGGTTGCTGGGGAGTTATCGACGTTCGCTTGGATGGATTTGCGATCGAAGCGACCAAGCCGTTAAAGGAACATTTGGACGCCTACGCAGCCTCACTGAACGCTAAAAGACGCTCCGAGAACCACATTGACTCAACCCGCAGCATTATTGAGAAGATGGGCTTCGGTTCATTGTCCGCGATCAACGCTGACTCGGTACACCGTTACGCGGCACAGATGAACGCTAGCGGAAAGGCGGCAAGAACCATTGCGGCACACTTACAGGCAATCAAGGGCTTTACACGGTGGGCCACTCTTGGCGGGAAAGTTGCAAGCGATCCACTGGTAACCGTGACCAAACCCTCTATTGAGGATGATCGGCGGTTGGTTCGACGATATCTTTCGCATGACGAATGGCGATGGCTAGACTCGACAACTCGAAGTAGCCAAGAAGGATACGGAATGTCGGGCATAGAACGAGCGTTGTTGTATGCGGTTGCGATTCAAACTGGTCTCCGGTCAAACGAGTTGCGTACCCTAACCAGAGGCAAGCTTCACCTGAAAACCAACCCTCCGTTCATCATGGCCGACGCAGCCAGGACCAAGAACGGTAAACCGGCACGCCAGTACATTCAGCCTGAACTTGCTTTGGAGCTATCCCAGCACATCCGATCCAAACTTGCTGGTGCCGTGGTGTTTTCGATGCCGTCTAAATTTGACGTGGCGGATATGCTTCGGGTGGACTTGGTGAAATCGCGTTGTGGCTGGCTAAAGACGATCGATGACACACAAGAACGCATCGAAGCGGAACAGGGGGATTTTCTACGGGCGGTTGACTCGGAACTCGAACGCATCGACTTCCATTCTCTGAGGCACACTACGGCCAGTTGGCTTATTCAAGCAGGGGCGGACATCAAAGCCGTTCAGTCGATCATGCGGCACAGCGATATTAAACTGACTTTGGATCGGTACGGCCATCTGTTCAAGGGAGCCGAGGCCGACGCGGTTGCCGGTGTCCGAAGCGCCTTTATTCCAATTCCGCAGCAAGCAACTGGTACGAACGGGGAGGGGAGCGCCAGGAGCAGCAATCAGAGCGCGAACCGGTACGAAACCGTGCGACTGAACACCACAGGGGTAGCAAAATTGCTACCCCTTTTGAACCCCGTCGAACCACCAAAACCCCTGGGAAACCGTCGTTTCACCAACAAAAACACAGGGAGAAAACTTAATAGGCCCAGTAGGGCTCGAATAAACTCTGATTCTCCAAGCAATTCAAACGAAAAAAATTCCGTACCCTTACCGGTCCCCTCATCAGGAACCATCAGAGAGCTTTTGGCGATCTGGGAAAAACTGGATTATTCGGCCCGGCGTGACCTGCTTGCTGTTGCCCGTGGTTGGGTAAAGGCTGAGAGGTGACGGTGTTTTTAAATCCCTAGGTTACCGAACGCAGTATTCACGAAATCGAGGTTCGACACCCCTGAGCCATCAACGGAGAGCAAACTAGCCAGCCTAAAAATTGATTTTGAATGTGCTCTGGATTGATCACTCAAAATTCCGGAACTATGCGTTGACTATTCCATCATTCCTCGCCGATTAGTGGGGCTTGAGCACAT
>JANPNA010000130.1:0-9768 GCA_031427235.1 Pirellula sp.
ATGAACCCGACCGCCACCCCAAGGAACACAATCAACAACGGCTCGATCAGTTTCGTCAATCCCTCTGTCATCACACTCACTTCTTCGTCGTAGTTGTCCGCAATCTTATATAGCATCGTGTCCAACTCGCCCGTCTCTTCACCCACGTCAATCATGTTGACCACCAAGTCATCCATCACCCGCGAATTCATTTTCATTAAATAAAGCAAGCAGCCAATGACCACTCCGATGCCAATCGCCCCCAATCCAACCATGGCCAGCGAACTGCCATCGTCCACCTTGGCTCCCTTCTTCACAACGGCTTTAATAATCTGTCCCGACGCGTCCTTCTTGGCATTGACTCCCCGGCCTGACGTGAGCGCGACCGACATAATCATGATCCCCGGAAACGCACCCGTCCAAGCCCAATAAAACAATGCCAACGGATGAAAACCCGGAACCGAATTCTCTTTCATCGGCTTCGATATCACTTCCCCCTCGCGAATCGCTTCCGTCACCTTAGTAAAGATCCGCTCGAACATCGCATTGCCCGACGTCTCTCGCGTGATATTCAACGCTTCCAAAATCGGTACACCCGAGGTCACCAGCGTCCCTAACGTTCGCGTCGTACGAGCCAAAATATTCTTCTCGATCAAACCGCCGAAAAGCGGCACCTTGATGATGAACTGGTCATAACCCATCCGACCATGCTTGAATTTGCGAATAATCTTGCCAACCAGCCAACAGCAAATCGGCAACAAGAACATCAACCAATAATAACTCACCACGTACTCGCTCATCGCCATCAACAACTGCGTCGCAGCCGGCAACTTGAGCTCGAATTCATCGAACATCTTCTTAAACGTCGGAACGATAAAGAACATGATCCCTGCCAAAATCGCGATCGCTACCATCACGACCGCAACTGGATAAATCATCGCTCCCTTGACTTTTCGCTTGAGCGACTCCGACCGCTCCAAGAACTCGGACAGTCGTTGCAAAATGGTCTCCAACGCACCGCCCGCCTCGCCTGCCTTTACCATGTTCACATACAAGCGACTAAAGACCTTCGGACACTTGGACATCGACTCCGAAAGGGTCGAGCCCGTTTCGATTTCATCGCAAACATCCATCAATGCATTCTTGAGCTTGCCCGGCTTCTGATTGTTCTCCAAAATCTTCAACGACCGAAGAATCGGCAGACCTGCGTCCTGCAGAATGGACAACTGACGAGTAAACGTGCAAATGTGCTTGGTCTTGGCCCCACCCATCGCAAACGGGCGTTTCCGCTTCCTACCAATCGCCTTGGCTTGCACACCCTTCTTAAGCGACAGCTTGGTTACAAAGTAACCCATCTGCCGGATCGTATTCTGGGCCTCTTCTTCGCTCGGCGCATCAATGACGTCCCGGATTTCTTGACCGGTTCGATCCATGGCTTCGAATTGATATACAGGCATTGTTTTTTCCTCGTTTTTAGGCTTAAGCCTTCAGTTTTCAGTTTTCAGTTTTCAGTTTTCAGTTGTTAGTGATCGTGAACGGTCTCGCGCACAATCTCTTCGGCTGTCGTAAATCCATCGAACACGAACTGCTTGCCATAATCGCGCAGGGTGATCATGCCGTACGAAACCGCCTTGGTTCTCAGCTCATCGGAGGTGCAGTTTTGCATGATCATGTCCCGCAAATCATCGTTCATCACCATGAGCTCAAACAACCCAATTCGACCCTTGTAGCCCGTGTTGTTGCAGCTGTCACAGCCCTTGCCTCGGTAAAACTTGAACTGATCGCGAGTTTCGTCGGTCACTCCCAAATCGACCAAAATCTCCATCGGCGGATCGGACTCCTCCCGGCACTTGGTGCAAATGCGTCGAACAAGCCGTTGCGCCAAAATCGCTTCCACCGTCGCCGTTATCAAGAACGTCGGAATACCCATGTCCTTCAATCGAGTGATCGTGCTCGGCGCATCGTTCGTGTGCAATGTGCTAAAGACCAAGTGGCCTGTCAGCGAGGCCTGAACTGCAATCTCGGCTGTCTCCAAGTCTCGAATTTCACCAACCAAAATGATGTCTGGATCCTGTCGCAAAATCGCTCGCAAACAAGACGCAAACGTAACGCCAATGTCATGGTCAATTTGAATCTGTACGATCCCGTCAATGTCATACTCCACCGGATCCTCGGTCGTGATCAGCTTTTCCGAAATCTCGTTCATCTCCGACAAGGCCGAATACAACGTCGTTGTCTTGCCCGAGCCCGTCGGACCGGTCACCAACACAATTCCGTTCGGACGCTTCATGATCTGCCTAAAATTGGCCATCGTGACTTCGTCCATGCCAACTTTCGTAAGCGATAACGACACCACCGATCGGTCCAGGATCCGCATAACCACGCTTTCGCCAAACATGGTCGGCAAAACGCTCACGCGCAAGTCCACTTGGTGTCCACCCACCATCAACTCGATTCGACCGTCTTGTGGCAAACGTCGCTCCGCAATGTCCAAATTCGCCATAACCTTGATTCGCGTGGTGATCGCAAAGGCAAGGTGACGCGGGGGGGGAACCATTTCGTATAGCACCCCTTCCGCCTTGATCCGAATCCGAAACTCAGCTTCGAATGGCTCAAAGTGGATATCGCTCGCGTGATCCTTGATCGCCAACAATAAGACCAAGTTAAGCAACTTGCGAACCGGAGCGCTGTCGGCCAACGCCTCTGCCCCGTCCAAGCTGAACTTGTCGCCAGTCAACATGCTCGCTTGCTTGAAAAGCTCCGTATCTTCTGCAAGCTCCTTAACGATCTTTTCAACACTCAAACTGTCGGACGAATAGAACCGCTCAATCGTAGCCTTGATTTCACGCTCGGTCGCAACCACCATCTCGATGTCAAAACCGAGGAACGTACGCAACTCGTCCTGGATGCTCAAGTTCTGCGGATCGCAGGTGGCAACTGTCAACCTGTGCCCGTCGAACCTCACCGGAATAACTCGATAGAGTTGAGCCATCGTTTCGGTTAGCTTTTCTAGCAGCTCGGGGGCGATGGGAGCATCGCCAAGCGAAACCACCTTCATGTTCATCTGCTCACCGAGGGCTTGAGCCAACTGCTCATCGGTGATCAACGTCATGTCCTCGGCCAACTTACCCAACAACGCACCCGGCTGCTGCTGCTGCTCTTCCAACAACAACTGTAGCTGCTCATCGGTAATGAAACCCATGTCAACAAAAATCTGGCCAATGCGTCGCGTACTCATTCAATGTTCCCTTTAGTCAACTTCGTTCTATTCTCGTGTGGCAGTGTAGAACGGCACTCCGTGCCGTTTTTCTCGGCACGGCGTTTTTCTCGGCACGGAGTGCCGAGCTACTCTTTGTGCCGAGCTACTCTTTGTTGCAACCCCATACAATCAATGATCATCCCCGTCAGCCTCTTCCTCCGTGTCGATCACTCCATGCCGTGCATTCACGATGCGTTTTGCAAGTTCGTCTGGCCGGTGCGATTTGGCCAAAATATCCTCCACCGTGACCTTTCCGTCCTTCCAATGGTCAAAAAGCGCATCGTCCAACAACTTCATCCCAAACTTCGAACCGGTCTGAATGGCAGAACCAATCCGGAACGTCTTGTTCTCACGAATCAAATTGGCAATACCGGACGTAACAATTAGGATCTCATACGCCGCTACGCGCCCCCCTCCAATCTTTGGAATGAGCGTCTGCGCCACAACCCCTAGCAAGCTCGTCGAAAGCTGCGTCCGTATCTGGTCCTGCAAGTTGCCAGGGAAAGCGTCAATCAAACGATTGACCGTTCCCATCGCACTGTTGGTGTGCAAAGTGCCGAAAACAATGTGCCCCGTTTCCGCCGCGGTAATCGCCGCAGAAATGGTATCCAAGTCTCGCATTTCACCCACCAAAATAATGTCTGGGTCCTGTCGCAAGGCTCGCCGAATCGCCTCCGAAAAACTCGGTACGTCCACTCCAACCTCTCGCTGATTGACTGTCGACTTTTTGTGCTCGTGATAAAACTCGATCGGATCCTCAATCGTGATGATGTGATGATCGTGATTTATGTTGACATAATCAATCAAGCTCGCCAACGTTGTGGTCTTTCCCGAGCCCGTCGGACCGGTAACCAAGATTAAGCCTCTAGGACGAAGACACAACTTGATAACCGCCTCCGGCACACCGAGCTGCTCAGGCGTCAGCTTGTCCGTCGGAATCTGACGCAGCACCATCGATATGAAACCGCGCTGCTTGAATATCGAAACACGAAAGCGTGCCATCGTTCCAAAAGCAAATCCAAAGTCGGAACTGCCAGACTCCTGCAACTCTCGCTGACAGCGCTCGGGCGATATACTCTTCATCAACTGAACGGTGTCCTCGGCTTCCAAAACCTTGGTCTCAAGCCGCCTCATCCGTCCGTGCAATCGAAAAACCGGTGGCTGACCAACGACAATGTGAATGTCACTAGCACCCTGCTTAACGCACGCCTGAAGAAGTTTGTCGATTAAGACAGTTGCCATGGTTTAATTAGTCAGATGAGATCAAAACGAGGACATTCGAGAAAAAACATTTCTCGTGCCAAAAAGATTGTAGTCACCGCGTCCTAGCGAAGAAATCTTTGTGATGTTAATTCACGCGGATTGCGAAAAAACCAGCGGCACTTGGTAAACCCACCGTTGCTAGACAGAGGCGAATCAAACGCCTTTAAGTGATACGGCAGATCACTGAGGAATTGCTAGCTCAGCGACGACCCAATCAGGCAGCAGGCCGCTCGCTCTAGTCCAAAATTGGTCCGATTTCTCGTGAACGCAAAAAGCGCCTAGCCCAGCACTTCCGCAACGACTTTCTCAATCGCAATGTACTCCTGCTCGGTTTTCTTGGCAGTCTTGTAGACCTCGTCCATCGTGGTAATGCCGGTGATAACCTTTCGCAGTCCATCGCAGTAAAGTGTTGTCATACCAGCTCTTATGGCCTCCGCTCGCAAGACTGCGGACGACTGGCCCGAGAACATCAACTCTCGTAATCGACCATTCACAACCATCAATTCGTAAATGCCGATCCGACCTCGATAAGCCTTCTTTTGGCAATAGGGACACCCCTTGCCTTTGGAAAATTTCGAGAATGGCACCACCGACTTCGGCAGCCCCGCATCCTCCAAAACAGCGTCGCTCAACGTGATCGGATGCTTGCATCGCGTGCAAATCTTTCGTACCAGACGCTGAGCCATAACGGCAATAACACTGCTCGCCACCATGTAGCCTGGCACCCCCATGTCTGTCATTCGAGTCACAGCACTGGGCGCATCGTTCGTGTGTAGAGTACTAAATACCAAGTGTCCAGTTAAGCTAGCCTGGATACCCATCTGGGCTGTTTCAGTATCCCGCATCTCTCCGACCAAGATGATATTGGGTGCTTGACGCAACATGGCCCGAATAATCCGAGCGAAGTCGAGCCCGATGTTGTGCCGTACCTCAACCTGATTGATGCCCGGAAGATAGTATTCAACCGGGTCCTCGGCGGTAATGATCTTGCGATCCGGCCGATTGAGCGCATTCAACGCAGCATACAAAGTCGTCGTCTTGCCCGACCCCGTCGGTCCTGTCACTAAAAGGATTCCATTAGGCCTCTTAATAAGCCCAGTAAAAACCTTGAAGTCTCTTTCGCCCAAACCGAGCTGCTTGACCCCAACTTTGATGTTGTCCTTATCCAGGAGCCGCATGACGGTGGACTGACCATGGTTGGTTGGGATGACGCTGACTCGCAGATCGAGCTCCTTTTCCCCAACCGTGATCGTAATTCGACCGTCCTGGGCACGCCGCCTTTCGGCGATGTCCATCTTGGCCAAGATCTTAATACGCGAAAGAATGGCACCGAGCAACCGGCGGGGGGGGCTGTCTCGCTCCACCAACGTGCCGTCAATTCGATATCGGATCCGGACTCGATCCTCGAACGGCTCCACGTGAATGTCCGATGCCCGGAGCTGTACCGCTTCCTGAATCATGTACTGGACTAGCCGCACGACCGGGGCGCTATTCTCGTCAGCCCCCTCCTCGGCCTGGGCTTTGTCCTCCTCGGTTTCGGTGAAGTCGATCTGCGTGTCGGTGAACTCTTGCAGCATCGAGTCAGCGGACTCGCCTTCCACCTGGCCATAATATTTATTAATGGCTTCTTGGATCTGCTCCTGAGGTGCCAATGCCGTTTCCACTTTACGATTCAAAATGAATCGCAGCTTTTCGATGGTCTCAATGTCGAACGGGTCGGAAACCAAAACTTTGATGGTTTCGTCCGCATCGGAAACGGGGATGATCTTATTTTCTCGGGCGACCGATTCAGGCACCAGCTGGATGACGTGATCAGGAATTCTAATAGTGGACAAGTCGACATATTCGAACTTGTAGAATTCCGCGATAGCCATGGTTACATCTTCGCCGGAGGCATAACCAAGGCTAATGAGGCACGGACCGATTGGCTTGTCCTCTTTCTTCGCGATGAGTTTTGCTTCGGAAAGCTGGTCGAGCGAAATGACTCCACGGGTGAGCATTAAGTCGGTAAATTCGCGCATTGGCTGGTCCACGGTTAGCCTCCAGCAAAAAGCAGAGTCAGAAGAGAGATGGTCGGAAATGGAGCGACCGGCCAGATGGGGCCAGTCCGACCTTCAAGTATATCGCATGGGCAGACCGGCGAACAAACACCTTTCTAGAACTTTCGTCCCCTTTTTCAAACAAAATGCTTTGGAGTACTGGGATTGATCCCAGCTTTAAGATTCGGCGCGGGCAAGTCGCTTGGGAGTTCCGTTTGGCACCTCGCGAATGAGTCCCACCGGTTTACCCTGCGGAAGTTTCGGTTTTTCGCTACCAAAACGATCCACTGCGATTTTTGCCCAACGGGCAAGCAGTTCGCGGATCAGAATTCAGGCGGTGTCGCTACCAAAACGATCCTCCGCGATTTTTGCCCAACGGGCTATGACATCTTAGCCCAGGGCAGAGCTCAGCGCCGCCCTGGGTACGCAGCAAACACCCCCCGTAAATTGCCCTGAAGGGGCTTAACAAACAAACAATTTAACGCGAGCATTCTGTAAAGCCCCTTCAGGGCAGCGATTGTGTGTTTTACAGATCCCAGGGCGGCGCTTAGCGACATTTTGTCGCTAAGCTCTGCCCTGGGCTATTATGCTGCTGCCCCATTCGGGGCGAAAGCTGCACGACCTCCGAGCCAGCGGGATTTGGTGTAAACGCTTGCGTATTTTGGTGGCGATCATTCAGTAGTGTCCTTACCCCCACTCACTACTCCACTTCTCCACTTCTCCACTACTCCACTTCTCCACTTCTCCACTCCTCCACTCCTCCACTACTCCACTTGAAACAACGAAACGAAGTGCTCCGCGGTTTGCCTTGCGAGTCGAACACATTGGGGTATTCCGACGCCATCGAAGGCGTTGCCGATCAAGCGTATGGAAGGTTCTTCGGCAAGTGATTGACGGATCGAAGCGACCAATTGGGGATGGCCGACCAAATACTGGGGCATGGCTTCGTTCCATCGAACGACAGTTTGCCAATGAGGCAGGCTGCTTGCGCCGAGAAGTTCCTTAATTTCTTTTTTAGCGATGCCGAGCAATTCGTCGTCGCTTTTATCCATGAGTTCGGGACGAATGGCCCCACCCATGAAGACTCTTACTAAGACAAGATCCGCTGGGCATCTTCCCTCGTATTTTTCGCTTGCAAGGCTAATTGCCAGGCAGTCTCGATGTTCCTGTTTGGGGACGACGACGCCAAAGCAAAACGCCTTGGGATGTATTTCACTGCGCTGAATTGCCAGCACAGCCACGGCAGAGGAAGCATACGGAATGCGTTCAAGGCGTTCGGCAACGTTTGGATGCGTCGTTTTCAGCAACTCTGCGGACCGCAGGCTCGGCAGTGCTAAACAGACGGCATGGTAACCCTCATGCACCAGTTCCGCTTGGGTTCGTTCGGCTGACGGCTTCGTTCGTAGCGACCAAGAGTGTTCGGCCGTTTTGGTTAGTTGAACAACGCGTTGACCAAGCTGAATCGGGTTACGAAGGGACTTTGCAATATGGTTGAGCCACCAACTCATACCTTGTTTGGGAGCGAGGAATTGGTCGTAACGGGCTCCGGATGCTTCGCGAGCGGAGCGTTCGGATCGGCTTTGGCTTTTGCGTTTAGCGATGGCCGCGCGAATGAGACCGCCGAACTCACGTTCCATGGCTACAAATTGCGGCATAGCTGCCTGCATGCTAAGCGTTTCAGCCCGAGCGGTGAAGATTCCGCTCACGATCGGTTCGACGAGTCGATCGAAGCATTCGCGCCCGAGTCTTCGAACGGCAAACGCTTCTACGCTTTCATCCTGGTCGCTTATTCTTTGCTTGACAAAGTATTCCGAAAGCAATCGCATGCGTCCGGCTGGGGACAAGACGGGAGTGGACAGGACCGAGGACAATCGAGTCGGTTGCATGAGGGAGAAGCCGTTAGGAATCGGCACGACTTTTCCGTTGCGGACTACTTGGGCGATCCGATGATCGGCTTTTGGGCCGATGAACTGGTCTCGGATTCCCATTTCCTCAACCATTCGCAGGGCGTCCGGTACGAGAGTTGCGAAATTATCGGCCCCGAGTTCGGTCAAGAACGGATCGGAGTAGGTCGTTTGGATGACGCCGCCGATTTGGTGGGCTGATTCGAAAACGTCGACCTGTGCGGACGGCAACAATCTTTCGAGGTACCACGCGGTAGCAAGTCCGCTGATACCAGCCCCGACGACGGCAATTTTTGGCTGTTGGGAGAGGGGAGGAACCAAGGGAACCTGAACGTTGGGAGGCATTAGCACAGGGTTTCGTACGCTCGGAAAAAGCGAGAAACGGACCAAATAATTCGATTTCGACGCAACGGATGGGTCGACAATTTCACTACCGATTGTACTCGCTAATGGACCTTGGGTAGTGGAATCGTAGAAAGGGCGAGTAGAAGCGGGACGCAACTTGACACAATTTGAGGGCAAGGATAACCTCTACCGCCGTAAGTTGATTCGGGGGATTAGCTCAGTTGGGAGAGCGCTTGCATGGCATGCAAGAGGTCATCGGTTCAAGTCCGTTATCCTCCATTGAAAACACAGGGAATTTGAGACTGACGAAAAGTTAGTCCTCCAAAACGCAGACTTTTCTGAGCCCAGCTGGCTCGTGTCCTGTGGTGTCCATTTGATCCCTTTAGTTGCTTCTAAGCACATGTGCATAGAAGGAATACACCATGAGAAAGCCTTATTTCATCCAGCGGTTTGCGTGCTGGTACGTCAAGAATTCCAATGGCTAAAACTACCGAAACCAGGCCGTCGCCAAATGTGAAAATTCACGTCCACTACAGCAAACACAATCCATCGAGCCAAGTCCCCTCGATAGCACAGTATGCAACATTACTGTCGTCCGCTCTCCATCTATTCATTCCGATGTCCGCTCCAAAGCTTTCTTCCTCAGCTACATTTCGTTAAGCTTTGATTTTCCTCCGTTGGGTCTCCCGGTGGACAAGATTGATTTCAGACATTCTTCCGTGACGATCACTATCGAGTACGAATATGCGATCCTTGTACGTGCCGCTATCGCGCAGGTACCGACCTGAGCCGACTTGGAAACGTCGAGACTTCTTATCGCAGGCTACCGCGTTGGGCGTCGATCTTAAGCTGGGCCGCGAAACACTTTCGCTAGCGTTCCCTAGTAGCGGAATGCGTCAAGCATTTCGTTGGCGTCCAGCATTCACGAAAGCTTTGACAGCTTCCGCTACGATTTAAATCGGCCCGCCTTAAGATCGAC
>JANPNA010000131.1:0-3377 GCA_031427235.1 Pirellula sp.
ACTGGCCCCGGTTTTTTTGGGGGGTTTTTTTTACATTCTCTATTTTTATTTTTAAAAATTAAGAATTGGTTTTGGCTTTTTTGTATTTTTTTAATATCCCTATTATGGTGTTATTTTAACAAATATCCACTACCCTAAAATCAAGCTGTCACAAAACAATAGACTAGATTTACATGTTGATTTCGTAGCCTTTGCGATTTTCGCGGGCGAGAAACGAATTTGCCTGCGAGTCACCAATGATTTCTCGTTTGGTTGGGTCCCAGTTGAGTTCGCGGTTTAGTCGCATAGCGATGTTGGAGAGGTGGCAGATTTCGAGCATGCGGTTGTGCGACCAGACGTCGGAAATCGGTTGCTTGCGAGACTTAATGCCTTCGATGAAGTTGGCGGTGTGATTCTCGCTGACTTTGCCACCGTAGACGGCTTCGATGGCTCCTTCAGGCAGCGGTTTGTCCTTCAGGTCCTCTACTGGCTTGCCTGAAATCTTGCCTCGGTTTACAAAGAACCGACCTTCGGTGCCTTCGAAGAGAATGCCGTTGTCCCCCTCACTCGTGATAATCATTTCGACTTTATTGGGCATGTCGACTTTGATTTTGAAGTCGGTGGCCGCGTTGTACTGATCCTGAACCAAGGGGTGCCCATTCTTGTATTCGACCGGCAACTTGAATTCGACTGGGGTGACTTTGCTCGGGCCGGTGTTGCTGGCACCGAGAGCCCAGCAAGCGATGTCGACGTGGTGAGCGCCCCAGTCGGTCAATTTCCCACCGGAATATTCGTGCCAGTTTCGGAAGGCGTAGTGGCAATTGCTGAAAAGCGGCACGCCACCACCGTATCCCACACGCATTTCGGGGAGTGCTCGATAATCCACTTTCGGTGCAGGGCCGAGCCAGAATTCCCAGTCCAATTCCTGGGGAACGGGAACAACGGGAATCATAGGTGAAGCTTCCATGCCGTTGATACCGCACGTCACCTTTTGAACGGTGCCGATGCGCCCGTTTTTGACCAAAGCGATGGCCTGAAGGAACCGCTGGTCCGATTCCGTTCGCTGCATGGTACCAACCTGAAAGACTCGCCCGGTTTCCTTGACGACCTTCTCGAGCAACTTGCCTTCGGCAATCGTCAGCGTGAGCGGTTTCTCACAGTAGACATCTTTGCCGGCGTACATGGCTTCGACGGCGATCTTGGTATGCCAATGGTCCGGCGTGGCGATCATGACGGCATCTATGTCTTTTCGATCGAGGATCTTTCGATAGTCTTTGTAGGCGTCCGGTTTCTTTTTCTGTGCCTTCTCCGTCTTCTCGACGTTGGCTCCGAGGACGTTCGAATCGACATCGGCCAGTGCGGCGAAATCGGCGAACTTAAATGACTTGTTGGTGATCTCCCAACCTTGGTTTCGCAGGCCGATGGTCGCAAAAACAGGCCGATCGTTAGGTGATTGATAGCCGAAAGCCCGGTTCATCGAGGGGCTTAAAATAGTTGCAGTCCCCGCAACGGCGACTCCCTGTAGAAAACCACGCCGTTTTGTTTGACGAGATACCGACATTGTTAAATCCTTTCGAGATAGGAACCAGAAAGACAGGCAAAGGTCTATCAGGAACGCTCAGGTGCCGCAACCTTCGGATGTCGCTGGCTTAGAAGTGTCCCATGATCTCAACAAATGATAATCGAACTCACTCGCAAATGTATGGCCCCATAGCAGTAATCTGCTCAATGCGAGCGGCATATCTAAGCCCACGGACGCTGAATTCCTAAAAGATTTTTGCGATTCATTGGGTTTTCGTTGTCGGAAACTTAGAAGTTGTCGGGAAATTCCAGGTAGGAATACGGTTATGGAAGTCCCCATCCGGGTCGTTATCATATCAGCGTCGTCTTGTTTTGTAGTTCTGTGTCGTTCCTCGTTTGCATTTGAGCGGTTCTGAGATGGCACTTCTTCGGAAAAAGTTTTTTGCATGGTCCGAACCTTGGTTCTTTGTGTTGCGTGAGCGAAGTCGGCGAGAATGGATCGTTTTATTTGCTATTTGCATCGGGCTGGCGACTGTGGTATCCGTCGTTGCCATGCTGATCCCTGGCCCCCAATTTAACTGGCCGAAATTGTTGACCCTTTTTGCAGGTGTGATCGCAGTTGCATGGTATCTCATCGATGGAAATAACCTGTTTCGATCCGTTTCCATCGACGAAAAGGAAATCTCCATCATCGGTGAGGGAGGTTACGGTCATGCGACGGTCACTAATCTTCCGTTCTCCGAAATAAAGCAGGCCTTACTCGTTCGGTCCTCGGATGGGCAAACGCAACAAGGCGCAATGATCATCCAGGATAGTAAACAAACCCACATGACCGCGGTTCCCAAGGTCATCGATCTGGATCGCCTCGCTCAAACCCTACATTCTTTTGGTGTTTCCGTCTGGCTCAGCGGCTGGGAACCCAAGCCGGGGCCGATCAGCGATGTATCGGAGTCCCTATTTCCCGACTCGAAAACGCAATTGGCAACCGCGGATGCAACGATCATCAACATAGAGCAACTGCAGCCCAGATTCGTTTCGACGATGGACCGTGTGGTCGCAGGATTGATGGCAGGATGGCCATTACTGATCAGCGCGATTGCGTTGCTTAGCGGAGTCGTCTATGCCATCTGGAATTGGAATGTACTTTCGATTATTCAGCGATGCCTATCGATTGGCATTCCTGTTGCGCTTGTTGTCTTTAGTTTAGCGCTGGTTTCCCGCTACGCGAACTTCATTGAGACTGGGTATCTGATTCGAAAGAGCAAGAACACATTGAAAAGTCGATCCGCAGTGATCGTCCCAGATGTCGAAAACTGCTTGGCCATAATGCACATCGATCGGGCTCAATGGACAAACCTAATGCCATCATCGAGCGATTTTGGATTCCTCACCGCGGACATTAAGAACAAGAGTTTTCTTTTTGAGGGAAACAAGCACCGGTGGGACATACCGTTGGCATCGATCCAGCAATGCCAACTGGAGCACGTCGACGTTGGAGCCCAGACGGACTCTGGCAATCAAGCCAAGAGATGGATGGTTAATCTAACGGTTAGAGTCCAAGGAGAGCCACGCGAACTAGGAGTCCGAAGGTCAAACACCTACGTTGGAGCCGAGGACAACGCATTGCGTGAACGACTTGCTGTCGAGCTCTTTGACTATTTGGCGGTCACGATTGATAGAATGCGACAGTAGGACCTGGGTCGGTTTTCCTTGGACAGCGAGTAAATGCGTGAAGAATTGACACTTCTCGGCGAACGCCACCTCGGCGAAGCGGTTGTAGCGGAATGCGTCAAGCATTTCGTTGGTTGCCGAAGTAGGCAACACCTCCCTCGAAACCTTTGACAGGTTCCGCTACGAAAAGAACGGATTAACGTGAA
>JANPNA010000132.1:0-7280 GCA_031427235.1 Pirellula sp.
ACTTTTATCATTTTGCGGCTTGCTTTGCGAAAGTAAGTCTCGACCGCCAGAATCCTCAAACCGGAGTCAGCGCGGTGACAACCATTGGCCGCGAGGAACGCGAACAGTACCGACGCATTGCCGAAGCGGCTACCAAGCTAGTCGAAGCTTGTCTCTCCGAGTTAAAGGACGATGAAAAGGTCAAGCACATTGCTAATCAACAGCGAGAACTCGATAACCAAACTAGGCGACTGGAGGATATCCGCCAACGCTCGCCCGGCGTGAACCAGCCGCGTACCGCCAAGTTCATGGCACCGCAGTCGCTGGATCGCGTCGCATTGAAAGTCGAACCTGGCAGCGATCCTCGCATCCCCTTTGTGAAATGGGCGATCGACCAAGAAAATTTTTCTGGAGCGATGGTCAATCGTTTATGGAAACACTTTTTTGCCGTTGGGCTTGTCGAGCCTGTCGATGACTTGCGAGCCAGCAATCCGCCATCCAACCCCGCGCTGTGGAGGGTGCTCAACGACGAATTCCGCAACCATAATTATGACTTGCGGCATATCATTCGGCTGATTCTCAATTCGCGGGCATGGCAACTCGACTCGGCAACTACGCCCGAAAACGAAAACGACACAAAGTACTATTCGCACTACAATGCCAAGCGTCTTCCGGCGGAAGTCCTCCTGGATGCGATTGCCGCAGCCACCGATGTACCGAATCGTTTCCCTGGTTATCCCGCCGGCTTGCGAGCTACTCAAATCGCAGATCCTGGGACCGAATCTTATTTCCTGACCCTGTTTGGTCGTAGCGATCGAGTCACGGCTTGTGCCTGTGAACGAAAGGGAGAGGTGACGCTGCCTCAATTGCTACATTTGAACAATGACGAAGGTCTGGTCAAGAAAATCCGCTCGTCGGATAGTCGGCTGACAAGCCTGCTGCAGAATCCTGATTCCGCGAGCGTTACCCAAGAAGTCTTCTTGGCAACGCTCAGCCGCTTACCCGGCGAACGAGAGCGTTCTGCAATCGATGCTGCTTTGACTACGGATGAACGCGACCTTGTGTTTGCCGATTTGTTCTGGGCGTTACTAAACTCGAAAGAGTTTGCATTCAACCACTGATTGTCAGTGTGTTAACCCTCCGAAGGAAAAACTTCCGATGCTCGATATTTCAATCACCAATCGTCACAGCCGCTGGTGCAACGGTATGTCGCGACGGAACTTCATTCGCGTCGGGGCACTTGCACCACTGGGGCTGTCATTGCCACAGTTGATGGCCGCCCATGCAGGTCCTCGCCCTGCTCGAGCCAAATCGGTGATCCTGATATATCTCGGCGGTGGACTGTCGCATCATGACTCGTTCGATATGAAGCCTGAGGCCGTGGAACAGATTCGCGGTAAGTACAAGAGTATCGCCACGACGGTTCCAGGGCTCAATATTTGCGAACTGCTGCCCAAAACGGCGCAGGTGATGCACAAGCTGACTCTGGTACGCAGTGGGACTCATGAGAACGATCATCACGAGACCGCGACTAACTGGGTTTTGTCTGGGCGATTCGGCACTCCCTTTGGAGACCATCCGGCGATCGGTGCGATTGTAGCGCACGAGACGGGATTTTCCGGTGCGGTGCCTCCTTATGTGGCAGTGCCCAAGAATCCTTCATTTACTTGGGAACTGGGCAAGAGCGTGTGGCTGGGGGGACGCTGCGAATCGTTCAAGGCTGGCAATCCGAATGAGGCCAACTACCGAGTACGCGATCTTTCTGCCCCCGCAGGCTCGACGCCACAAACGCTCGAGCGGCGCAAGACGTTATTAGCCGCCGTGGATCAACTGGCCGACAAAGTAAAGCAAAACGATCAGATCGCAACCTATGATGAATTCAGCCGCAAGGCGGCTGAGATGGTCCTGTCGCCTCAGTCGCAGGCGGCGTTTGCGATCGATCGCGAAGAAGCGACGACTCGAGACGATTATGGCCGTAGCGAATTTGGTCAGAGCGCTCTTTTGGCCAGACGACTGGTCGAAAACGGTGTCCGCTTTGTGACCGTCAACTATGCCGGTTGGGACCATCATGACGCGATTTTCAAATCCCTCGACAAAAAGCTGCCTGAGTTCGATCAGGGATACAGTGCATTGATTAATGACTTGGACCAGCGCGGTCTGCTGGAGGACACGATGGTGCTGACGATGGGAGAATTTGGACGTACACCAAAGGTCAATGACAAAGCGGGCCGCGATCACTGGGGCCGCGCGGGTTCCATGCTGTGGGCCGGTGCTGGTGTCGCACGCGGTCATGTGATTGGAGCGACCGATAAAAACGGTGCGTTTGTTACCGATCGACCTGTTCGACCGGCTGACGTGGCATGGACTGTCTACGAATCGCTTGGAATTGATCCCGCCAAAGAACTGCTGACGCCAGAGGGACGCCCTGTCTCGATCCTTGCCGAGGGAGCAACCGTTTCGGAGCTCTTTACATGAGACGAGCGTCACATCCTCTGATTCACGCAGTTTTCATCCTGTGCTATCTCGTACCAACATGCCATGAGTTGGGGTGCTGCGTGACTACCCGAGCCGATGATAAGAAAATGGAAGCGGCTCGAATCACCGCCACCGTACCTGTGGTGATCATTAGCGGAACCAAGGCGACTCTTAAAGTGCGTGGCTTCAAGCTCAAAGAGGCCACTGAGCTGCGACTCCCCACGGCAGCCTATGCGAAAGTTGAGATCACGGAAAAGAAGGACGCGAGCCAGCCCAAGGGACTGGAGAATAAGGTGGTCGGTGATACGCAGATTCTTGCAGAAATAACACTGCCAGTTGACCATCCAGCGGGAGTCTTAGAATTTGCGATCGCAACTCCAGCCGGTGATGCCACGGGTAAGATTTTGGTACTCTCGGCGGATGCCGTGATCGACGAGACCGAGCCCAACAACGGATTTCGCGAGGTACAGAAGCTACAGTCGGGGCAGTCGGCACGAGGCAGCATTCAGGGTGATAAAGATGTCGACGTCTATGCGTACCCAATCACCACTGGGAAGCAGTATAAAGTGACTGTGACTGCGGGCGCGCCTTTGATATTGGATGCTGAGCTAAATTGTTATAACGCTCGAGGTCAATTTCTTGCGGCTGCCGATGATGCTCAGTCGCGCGATCCCGTCTTGACCCTGAAGTCGCCTGTGGACGACATCGTGTTCCTGTGCGTCAGCAGTGCGCATGATACTGGAGGTGAATGGCACAGCTATCTACTGACGGTGGAGGAAGTGAAATGAATCCGCTTCGTTTTCCTGCATTGCTCTTTATCGCACTGTGCACGCCCTGTTCGTTGGTCATTGCTGACGACGGGCCGATTTCCTTCTATCGCGACGTGCTCCCCATTTTTCGAACGAATTGCATCGTCTGTCATAAGCCGGGAAAGGCGAGGGGTGGACTGGATCTAACAACTCATGCTGCACTGCTGAAAGGTGGTGACGAAGGCATGGCGGTCAACGCGGGAGATACCCATGGCAGTCGGTTGATCGCAACGATTTGTGGCGAAGAGCCCGAGATGCCCAAGAATAGCGAACCACTGACGCCACAGGAGATTGCAATCCTAAGTCGCTGGATCGCTCAAGGTGCTTTAGCAGATGAGCCGGTCGACACTCGCACGCAACGCCCTGCCGAGCCACCAACCTACCATGCGTTGCCGTCCGTTCGCGCACTGTCGTTTTCCCCTGACCGAATGCTACTGGCTATCGTAGGACGCCATGAGATTCTTCTTCATCAGGCAGATGGTTTAGGCATCGTAGCGCGCATGACTGGTGACTCACCACGACTGGAGTCGATCGCATTTTCTAGAGATGGTAGCTTGCTCGTAGCCAGCGGCGGTGCCGTTTCTGAGTTTGGAGAGATTCAGATCTGGGACACCGCGACGCGACAACTGCAACGTTCCATCAAGGCATCCAACGACGCGTTCTATGGAATTTCCATTTCTCCGGATAATCGGCAGGTCTCCGTTGGCTGTGCGGACAAATTGGTGCGCGTATTTAACGTGGCAGATGGCGTCGAAGCGATGCGGTGCGACAACCATCTTGACTGGGTGTTTGGTTCGGCCTTCACCAACGACGGTCTGCGACTGGCTACTGTCAGTCGCGACAAAGCTACAAAGCTGATTGATATTGCCACGGGGCATCTTATCGATGACATCAACCAAACTCGCGATCCATTGATCTGCTTGACGCGACATCCGATTGACGACCTCATTGCTACGGGCGGCACGGAAGGAAAGATCCGACTCTTTCGAATGCAGCCACGCGGCGGACGGTTAGCCGAGGGAGACAACAAAGAGGAGAGTTTTGTTCGAGAATATGAACCTATGGGCTCCCCGATTCAGGCCATCGCCTTCAGCCCCGATGGTTCCACAATCGCCTGCGGTGCATTGAATGGGCAGCTAAGACTATTCAAGACCGAAAATGGGCAACGCTTGGTTCAGATCAAAGATAGTCACGGCCCCATCTTTGCTTTAAGCTTCAATGCAGGCGGAAAGCAGATCGCCGCCGGAGGCTACGATGGTCGCATTCGATTCTACGATACGGCCAGCGGCGAAGTAGTGAACGAGTTCGACAGCGTCCCAATCATTAAAGAAAAACTGGCCAAGCAAAATTGACGGAGCTCTCGTGAACAAAAACGCTCGCTGCAACTCCAGTTGCGTCGTGCCTTCACCCAAACCGGTCTCGAATAGGCAGTGGACGACATTCATGAGCGACGAATCTGTTGCATTTACGATCGATAAGTTAAACCGATGGAACTCTTACCATCGCCGGAAATGGATGGTCATTGCAAGTGCGATCACTATTGTCTTCGGGACGGGAGCGGTTTTCATCGCCAAGCCATGGGGACCCACCTCCGCTTGGGAGGCTGCCGATCATGACCGCGATGGGAGCAACATCGCAAAACTACGTGTGACCAGTCCTGCCTTCGAACCGGGAAAAAGCATCCCCAAAGAATTCACTGGAGACGGCTCCAGTTCTTCTCCGCCCATAGAATGGAGCGACGTTCCGGAAGGAACCAAGTCGTTTGCCCTCAACGTATGGCACGTACCCGGTCCAGGCGGCATGAAGTCATACTGGGTTGTTTACAATATTCCAGCAGAAATCACCAAGCTTGACACAAATAACAAAACATCTGGCACGATCGGCATCAACGATAAGAATCGAAAGGAATACGACCCCATGAAGTCCAAGGGGCCTGGCATGAAGCAGTATCATGTCACCGTCTACGCTCTGTCGGAAGAGTTGAAGCTAGCACCCGACAAAGCGAATCGAGCAAACCTCTTGTCCGCGATGAAAGGCATCACGTTGGCCGAAGGGACGTTGGATTTCCAACACGAACGTGGTCAGTAGCAGAGCGAGTTGTTTTGCGGGCAGCCTGCGGCATTGCTGCATCCTCTTTTGACGAAGATTCAGCCGGGGCAATCCATGCAACATATGGCTCATTCGGCCATGTAGGGCGATAACTGCGAGCCCATGGGGTCAGACCCTGTTTACTGTTTTACGAGCAATTCGTCGATCCGCTTGAGGTCTTGCGTTTGCGATTTGGATGCGGAAATTGCGGTCTCAGCGCGACGAATCAAATTACTGACGCTGTCAAGATGCGATCGACCGAATGCAGTTGCAAGCTCACGAAGCGTTGCGGTCGTTCGGCGATGTGCAAGGTATGCTGCCAAATCTCGCCCTGCAGCAGAGCATCGTTTCGACTGATAGCTCGACGGCGATGTTTTGAAATAGGCAGCGACAGTCGCTATCACTTGATTCGCATCAAGACTTGTTAGTCGTCGAACCTTCGGTGTCTCGTCCACGTGGTGTGGTTTGGTAAGAAGCTTCTTGATTTTTTGAAGGAAGGTTTCACTACCAAGAAGCCAACCGTCCAATGCGCTGTCGAGCGGATTCGATGGAGGCGTCTCCACGCCCGATTCAACATAGCGGCGATACGCCATTTCGGAGTTTTCCCCTCCCATCTCGCCCTGACAGGCTGCAAGCACACTTTCGTAATCGATCCATTCTACGCGAGCTGATTTCCTACAGTAACCAGGATAACTCGACCAAGTCCACTCACTTGGATGGTCAACCAGTGGCCGTTTACCGCGCACCGGGTTCAGATGTAGGTAGCGGCTTAGCGTCCAGAAGTAGTTGTCGTCTTCGACCAATTCCGCCTTGAATCGTCCTTGGAACAAGTGACCTGTCCGCTGATGTCGCTTGGCATACCAATTTGCGTAACCACTCAGCAAGTATTGCATCCCACGTGACAAGTTGGGCTTGGGCGTTCTGACGAAGAGATGGATATGATTAGGCATCCAAACATAGGCAAGGACCTGCCAACCGGTTCGGGAGACCGTCTTGGCCAACCCATCAGTCATCCGCTGGTAGTCACCATCGCTATGAAAAATCGCTTGAGAGAAAAACTGCGGGATGTCATCAACAAACGTGGAATGCCAGCGGGTGTCGCAATGGTTCCTTTTCATCGTACAGGCTCAATGGCGACTCAGTCGCGGTCTTTCGCGACGAGAAGTGGGAAGCCCTGCTAACTCGGGAACACGACCTTATCGTAGACTTCTGCAGCAACGAGTTGGCTGTCAATTGCGTCAAGCTCAACTTTTTCATCTATCGCTTGACAGCTAGTCAAACTCCAACTGCCATCGGGCTTTCGCGAAAAGCAATCGATTGAGTGTCGATCCTGAGCAACCAAGAGGTAGTGCTTCAAACTCGGAATGGTACGATAGTGCTCGAACTTTTTCCCTCGATCGTAAGCTTCGGTTGAATCCGAGAGGACTTCGACGAGGACTACTGGGTTCAGAAGCACATCGCCACCATTGGATTCTAGCTGAGGCTCGCCACAAACGACCGAAAGATCAGGATACGTGCACAAGCCGGTCGCTTCGATTCGAAGCTTCAAATCGCTCGGGTAGACTCTGCAAGGTTTTTTCTTGAGTTGCTGGCCTAATGTCTGCACGCAATTACCGACAATCAGATTGTGGTTGGCAGATGCACCAGCCATGGCAAAAATTTCGCCACGAAAATACTCCGACCGAAATTCGGCATCCTTCTCGCGATGAAGATATTCTTCGGGGGTTATGAAGTGTTTGGGGAGTGTTGACATGCGATGCGTTCCTGAAATTTCCGAACCAACTCAGCATCGCTCATTGTAACCGCTTCTCATCGAGCCCGCTTTGCCTCCTGCGTTAGTCGATGAGCGTCGTCGTAGCCCAAGAAAACCTCTCACTCCGCGAACTGGCGTGTTGCCTAAAGTTCGCAGAATGAAAAGAGTACACCCAT
>JANPNA010000133.1:0-22557 GCA_031427235.1 Pirellula sp.
ATAATCGTCTTGATCATGTATGTCTCAAAATTCTGTTTGATGGCGATCGCATCGAGTAGTTTTTGAAACGCAGCGTCGAATGGAGACTCCGAAAACTCGGCGGCCAAATTGACGCCGGAAGCAAGCTGTTCACGCGTGAACTTCTTTTCTGCGTTCCCCCATTTTACGGTGGCGTGGGTAGCGTCTAACCCTTTCACCTTCAATACAAAGCGGTTCAAATCGGAATTGAACGAGGTGAATGGCAATATGCTGCGGGTGCTACTGGAGGACTTTTCGTCTCCTTGGAAACAGAATGGCCAGCGAGTGCTCTCCAGTTCAACGGTACCGGCGGATCCTCCGAGTACTTTGTGCCCGTTTGAAGCCGAATTGATTCCTTTCAAATCGACGTTGACTTCGCCAATTTTGCCGTCGAGTCCGAGCCCTTTGAGAAACGCGTAGGCCATCAAAAGTTGGCCGTTGTTTCCTGGATGGAAACCATCGCGACCGCAAACATCGTATTCTTTTCCGAGTGTTGCTTGGGCCTTGGTCATGGCGTCGAACATCGCTGAGTGGACGTCTGCGAACAAAAGTTTTTTCTCGTTCGCCAAATTGCGATCGATGTCACGCAAATGAGTGAGGTTGTCGTTGTAAGCGATGTGGGAAGGCTTGTCTCCCATCGATTGTCCGGGACGAAAGAAATGCGTGTCGACTGCCCCTGGCGAACCCACCACGATCGATTTGACTCCTAGCGAGTCCATTTTTTCGAGGACCTTTCGCATGTTGTTTTCGTAGCGTTTTCCAATTTCCTCGTTGTACGGCTGGTAGGAGCCATCGTTCATACCGTAGCAAAGCGTCGCGACGGTGGGACTAAAAACGGACAAGTCGTTTTCCAAGCGGGCAGCAAATCCGCCAGCTTGTTCACCGCCCCAACCGAATTGAAACACATGCACGTCCGGTACCCCGGAACAGGCCAGCAGGTACGCCTCCATGAATTTACTGTAGAGTTTTTGTTCGGTGATCGAGTCACCGATAATCGCGACGCGAGCCCCAGGAACGATGGCGGTCGACGTTCTGGCCGCATCTTGAGCGAACGCATTGGCTGGTGCGAAACACAGCAACAGTGCAAAGGAAAACAAGCAAAGAGATCGTAGCATTCGGATAACTCTCCAAGGAGGGGATTGAGGCGGGTAAGATCGACCATTCTAATGTCTTGAGCCCATGTTTGTGCGAGCGGAAGAAAAAAAGCGGACCTGGGAGAGCCCCAACCAGGCAATGCCGCAATGGCAAATGTGGCGTAAGCTTCCAGCTTGCGGATTTTGTATGGCGTACTGATTGGCAGGCAGGATGCCTACCCCACTGATTGGCAGGCAGGATGCCTTCCCCACTTTTTAGAATTGACAACGCACTAGTGTCGCAACTTTACTAAGTCGAGCGAGTTTTCCTAGCGAGTCCGGCGACGAGTAAGCTAACTAGTCCAGCTAACATCAACCACTGCCACGGGCGTAGCTTGTATTGCGAGTTGAACTGAAGCTCTAATTCGAGCGGTGTATTCTCGGCAACTTGTACGCTGCGGTGAAAGCTGTAGATGTTGCCTTCCTCGGGTAGACTGATGAGGATCGCTTGCGGAGCCGGCTCGGTGGTGCGTTGATGCTGGACTAGACGACCCGCGATCTGTTGCAGCATAGCATTGTCTTCCTTGCTATTTCCGGCTAACAGTTGGCTCAGCTCTTGTGGGCGATAGTTGAGTTGCTCCTGTTGCAAGATTGGATTGACGGATGCTGCATGCCTCAGTTGTTCGTTGTTTGCAATGGCAACGCCGCCACGATTGTAGTCCAGGAACAACCGTTGTCGGCGTGTATTCAAACCAACGACGGCTTGCTGAGTCTGCAGGTTCTCTAGCTGGACACGCGCGTCTTCGTTTGAGGCTGCGTCCAGCGCGTAGCGATTGGCCACGTTGTTGAAGGCCCACTGAGCTTTGGATTGCTCGCCAGTTTGTAGCAATTGATTGGCTTGCTCGAGCAACTTCGCTGCCTGTTGCGCTTGATCTTGGCGTTTGCCTTTAAGGGTCGATAGATACGATTGTCGATCGTATTCTGCAAGATTGTTTTGTCCAACCAATTCGAGATTGCCATGGCTACGGATCAATTGAAAGCCGCTTGGTGCAACCACTTTCCACTGAATGTTTTCCAACGGCACGTTAAGCTGCGGACTAACTAGGTTGAGTTTTCTCAAACTGCCGCCGGTTAGCGAGTAGACGAAGCGAACTTGCGCCGTACGATCGTCCATGCCAGGCAAAATATAGAATTGCCAAGTGTTATCGTTGGCTTTCTGTCGAATCGAATGGACGCTTTCGCCATTCACGAAGATACTAAACAATTCGCCACCCGAGGGCAGTTGGACGCTCAGGCTGCTACGCTGAATCACCTCCATGTCCACATCAACTGCAGTTAGTTGGTCGCCGGTGGGGGAGAGCACCGTGGTCAACTTTCCCGAGGCCACACGCAGCTTTAGCGCATCGGCCAACGAATGTCGGATCACTCGCAGGTTCATCGGCGTCGTGGGTGCCATGGCTCGCAATGTCAAGGCGGGCGCGTTGCGATTGCCCGCCTCGCGTAGAGGTTGCGGAACAGTACTCCAGTCACTTCGCTGCCAACCTTGAGTCATCGTCCCTGGCTCAATTTCCAATCGACCACCGGTTCGCACGGAATAGTAGTATCCTAATTGCCGTGAGTCAGGGAAATCAATTGGACTGAGCGACTCGCTGTCTCCAGCACGTTCGCCGCGACGTTCGTACTCGATTTGGAATTGAACCGGCCCGATGACTCGGCGTTTGAATCGCAACTCCCACACGCTCTCGTCTTGAGCCGTGCGTACAAAATCGCTGACCGATTCTCCGTTCGCTCGAACCGTCTTGAGCTCGTCGGCGCCCATCGTGGGTAACTTAACCGATAGTGTTCGAATCGCCGCGTTCTGCACCGTAAATTCCGCTAGCAAGGTTGAGCGGGTCTGCCCTTCGCGCAAAGTCACATCATGCAATACTTGACCGGTGACCCAAGGTGCCAGTTTTTCGATACCCAGATGAAGACTCCAGTCGCGTTGTAGCAATCGAAAGGCGAGCGCTCCCTGCCCCTGAGCTCCCAACGAACGCGGATCCGCTTCGGAGACGTTTTGACGCGTGACGGTTCGCAGGCGAATACCGGTAATCGGCTGAACAACTAACTCACCGGACTGACGTGTGGCTTCGCTCAATTCGAATCGCGGGATTGCCCACTGCGTTGCCTCGGTCGGGGCAGTTCCGGCCAGCGTCAATGAAAACTTCTGCGCGCCCATCGTCTTGCCTTTCAAGTGCAGCACGATCTGCCGTTGGCCGTTTTCGGTTAACTCGGACCAGTGATGCAATGATTCACCTGTCAGCGATTCGACTTCCAAACCCAGTGGTAACGCAAAACTCAGTTGGAACAGCCCAGTGCGACTGATCTCGGCCACAAAGTTAATGCCAAGCACCACCCGTTCGTCGCCAAATGACACCACTTGCTTGCTGACGACGCGCACTTCGGGAGCGACAGGCGAGACTTGAACAGATAGACTGCCACCTTCTGCACCGTAACGATAGACGCGATGCAGCGTCGTCTGTTTATTGGTCACCAAACTCGCATCAAAGTCGCCTAGGTTTACCAGCGAGAGCGATTCGGCTTGCACGTTTTCAGGTTGAGCTTCGGAGCCAAACGCCAACGCAATCAGTCCGACCTCGCCAACCGCTCCTTCCACTCGCAGAGGCTGTAGCTGGACAACCGTTGGCAGCGTATCGAGGCTGCGCTGTGTTTCAACCGTTACGGCAAACTCGGGCGGCGTGGCTGGAGCCACTTGGAGTTGCAAGCGACTCTTATCCGCGTCAAACTGCCACGAACGGACAGGACCATCCACGGAGCTAACCGTTAGCCCGGTCGGTATGACAAGGCTAAGTTGTTGCACTCGACCTTGCGAAGTGCGAATTTCCAAACGGTGCTTTCCATCAATGACGCCGGGACCGGGAGTGTAAAGGCCAGCACCTTCGACGAAATACTGCGTCGCTTCGGTGGTTAGGTCGCGTGCCTGAGGTCGCAAAATGATTCTTGTTGCCCCAGGACCAAGCAGAATTTTAACGCTAGCTGCGTTCAAGCTCGCATTGGGTTTCGCGGTCAACGATTCGATTCTCGCTGCCGAGTCGCAAACAACCTCCCAATTTGCTTCGTCGTGGCTAAGTTCGATTTCCTGCAGTGCCGCACTGCCCGTTAGAACTGGAATACCGGCGGCGCATTGAATCGCCTCCACCTGAAATGCGAACGAAGCCGTGTACTGCTTTAGCTGTGTTGCTTCCAGCGTCGAGTCTTTGGTAGCTGTTTCGTCAACCGGTTTTTCAGTCGCGCCGTTGTTGGCCTCATCGCTTTCCGTGGCAGGAATCGTAACAACGTAAATTACGCCTTGATTTGGCAATTCCTGTTTACTCAACCGAAGTCCCGTTCCATTGAATTGGGTGAGCACGGCGGGTGCGCGGAGCAGCACGAAGCGATCTCCAGGATGTCCCGCCAAGATGACCTCGGCAGTGGCGGTCAACCGCTTGTCGCGACTGGCCACAGTCCACTTCTGAATCAGGGAACTAGCCGACTGCATTGAATCGAGTTCAGTCGTACTAACCTGATTATTCATAGAATCTTCGGCGATCAACCGACTAGGCAAACATAAAGCCACGGAGCCAACTAGAAGAGCCATTATTGCTGTCGTAACAATCGCGCCTGGGTTGCCTCCCGACGGCTGTTGAGGGTCTGCAGCTTTGGAATGCTCGTCTGTTGTCTTGGTTGCCGACTTCGTATTGTCAATCCTATTCCATTGAATTGCCGCGGGTAAGAACTGGAACACCAAGATGGCCAGCGCCAACAAACCAAAAAACCATGGCGCGCCGTTCGTTTGCAATAACAGTCCAATTGCGATCAGACCCAACGCGATCCAACGTACGAGCCAACCATTCTTCGACTCGCGAATTCGCAATGCGAGTATGGACAACAAGAAGCCAACAATCGCGAAAGCGACACCCGGCCACGAAACATTGGCACGCCAACTAGGAATGTTGCCTACTTCCAAGCTCACACTCTCACCCGATGCCAGCACGGGCAAGCTAAGCTGTAGCGGTGCGGCGGGCACCATATGCGTAAGTGCGTCCCAGCCAGCAGCGCCTGCTACGAGAATGGCTAGCGCTAAGACAAACAGTCTGATTGGTAACGAACCGACGAAGACAACCGCAACTGCCAATATCGCGAGCGCAACCAATGGAATCAGACCACGCTCAACCAACCAATCAAATCCGTTTGGCCACACGACTGGTACGCTCGGTTCGACGGTTCCGCCGGTTGGAATGAGCACATGATTGGCGTCGGCTCTCACATTCCATTGCGTTTTCAAGACCGGCGCGAAGACGGTTGGCAATTCGAGTGTCGCTCGTCGTTTATCTTGTGCTGGCTTGCCCAGTCGCAAGCTGACTTCGACCGGCGCATTGGGATCCGCGCCGCCAGGCAACGGAATCAGCGTTTCATCTCCGGCTCGTCGGGCTGTGACGGGTTGACCGTTGACCGATACGGCCCACAATCGCACAGGTTCGCTTGGCAATTGCAATTTCAACGTGCGTTGGCCACGCGACTTGACGTAGTACAACAAGTCCGTTACCAACTCTCCGTCCTGCGAAACACGGCTATTGGCCTCTGAGAATTCGACGACTTGGGCGGCGGTTGTTCCTGGATCGAACCAATTGACCTTGAGTCTCAAGTCAAACGGACGCTGAGTGTATTGCCAAGTCCCCAGGGCCGGAGCTGTGCTGAGCAAGCGAAACTCGCCTGGCAGTTCCAGCGGATCGAGCACCAATAGTTGACTCGAGACCAACAGCGGCTCCATTTCCACTTGCACGGGACTGACCACCTCAATGTAGCCGCGATCACCCTGCACACCGATCGGTGCAACCAGTCCAGCTTGAAAGGTACCATCCGCGACGTTGGGCTTCTCTTCGAAAGTGACCAACAGCGTGTAAGCTCCCAGGATCGGTTGTTGCAGCGAAACGATCAGCGTGTCCCCTTCTCGGCGCCAATTGCGAATCTCCTGTCCATCGACGGTTACGTTGCTGAGTTTGGCTGGAACCGTCAACTGCCACTCAGCCACAGGAGCGCCAGTGACCGAGTAATTGATCAACGCACTTCCATAGACCGTCCCTTGGCTCAGCGAAACCAGATGAAACACATCCGATTGAACACTGCGGTCCAACTGTTCAATCTGCATCGTTGCGCTCCATCCCGGTTCACGAATCCGAAACGCTTGTTGTAGATTGGGCACAGGGCGAGGGAAGTAGGACAGCGGCTTCTCGACTAACAGTTCGATCGTGCCCACCGTCGCGCGAAATCCAGGGGCCGCTACGATACCGATGTCACCACGAACGGCTTTCGCGTTGGGAAACAAAATGTGCGGCAAACTCCATTGTCCCGTCGTGGCGACTTCGTTCTTCTCCAATCGCAAGCCGACGAGCTGTCGTCCTTGGATATCCTGACTGAACAAGATTTTGAGGTTTCGCCCGCTGTCCGTTGCCTCGGACGATGCCATATAGTCCGCCACGCTCGCTCCAGTTACGGCGACGACCGCATAATCTGCTGGCAGACTCAAATTCCATTCACGAATGGTCGCCTCGCGAATATCCAGTTCGATGTCGGCCGTGATCACGCGATCCGATTCCGACAATTGATACAACACAAGCTGCGTGATGCTGACTTCAGGTTGCACGCGGTCCGCTACAATGGTGAACCCGTAGTCGGCTGACGGAAAGCGATAAACGAACAGTTGTCGCGATTGGAGTGCATCGCCGGGGAACTGCTCTGGCTCCAATTGCGTTAAGCCGCGTAGGCCGGTTGGCTCGACGCTGACCGAGCCAGAATTGGAGATTCGCAGATGTCCTGAATTGCGAATTGCCTCTTGCGGCTGCAGACTTAGCCCCTCAACACGGACGGGAAACTCTCCCAGCGGTGTCTGACTACGAACGGTAACCTGACTGTTACCGGTAAGCGGTTGATTGAGCGTGATCTCCAACTGGCGTTGATTGCCTTCACCAACAACCTTCCATGCGACGATCTTGTCTCCTTCGACATTCAAGATCTCACCTGGGCCGACCATCTGGATAGACAGCGACTTTAGTTGCCCTTGAAGTAATTGATACGAGATTCGGTGGTCTTGTCGCAACAGGCCAGGACCGACCGCGGCATCGATCGTCGATTTGGTGGTAAAGAAGGACTTGCTTTCGGCTACACTCCGCGCAGCCTGCCAACGCAATAACACATGTCCAGTCGCTGGCAGAAAACCCCGCCAGTCTTTTTCGACTAGCAATGGAACGATCACCTGTTCATCACCCGCGAACTCGATCCCTGCATCAAGACCTCGTAGGCTTATCGGCACCACAGCGCTTGCGGCCACGGAGAAGTCTAAGCCTCGCCAATTTGACTGATCGGTCTTTACGGCCGCTACAAAATCCAGTGCGATCGGAAAGCTTCCAACCTTGGGAAAGACTAGTTCATAAACAGGCCCGGAATCGGAGTTCAACAGCTCCAAGCGATAGTCCACGCTTTCCGGTAACTGACTAATCGCAACCGTACCCGACAAGGCTCGGAGTCGAGTGCCGGCCACGCTGACATTAGCTGTACCGCGAAGCTGAAAGCCGATCGAATTGCCGCTCGAGTGAAGTTCACCGACCATGCTGGAGTCGAGCAGTTCAATTGCAGGTGGCAAGGCGCTGTCGCGATTGAGCTGCAGTTCCAATCGACCACCGGTCGATGTTTGCAGCCGGTCGATACGATTGCTCGAGACGAGTGGTGCGAAGCCCTCGGCGGCTACAACCTTACCTGCGACACCGACCGAGTATTGGAGTTCAATCTGGGAATCAAAGCCTAGAGCCTTACCCGGCATCAAATGCGCTAGTTCAACCTTGGTGGGAAGTGCGGAGTGCTCGCTACGAAAGCGGATGGTAGCTGTTCTATCAATAGAGACCTTGCCATCCTCCATCTTCTCACCTTCAGCTCGATTACTGCTAGACGGCTTGAGTTGTAGATCGAGAAACCGTTGCGAACCGACCGTACGGACCGACCATGAAGCGATCGACTCACCTTGGACGTCGATCACGTCTCCAACTCCGCCTATCCCAAGACTGACAGGTTCCCCGCGATTATTGTCCCCTTGGACGATTCGCAGTTTCAGTTGGATAGTCTGTTCGATCTCCTTCACGTCCACTCGAATTTCAGCCCGACTGCTGGCCGCGTACAAAAACGCGGGCGGCTTCGAGTGTCCAGTCTTGAAGATGATCGTCTGAGCCTCTTGAGCTGTCTGAGCGTCTGGAGTCCGTAGCGTGTTCGAGTCCGTCGATTGCCCGAAGCAATTCAAACCGAGACCGATCACGAGCCAAGCGTACAAGGATGTTGTATTGTGTTTGAACATGTTTTCTTCTCTCGTAAACAATTAGCCGAAGGGCATTAGCCCCCGGTTCCTAGGATCGTTCGCTTTTTCAAGTCACCCTCCCTTCGGGAGGGTCGGCCGCAAGGCCGGGGAGGGTGAACGGACTTGTTCCATTGCGGTTGGCACTGCACCCTTCCCGCACACTGCACCCTCCCCTCGCTTCGCTCGACCCTCCCAGTGGGAGGGTGCCTAAATCGGATTGTAGCCGCTGGCGACTTCGGTTCAGTGGATTGCTATCGGTTTAGTGGATTGCTATCGCCTGCTCGATCATCGCTCGTAATTGCTGAACTCGTGGCTGACTAGCAACTTGCTCAGGTAACTTCGCGAGTAGGTTCTGCAATTGTGTCAAATCCACGCTGTCGGCTAACGGTCCGCCGCCGAGCTTGGCTGCGAACAAAGCGGCTGAGGCTGCGAGTTGCATGGACGCTTGAGCTTGTTCCAATCTTGGGGTATTCGATTCGTATAGGATGGGCCAGCGTCGTTCGACCATTTGGCCACTCGGCAGATCGCGGAATCGCACCGAAACGCTACCAACATCACCGCTACCATTCGGCTTGATTTCAAACTGATACACGGCAACTCCCGTCTCGGCTGCTGCCATCTCGGCGGCATCAACTTGGTCGTTGCGGAAGTCTTCTTTGTTAAGTCGATGCTTTTCGAATCCGAGCAGCTTGTAGCGACCAACTCGCTGCGGATTGAACTCCACTTGCACTTTGACGTTTTGGGCCGACGGACGAAGCGAGCCCGCGATCTGAGCAGCAAAGCTCTCACCGGCGGTTGCGGCTGAGTCGAGTAGATAGTAACGACCGTCACCTTGTCGGGTTAAGGCTTCCAGCACCTGATCGTTCAAATCCTGCGCGCTGATACCAGCGGCGTCGAAGGCGATACCAGCATCGCGCATTTGTGTCACCAACTTGGCGAGGCTCTCGGGATTGGCGTCGCCTAAGTTGACTGCGCCGTCCGTCATTAACACGATTCGATTTTGAGCGCTAGCGAGTTGTTGCTCTGCGGCTTTTTCGCGAGCCAACAACAAGGCGGCTTCGATGTTCGTTCCTCCTTCGCTAGGGAGATTTGCGATCAATTGCAACAACGTTTCGCCTTGGTTGCCTGGTACCTTGTCGGCCAGTAGTCGCGGGGTGCTGGCGAAGCTGATTAAGGTGATTTGATCGGTAGCGATCAATTGTTGTGTTAACGTTTGAAAAGCTCGCAAGACTGCTTGCCGGCGATCGGGGCGTTCCATCGAACCGGAATTGTCGAGCAGAAGAGTCAGACGCAGCGGAGTCTTTTGCGAGCGGCCCGTGGCTGCGGTTCGTATCGAAACACGCAGGAGGTTGCATTGCATCAGGAATGGATGGATCGCTTGTTCAGCGCAACAAGCCACCTTTTGATTGCCGCTTGGCAAGGGATCATGATAGTCCAGTGCGTTGACGAACTCTTCGATGCGGATCTTCGAGGCTTCGGGCAATTGTCTTTGGCTGAGTGCGGCTTGTGCAAGTTTGAATGAAACATCGCTCACATGCAGCGAGAAGGTCGAGAAGGCTTCGGCTGAGGCCGATTGCTCATCGAGGGTCACTGGTTGCTTAGGTGTGCCCAACTTGCCTTCAGCATGGATTGCAACGCGATCTTTGGATGCGATCTCTGGGCTAGGTGCCGGGGTGAACATCCAGCGGCGACCGGCATCGTCTTTTTTGTTTTCGCGAAACAACTCGGTGCCTGCAGTGCGTCTCTCATTTTTCTTGATCGCTTCGGGAATACTCGAAAAATCGACAGGTTGATCGACAATGTCTCCATAACGCTCCAACCGTCGATTGCTAAGTTTTTTCCAGACCTCGTCGGTCGGATAGGCAACCGGCGGTTCATTTTCGAATTGTCTTAGTTCAAAGTCTTCCGCAGGAATAATGATTCTTGGAGTGACAGTCATCATCAAAGTAGACGAAGAAGGAGACTGTCTAAAGAGCCTATTCAACTGACCCTGTTCACGTGTCCTACGAATCCCACCTAGCAGAATCGTTCCATCATCGGGAACATTTACGGTATAAGATTGAACGTCGTGCTCGCTAACTGTTGGCACATCCACTCGTGCTGAGACAGCATCTGGAAGTCCGTCGTTATCGCTGTCCCTTTCCCACGTCGTTACCTCCGACTTGGGCGACTCAAGAGCGGAGTTCAAACTGTCAGCTATCCCATTACTGTCCGCGGTTGCAAATCCAAAACTAGGTATTATGCCGAAGCTTTCTTTTGCGTCTGACCGGCCATTATTCGACTTACTGAACGTACTAATACCTTCGCCTGCTCGGTCTCCCACACCTCCCGCTGTTCCACCACGACGGCCCATGTATTCTTCAACAGACCCGTTATAATAATGAAAATTCTTTCCACCAACGCTGCCAGATTGCTTCTCGCCATCAGATTGCCGACCGTCACCAATGGCCAATTTATCCACTGCGGGGACTGTTGTCGGTTCATAAGCAGGCTTGTCTTCAGGGCTAGCAGGGAAGTACTGAACGTTGTCCGATAAATAAACCAAGTTTGGCAACGGTCGATCACCGGGTTGGTTGTAACGCGCGTCGGGCACGCTGGAGCCGTTTGTGCTTGGCGCGATTTCAACAACTCTATTCGGAACGCTACGGCTTTCCCGCTCGCTGCCCCTTCCTGCGGAGATACTCGGTTGCGAGTAAAAATCACTTGGCGAGCCAGTACGCGCAACCTGCTCTGGCTCCAACACGCTTGCAAGTGGTTTACCAGTTGTAGGACGAAAGGTAGGGGCATTCGAGGGTGCACTATTGTTCAAGTGCGACGAAAGGTCGTTCCCGCCCGTTGACATTGAACTAAGTCGCCTACCCGATTCACGAGCAGACTGCGTAGCTGGCCACATCAGACCAATCAACACAAAGGATATCGAAGCAACCACAACGGCCTCCATGGGAGTCACACGCCAATTTCTGAGGCCGCTCTTTTTGGCCAGAGTTACTTTGTCAGACGGCTGTGGACTGCGGTTTTCCAAAACCGCTAACACCCGGTCACGCCGGTCGGCAGGCAATTGCCAAACCTCATCTACGGTTGAGGAATCGGCATCGACCCCTGGCTCGCCTGCTCCGACTTCGCTGAGCAAGCCATGCAGGTGCTCGAGGTGCTGATGGTAGGCGACCAACTCGGGGCGCTGTTCCATCATCAACTGCAACTGATCACGCTCAAAGTCGGACGCTTCTCCCATCACCAGGTTCATCAAGCGAACTTGAAGCTCTGTGTCGATCGAACTGTTGTGGTATGCTTCGCTCATGATTCCTTCTCGACTCCCTTAGGCAACAGACTCTCAGCAAGTTTTTTTAGAACTTGATGCAACCTGTAGCCCACATTGCTAATTGTCAGCCCCGTTCGCTCACTAATGTCCCGGTATTTGAGATCCTCGAAATATTTCAAATGCACAAGCCGACGATCTTTCTCTGGCAACAAGCTGACCAACTGTCTCAGCTCGGCCACCGTTTCCATTCGGGCGACAAGCACGTCGGGCGTTTCGCTCAAACTATCGGCTATCTTTGTCGAGACGTCGTCGGTCCCCAACGTCTCGCGGCGGCTTTTGCGGAGGTAATGGAAAGATCGATTGCGAACGCTCCGGAGCAGCCACGCACGAGGCTCGTTGACCTCAGCCCATTTGGCGTGCAGTTGCAAGAAAACTTCCTGTACAATTTCTTCCGCAACAGCCCTACGGCCAGTCAGTGAAAAAGCAAAGCGCAGCAAATTCGACTCCTCGTTATCGAACAAAGTCCGCAACGTCGGCGCACCCATTTCTGGCTGGTCCGTTCGATTGACTTCCTCAGTCGATTTCAACATGGCCTCTTCACGCTGCAGTTCTCCACATCCAGCCGATTTATTGGTCCGTATAGACAAGACCCTCAACGAACTACTTTATTAGGAAAATTCGGCAGGTTTCGGCAGAACTCGTTGGCTGAGCAAAGAAAACGCACATATCCTTCGGAAACGTTCGGCCAGTTGGCAACGAAACGTGCTACGCCGCTAGTTTGGACAAGCCATTGTAAAATCGCGGTTCATCCAACCAACGCACAGTTGCTCAAAAGGTCACGGACGAAACCGATAGCTCTTACGGTAGAGGCGAGGGAACGGTTTAACTTCGTTCTCACTTCATTTGCGAAGGGATAAGAGCAATTTGCTTCGATCCCAGCATGTAGTTTGAACTCTTTGTCACGGCTTTCAAGGACTGGGCGAGTCACTACAAAATAGTCGTCTTCGATTGCAAGTTGCGGTTCGTCAAGGCCATGCGCCAACATGGATGCTTTCATTCGCAGAATGCCGGTCCCGCGTTCCTCCATGATCTCCATAAAACGTAAGCCTTGAGCGATCAGCGGATTCCTAGCTCCCGACTTTGCAGTACCGCGGTTAATGACGGCCATTTTGGCGTTACTCGGTGGACCACCGGGACTCGAAACCTCGATTCGATTCTTGAACACCTCGACGATCACGTGGCGCGTCGCATCTTCGTAATCGCGGTGTGCCAGGGCATTAACGATCGCCTCACGCATCGCCTCCTGAGGATCGTTGACTTCTTCTCTTTTGCGTCTTCGACACTGCTCTCCAAAATCCAACCAATCGTCGAACTTCATTGATCACAGAGGTCGTCTCATACTGTTGCTGGACAGTCGAAATCCCACTAGCCTAAAATCATGCTGTCACATAGCAATATCGAGATGACGGATGAGGATGCTCTCCGGTTCCGCGTTGCCCGAATGTCCATATTGATTCCTCACCTGAATGATTACCTGGCTTTTCACGTCCATTTCCGACTGCGTTTGCGATTCCGATTGGTAGGCGATATGCCGAACCAATTGTTCCGCTCCTGCATGCTCCGCAGTTTTGGAAAAAGTAATCTGCATTCCACTCCCCGCCAACTCTTCGTAGCTGCCGATCTCGATCCGCGTATTCTTGGTCGGACGATAGTGAAGCTTGCTGCCCTGAATCTCAAACATGCCATCGCTTTGATCGATTAATAAGCGTTTCGAATTCCCTTCGTCACTAGCAAATTTCACTTCCAGTTTTGCTCCGTCAAGGTCCAACGAACCTGGCTGGCAAAGAACGGCCAATGGGTCGATCCGCTTAGGGCCATCGTTGGGTTGATACGTGATATTGGGGTTGCTGATCCGCAGCGAAAGTGGGACGCGTTCCGAAGGCCAAAGCACTGCCTTTCCATCGACTCCTGCCGTCAAAATCGACCGACCGTCTGGCGAAAACTCGGCAACCGTAGTTTCATTCGCATGAAACTCTAGCAAAAGCACTTCACCTAGATCGGCACCGCTTTCTTCCGCAGCCGCATCCGACGAATTTTCGGCCGTTTGCGCTATGCGATCGACGTCCCAAAGCCGAGCCGTCGTATCCTGGCTCGAAGACAAAACTCGCAAACCATCGCTCGAAAATGCGACCGATGTCAACGGAGCAGAATGACCAAGGAGTTTTACAATTTCCTTGCCGGTCGCAACCGACCATATCCGTATCGTTTTGTCGTGCGAGCCGGATACAATCCATCGTCCGTCTAGGGAAAACGACGCGCACGATACCGCCGCACTGTGTCCCAAGAGTTTGCGAGTTTGGGCCAATGTGTCCGCGTCGTACAAACGAATGGAGTCGTCATCGCAACCCACCACCATGCTTGTGCCATCCGGTGAGAATCGAATGGAGTTGCCAACCACCGTCGTCTCGGAAATTCGACCGGACTGAATAGGGTTGCCTTGCGACACATCCCATACCACGATTCGTCCATCTGCACCCGAGGTGATCAGTTTCGTGTCATCCACGGAAAAGGCCAAATCGCGAATTGCACCCGAATGCCGCCCAACCAGCTTTTGCTTGGAAGACCGCTTCGAAACGTCCCAAATCATGGCCGTTCCGTCGTCGCTAGCTGAGGCGAGCAAGCGTCCATTGGCTGCAAACGCTGTCGCTCCTATCGCGGCCGATGGCCGAAAGCTCTTCAGTTCCACGCCATCTTGCAATCGCCAAAGGCGTGCGCCTCGTCCACCGTACGTCACTAAATTCGAGTCCCCGTCGGTCGGGATCGCGCCCCAAAGTGACTCAGAACGCATTTCCGACTTACCCACTTCTTTCCAACTTTCCTGCATGCCATTCCATTGCCAAATCCTCTTCCGCGAGTCATCGATCCCCGATGTTGTCGCGTAGACGGAGGGAGTCGAAGTCGAGGAAAAAACGATATCTTGAACGAGTTCACCTGAGAGTTCTTTGGTTCCCACCTTTTCCCCTGTCATTAGATCCCATAACCACAATTGCGATTTGCGTTGGTCGATGGTGGTATTACTTACGAGATACCTTCCACTCGGTGAGATGGAAGCCAACTGCACCGATGCAAGATGGCGAAGTCGCTCGCGCGGCAATTCCTTGGTCGTTTTGAAGTCCCACCAACCGGCGGTTCCGTCCGAGCTTACCGTCATCACCATTTCTAAGGGTTCTTGAATGACCTCTGGGGCAAGGAAGAAGCAAGCCACGACGGCTTCGGAGTGTCCGAACACCTTGTTGACCAACCTCGCCGGCTCGACCTCCCAAAACTCGACCGAGCCGCTTTTGTCACCGACGACGACGTGTTTTCCATCATCCGATATCGAAACGCTCGCGGCTTCCGAAATCGTAGTCCGGTTTGCATTCTCAGCTTTTTTGTCTGGCCATACGCGAATCCGTGTCGGTGTTCCAAGCACATCCAAGTTCAAAATGCCTATGCCGAATTCATCTCCGCCTGCCACCAGCCATTGACCGTTTCGGGACAGCGAAAATACACCGTTGCGGCCTGCGTGTTCCATCATCGCTATCTGTGTTCCCCGCTCTATCTCCCAGATTCGAAGCGTGTTGTCTCCGGCAGCCGTTGCCATAATCTTTCCGTTCGGAGTCATTCTCGCTTTGTTGGTTAGGTATTCATGTCCGTCGCTCAAGGTCGCAATTCGCTCACCCAGCGTTGGATTCCAAAGTCCGACGGTTCCATCTGCATGGGCGGTCGCGATGATTGGATCGGTCGGCGAGAATCGAGCATCCAGTATCGGATCATTTCCATCGTTGAGTATTTGCTTTTCGCGGTATTTGAAAAACAGCCAGCTTTTCCACGAACGGTCATCGCCTCCCGACACGATCTCGGTTTCATCGGCAGTAAACCGGCAGGCTCGCACCCATCCACCATGGCCTCGCAGTTTTACCAGCGGCGGTGAAGCTTCGTCTGAGGAAAGTGTTTCTACATTCCAGACACAGACATTGTTGTCGTTGCCAGACGAAACCAGTTTTCGGCCATCGCGAGAAAAGGACAAATCCTGTATCGTGCCAGTGTGCCCCAAAAAGGTGCGAAAACGCTGCGGCGGTAGAGTTTCGCCCTGCACTTGCTTGCGCACGTCGTCGATGCGTCCAGCATTGTCGCCTCGTGGATCAACTTCCCAGACCAAGATGCGCCGATCCGCGCCACCGGAAGCGATCGATTTACCGTCCGGCGAAAAGGCTACGGCAAACGCAGGTGCTTGATGTCCGGAGAAACGCTGTACCTCCATGCCCGTTTCTGTCTTCCAAAGCCGCACGGTTCCATCGCGGCTAGCACTCGCGACAAGCTGATTGTTCGGCGAGAACGCGATGGATGTGATGGCTTCGATATGGCCGAGCAGAGGGCTGATCTCTCGCTCCTCTCTCCAGTTCCATATTCGTCCAATCCGCTTGCTGTCTCCAGCCGCGACATACCGCGCTTGTGCATCATTGGAAAATGCGACGGTTGTTGCTCCATTGCCTTTCATTTTAAACTTCTTTTCAGGCCGTGGGGCTTGATCGCCTTGAAGTCTCCAAATGCACACGCTCCCGGTGTTGTCATCGTCAACACCACTCGTGGCGATGAGTGTGCCGGTGGCATCGAAGTCCAGGTGGGACAGAGAACGGCCATGTCGAAAACGAATCGATGGTCGTTTCTCGCCGCGCTTCCATAAATCGACTTCGCCCGACGCAATGCCGACAGCGATCCATATCCCATCGGAGGAACAATCGATGCACTCAACCGATTCGTCGGTCGAAAATGTTTTTACGTTTTGAACCGTATCATCGTTGCTTCCGCCGCGAACCAAATAGCGATGGCGCCCCCATTCCCAGTGGCGAATCTTGGATTTGGCGGGGGATTTTTCTTGCTGATTCAGAATATCGGCGGCAATCGCGAATTGATTTTGTTCGATGCTTGCCCCGACCAAGCCAATTTCCGCGAAATAGGAACTCTCTTCTGCACGTTGCTTTTGTGCAATCGAGTCCAATCTGGCTACCTCTGCATATCGCCGTGCAGCTTCCGCTTCGGTACGCCGCTTGTCGGCGGTCTTGCCCGATTCAATGGCCAATTCCCTTTGAATCTCTTCCGCTTTTAGTGCCTTTTCGGTCTTCTTCAATTCAATTCGCAGGTCTTCCTGGGATGCATCCAATTTCGTATTGAGCTGCGATGCTCGGCTGTACAGTTGCAAAATCACGATCAACGCGATGGAGCCTGCAATAATGATGAAGCCTGCGAGGGACAAGGCAAGTTTCCGGATGGTTCGAAACCGATTCTGTCGGGCTTCGCGATCCGCAATAGCGGCCCTCAATTTCTTGACGAGGCCTTGATGCTCACTGTCGTCCGGGTTCAGCAGTGACAGGCCAAGATCGTAGTCCCCCTTTTCAAAAGCGGACTGTGCGTAAGCCGTTTTGGCGCGCATCAGCCCTAGCGTGGCTGCTTCGTTTTCATTCCAAAGTGAAAGAGCCTCGTCAAATGCAAACACCGCCCGAGAGTACCCGGAATAATCTTTGGTCGATATGGCTTTGTTGAGTTCTGTTTCCGCATTGTCGGAAAGCATGATGCTCTCGCTATGCGCTTGATACAGTCGAATCGCCGCCTGAAAGGCCTGAACCGAGCGGAATCGGCGTCGGGGGACGGTCGCCATCGCGCGAATCGCGATCTCCATCAATTCGCCCGTCACCGTTGTTTCACGAATGATGTTTTGCGACGCGTTCCGAACGCACTCCATCACATCGTTACCGAAATGCGGTGGAGTCCCAGTAAGAATCTCAAACAGGATGGCACCCAGCAAATAGATGTCGGCTGGATGCCCTATCGCGTCCGCCGGCCCCGTGGCTAACTCCGGTGCCATGTAGGCTGGAGTACCACCCATGGCTTGCGATCGTAAGATACTTGCAGTGCGACGAAAACCTTCCGTCGCTACTGCAATTCCCCAGTCCATCACGAGCACTTCGCCGAAGTTGCCGAGCATCACGTTTTCCGGCTTCAAATCGCGGTGGACGACACTGCGAGAATGCGCAAAGGCTACTGCATCCGAAACCTTGAGAAGAATCTCGATGTTTTCGCGAATCGACTTTTGTTCGATCACTCGATCCCAAGGCGTCCCAATCACGTTCTTCATCGAGTAAAAGAGCTCACCATTATTGTTCCGACCAAGGTCGTAAATGGGAACAATGTTGGGGTGATCCAATTCGCCAGTCAGTATTGCTTCGGCGAGGAATTTTTCCTTGTGTTCATTGCGTGTGCGGTATTCCTCGCGGAGCATTTTGATGGCGACAGTACGGTCGATCGACGCTTGTCTGGCGGTGTAGACGACGCCTACTCCCCCCTGTCCAATAATGTCCAAGAGCTCGTAGTCGACGGGAGCATCGGTGATATTCAGTGGTGATCGCACCTCCCGAGGCAGGACCGAAAAAAGGGAATCCGAAACCGTGTGTTGCGATTCAACACCCTTAATGGTGAAACGAACGTCGGAAGCACTGCTGATCGAATCTCGCCATAGTCTGTCCAAGGCGGCCGAGGCGGCCGAACTCGGAACGGCACTCTCCGGGATGGCCGCGCTTGGACTCATGGGCGCGGCTGGTTGAGGTGCCGGGCCACCGACTATGGCCGTTGCATTCGCATCGGCGGCATTCGGTTGCTTTCCGGGCAAGAAAACGGTTGCAGTCGTGTCGCCCGGTTGCGAAGAATCGGGCTCGTCGGGCCACGCGACGATGCTTCCGCACTGTGGGCATCGTCCCTCTCGCAAAGTTATTTCACCATAATCGAACTCGCAGAAAGCGCATTTTTGCATTCAACAATCTCCATTTCAACTGCGAGGTCTGACATTCCGTCTGAGCAAATGCTCAATGCAATTACAATCAACTAGCTCTAAATCGCCTAGCCGCCTTGCGCCATGAACGCATGGCTGGGGCCGATGCGCCAATCGCCATGGTCGAATTGGTCACCAGCGCTTTCTCTTCGTTGTTTTGCGTGGAGGCATCCTCATTCGCTCCTGCCATCGTTGTATCTGGTCGCTCTGTCGACACAGAAGCCGATTCGTCAAGCACTCGTTCCTCCGCTGGCAATAGCTCCGATGCAGGCGCATCGTCGATTTCGATTGGACGATGATTACGCAGATAGAAATCCTTAAGCATCATTTGGCTGCCGTCTTCCCGGATCAAATAGATGCGGTAGCGATCATCGCCAAGCCGTCGGAACAAACCGCTCAAATCGTCAATGTCCGTCTCGGCCAACGGGATATCTTTGCTTGTATCCACGCCCCCTTCTTCGTTGATGGGGGTGATCACTCGCAACACGTACGTTCGCTTCTGTTCCACCGATGAATTGCTGGATGAGACCTCGAACTCGGCGGACTTTACGGTCAGCGAAGAGGCGGTCGCGTTTTCGGCTTGCGACGCATTGTTGAAAACGAGGCGGGTTTGGACGCTTGGGGTCTGTGGAATCACGAAACTCAACGAGAACAATCCGGCGGCTGGCACAACCAATTTCTCGTTGACGACTTGGAATTGACTTGAGGCCACATTTTGAGAATCGGAAAACTGAATGCGATTGAGTGAATCCACACCTACTTTGACCGAGACCGGGATGTCCGCCACTGGATCGCTAGGGTTCGGGTTGCCTAAATACTTGTGGGTGATTTGGTAGTTTACGCCGGACGCATCAAATCTCGCAATCTGCGGGTTCGTCGTACCCGATGAAATCAATCCATTTGGGAAATGGTCGACTTGATTGTCGCCCCAATCGATAACCACCGAAAAATTGCGATCGACCAGGATAGGATTGGGGCCACCCAGTTGAACTAGTATGGAAGCAACCCCTTCCGAATCAACATTGACGCCATCGAAATTAACGACTGTTTGCACCCATACTAGAGGCGGTATTCGAGTTACCACGGCTTCGGTGGTAGGATTCGAACTGCCAGCGCGAATGGTAGCTCCTGGAATGAATTGAACCCTCCCGCCAGCGTTCCCGCGAATCGTCGCTGTGGCACCTTGAGTTTCAATGATCGCCCCGGACTCTAACACCAAGTTGTCTTGAGCCGTGAAGAGAATGGAACCTCCGCCGCCAGCCACGATGCCGCCCGCTATGGGGCTTGCACGCTCCACAAAGATCGATCCATTGTCATTGAATAAACGGATGTTCGAATCGGCATTCGATATCGCAAGTCCAGTAGAAACACTCGAAAACGCAACGTCCCCCCCGCCGACTTGGCGAAAGAGTATCGAACCCAATGCATTGGATCTCAGCTCGGAAACGTTGGCCCGAACGGATGACGCATTGGTGACGTTGATGGTGCCCGATCCGGTGACTGCGCTCAATTGAGTGCTGTGCGCTTGAAGCGGCGCACTTGTCCCAATACCCGTACCGGCATTCAAGTTTATGGATAGCCCCTGAATAGGGCCATTGCCGACAATTCGCCGAGCAGAGTTGATGGAAACGCCACCGTTAAGTGCCTGCGTGTTGGCGTCTAGTTGTATGTCTCCTGCACTGATGGTCTCCAAATTCACTCCCCCTAGACCTCCGGAAAGGACCCCAGTTCCCTCAATAATTAGCCCACCGCCATCATTCCTCAGTCGAATGGTGGCTTCATTGGCGGCCGGCGATGTGTCCGGATTGCTGTTTACACGCTGGAACCGGACAAGTCCCCCACCGGATTGTCGGAAGTCGATATTCCCACCAAGGTTTGACACGAGATTCGATACCAAAACGGGACCAGCCAAACTGTTCGCAATCTGTACCGCCCCAGAAAAACGATTGGTTGCATCAATGCTGCTAGCAGCAGTGGCAAGCGCCGAAGTCGTCCCAATGCCAGTGGCTGCCTCCAATCGAATCGATGATGCGGCTAAGGTGGATACGGTATTGATCGATCCTGAAGGGCCATTATGGTCGCCAGCCACAACCCGCAAGTTCGACGCCATCAAGCTCGATTTCAAAAGTACATCTCGGTCCGCACGCAGTTCGACAAGGCTGCTCGCGATGTTCTCCGTCATTGCTGCGATGCGAAGACTGCCATTGGTCGCAGCAATCGTGGTAGTCGTTCCACTGCCACCAATGAAGTTCACCTGATTGAGATTGGTTGTAAGGTCGACATCTCCATTAAGCGATCGGACCATCCGTCCTGAACCAATGTTGAGTCGATTGCTCAGGTTCGTTACCCGAATAGAACTCGACGCAGTCACATCCCCGTTCCAACTGACGCTACCGAATGAGTCGATAACGATATTACCTGTCCTGGCCTCCATGGAGCCGTTGATTACGGCCAAATCGTCCTTGGCAAGGCTGCCAGTGATGGCTATCTGTCCAGCTCGCAAAAAGTTGGAATCAAGTCTCGATCCAACTGCATTGATATTGCCATCGACGTCGATCGTCAACATTCCGTTTTTTGTATCCACGCCTAAAAGATGGACGCTGTCGGCCGATCGGAGTACGAGGTTCACGTTTTGAAGCGATGACAATTCAGCAAGCTTGAGAACACTTGCTTCTCCGTTGGCTTGGAAATGATTTTCGGAACCGTCGGCCCCAATGAGCTGTATCTGCTGAACATTTCCTTGTAGATCGATCCCGGCGTTGGATTCAACGCGAACCGAGCCTGCGATTCGAATCCTGTCTCCGATATTGGTAACGACGACATCGCCAACCGATTGCACGTTTGCGTTTACATCAAGAACCGAAAATTTCTGAAGCGTGACACCGTTCGCACCAATCGCAAGTGTGTCATTCAACACCGCTGTGTCATTAAGCTGAGAGGTTCCTGCGACTGACAATCGCCCCGCAGTAACGTGCCGCAACAGTACGCTTGCGTCCGTCCGCGTCGTTGAACGACCAATAATCACATCCAGTGTCCCATTCTGCATATCGATGCTTTGCAAATCTGCGCTGTAATCACTTCGCACATTCAATCGAACGCTGGCATTGGTGGTCGTCACCGGCGCAAGGGATACCTGACTCGTATTGCCTTTCGCTTCCATCACGTTGGTGCTACCGGTTACACCGCCAAGCAAAACACCAGCGGAGATGGATGAGAAGTCGAGCGAACCGTTATTGGCTGTGACGTCCACGTTGGAGCCAAGCACCAGCGGGCCTGTGACATTGGTGAACGTGACATTGGTCGCAGCCGTAACGTCCCCTTGGAAGGCAAGGTCGTCAATGTTCGAGAACTGAATTGCACCGGTGGTCGCGGTCGCGGTGGAGCCGATCGTGACATGGTCGTTGACGGTGGTCGAACCGGCGATACTGATGGTGCCGCCCGACAACGCCCCGGTCGATTGAAAGGTGGCGCCTGCGTCGTTGTTGTTCGAATCGATCGTGACCGCTAAGCTACCGTTTTGAATATCGATACTGCCCACTGACGTATTGGTGGAACTCGACAGAGTCAATGAAATGGTAGAATTGGTCGCAGAGACATTCCCGAGCGTAAGGCTGCCCGTAGCTCCATTGGCCTTAATGATATTGGTGGAGCCATTGCTACCAGCTAACTGGATACCGGAAGTTATGGAAGAAAAATTGATGGGGCCGTTGTTGGCCGTTACGTCCACGTTGGAGCCAAGCGACAATGGGCCTGTCACGCTGGTAAAGGCAATGTTGGTCGCAGCCGTTACGTCCCCTTGGAAGGATAAATCTTCGACCTGCGAGAACTGAATCGCACCGGTGGTCGAGGTCACGGTGGAACCTAGAGTGACATCGTCATTGACGGTGGTCGAACCGGCGATGCTGATGGTGCCAGCCGACAACGCCCCGGTTGATTGAAAGGTGGCGTTGCTATTGTTGTT
>JANPNA010000134.1:0-9387 GCA_031427235.1 Pirellula sp.
GATGTTTTGCGAAACAATTTCACTCGATAATTCTTCCGCTTTCATCCCGACAGGGATCACAGCAATTAGCCGGGGGTCGCCGCGAAGCGGCGCACCCCCGGAGAACGAAAGGACACGCGAATGACCCTGAAAGGGTCACAGATTCTGCGATCCTTTCAGGATCGGAACGCTCTGCACGATTCTTTTCCGGTGGTGTCGCTCCGCTCAACCACCGGCTAATGTCGGATATCCCTTCGGGATGAAAAGTTGCGCAACACTAAATGCACCACAACCCCAAACTTTTAACACCCCAGCGCTAGCCCCGGTTTTTGCCGCATGAACCGTGGCTAACGCCATTCGGCTAACGCCATTCGCCTAACCCAAAATTAAGTCCATTAAGAACAATGTTATGCATAGCCAACGACCGTTTCCGCGACGCCAGTTTCTTTCACGTTGTGCGAGCATGGCTGCCTTGACGACCGGTCTTTCCATGGTGAAGGCGTCCCCACCCTGTTTCCCTAACGATGGAATTCGAGATTCGAGAGATCCCAATTGGGATCGGTCCACTCGCGAGGGACTTGCATTCCTCGCTCGAACGCAGTCGAGCATTGGAAATTGGACGACACCTCCTTATCCCGTCGCGATAGGAGCTTTGGCTGGATTGGCATTGTTATGCAGTGGCTCGACCATCACTCAGGGAACGTATGCCACGCAGATCAAGCGCACCACCGATTTCTTGATCAGTCGCAGCCGAAAAAATGGATTGATTGGCGAAATCGACGATCAACGTTACACCTATGGCCATGGCTTTTCCATGCTTTTTCTTTCGCAAGTACTTGGAGAAGAAGGTCTACAGGACCGACGCGACGATTTGATGGATGTCTTAAACAAGGCGGTGTCATTTTGTGGAAAAGCACAGACGCCAGCCGGAGGTTGGGGCTATCTCAGCGCGAAAGACGGTAGCGACTATGACGAAGGTTCGACGACGATTACCCAGGTCCAAGGTCTAAGAGGCTGTCGTAATGCTGGCATCGCCGTCCCCACCGAGATCATCGAATCGGCGAAACGATACATATACAAATGCCAAAACGACGATGGGGGCATTAGCTATTCGAGTCAACAAATGGGGGCCTCGCGCCCTGCTATCACGGCAGCCAGTCTTGCTGCCCTCTATAACGCAGGCGACTACGAGAGCAAGAAAGTGCCTGAGATGTTGGCCTACTGTCGAAAAAACCTCTACAGCATCGGGCCAGGTGATGACTCCTTTGGTCATTGGCATTACACCTATCTTTACTACAGCCAAGTCGTCTATCGCCAAGGAGACGAGGAATGGCTACCCTTCCGAGACCGACTTTATACTCGCATAGCGAACGAGCAAACCACGGACGGTTCGTGGGAAGGCTCCATCAACAAGATCTACACCACTGCGTGCAACTTGATCATGATGCAACTGGATCTTGGGTACCTTCCGATCTTCCAGCGGTAGCAATTGTCGTGTGGCACGACCCTTAGTTCCGTTTGTCACGCTTGGTTTTTGTGGCTGAGCGAGGCCCTCGATAGTCGCCTTTCGCTCCGCGAAAGTACGCCGAATAATCGCACTTTCGCGGAGCGAAAGGCGACAATAATATCTCCAACATCGAATACTACGAATGAACTCTGGACCGAAGCCCTTGGCTAAGAATCAATTACTCAATGAAGACGCCTTCCAACTTTGCAGGACGACCTTGGACAACGCAGATTCGTGGCGAGTCGAGTCACATCGGTTAGACAACGGTGCGCTCGTGTTGGATTTTGGAGTTAGAATTCCGGGCGGAATAACGGCCGGTCAGATGTTAGCCAGGATCTGCATGTCGGGACGGGCTGAAATTACGATTCAGCCAGCCAGCTATGCGATTGGCCCTTGGTCTCTGATTCAAGTCGCCACCGATCAGCCTGTCCATGCATGTATGGCTTCGCAGTATGCAGGCTGGCCCGTCACTCAGGACAAGTTCTTTGCGATGGGTTCCGGACCGATGCGTGCCAAGCGGGGGAAAGAACATGTACTGCAAAGTCTGGGCGTATCCGACTCCAGTCGTTATGCCGTCGGAGTCCTCGAGTGCGATTCGCTTCCCGAAGAGTCCGTCGTTGAAATGATCGCGGTGGAATGTGGGGTCACAACGGAAAACACGGTGATCTGCGTCGCACCAACACGCTCCATGGCTGGAACAATCCAAGTGGTTGCTCGCAGCGTAGAAACTTCGATGCACAAGCTTTTTGAGCTGGGCTTTGATTTGGGTTGCGTCGTTTCAGGGATTGGGACTGCTCCGCTGCCACCTCCGGCATTGGATTTTGTGCAGGGGATTGGACGCACGAACGATGCGATTCTCTACGGTGGGCATGTTACGCTGTGGGTCAACGCCGACGACGATCAAATCCAGGAAATCGGACCCAAAGTTCCAAGTCTTGCATCGCGGGACTACGGAATCCCGTTCGCACAAACTTTTAAGAAGTACGAATACGATTTTTACAAAGTTGATCCGGGCCTATTCAGTCCGGCCATGATCACGATCGTCAATCTCAAGTCGGGTCGCTCGTTTCGATATGGCTCACTTCGACCAGACATTCTGTCGAAATCGTTCGAAGAATCGTTTTTTGAAACACAGGAACCCGTTGCCGCATCATGATCGACGGCATCGACCAACGTTTGAACGGACCATTGCGTGTCGGCGTTTTAGGCTCGCCTACAGGCTGGTATATGAAGGACTTGCAACGGGCTGCTGAGCACATGCCCGTTCAACGCAAGACCGCGGTGGAATCGTTGTCTTTTAGCAAGCTCAGCGTTTGGTCGGAAGGGTCGCGTTGGCCAACGGCCAGGACTTGGACGCAGGGCACGGAAATCGACTCGGCTCCCAAATCCATGTCTTTGTCCGATTGCCATGCCGTGTTGGTGCGATCGATGCCGCTCGGCTCGGTGGAACAGATCGTCTTTCGGATGAATGCACTGCATGCCGCACAGGCAACCGGAGTGCACGTAATCAATCCAGCTCGATGTCTTGAAATCGCAATCGATAAATGGCTAACGTTGGACATCGCGCAACGTTCCGGGCTGCTGACTCCACGCACCGTTTGCTGCCAAACCCGCGATGACGCTCTGCAAGCCTGGGAGGTTCTTGGAGGCGACTGCATCGTGAAGCCCATCTTTGGCGGCGAGGGGCGCGGTATCGTGCGAGTGACTGATCGGGACATGGCATGGCGAGTATTCAGTACTCTTGAGCAACTGCAATCGGTCATTTACGTGCAGGAGTTTCTCGAGAGCCAGGGGTACGATTTGCGGTTGCTGGTCGTGGGCGAAGAGTTGTTTTGTGTACGACGCGAGAATTGCGGCGATTGGCGATCCAACATCGCGCGCGGTGGTCAGGCGATTCCGCATGAACCAACGTTTGAGCAGATTTCCATTGCCTTCCGAGCCAGCAAGGCGATCGGCGGTTGGATGATCGGAGTGGACATCTTGCCGACCAAAGATGGTCGCAACGTATTGCTAGAACTAAATGCTGTTCCAGGCTGGAGAGCCACTGCTGGGGCGTTGCACGTTGACATGGCTCAGTTGATTTTGAATAGATTGCATGAACTGCAATGCCCCTGAGTTCATCTCAGGGGATTGTTACCTTCACGCTAGCTACCATGTTTTGACGCCCGTCCGCAAGATTGGCGGAGCCAAATAGCCTTTTTCGTAGGACACCAAAACAAGGTTGAGGGGAGACAAGCTCCCACTCAACCTGAGGCATTGCCGGTCAATTGAGATTTGACCATCGGCTTCCTGTGACTCCCGCAGTGCGGTCTAAAAGCTGGGATGAATCCCAGCACTCCAGATAGGTTCGCGGGTACGACCGACGGCACTAGCTGAGCACTTCTTGAACGACTCTGGCTGGCTGAACGCCCGTCAATCGGAAATCTAGCCCCTGGGAGCGAATGCTTAGGCGGTCGTGGTGAAGTCCTAGTTGATGGAGCAGCGTCGCGTGGATGTCCCGAACGTGAACCGAATGATCGATCGGCCCAAAGCCAAACTCGTCCGTTTCGCCGAAACTCAATCCGGGCTTGAAACCTCCACCTGCAAACCACATCGTAAACGCATCAATATGGTGATTCCGGCCAGTCGACTCGCGGACTTCCCCCATCGGCGTTCGGCCGAATTCACCGCCCCAGATCACGATTGTATCCTCGAGCAAACCGCGACGCTGCAAATCGAGAACCAAGGCCGCGCCGGATTGGTCGATCTCGCGGCTGATCGATGGCAGATGCTCCTCGAGATTTTCAGTGGGACCACCGTGATGATCCCAGTTAGTGTGATAGAGCTGGACGAATCGTACTCCTCGTTCCACCAACCGTCGTGCCAGCAAACAGTTTCTCGCAAAGCTCGCCTCCTTTGGATTCTTGATGCCGTACAGATCCAGCGTCTCTTGGCTCTCATCGCTGGTGTCCATCAATTCCGGTGCACTGGTTTGCATGCGATACGCCATTTCGTAAGCGTTGATGCGAGTTGCAATCTCTTCATCACCGGTTTCGGCCAGCCGCTTGGCATTCAACTGGCGAACAGCCTCGAGAACTTGCACTTGTTGTTTCTCGCTAACCGCTTCAGGCGTGGTTAGATTCAGGATTGGTTCCCCTTGATTGCGAAGAGGAACGCCTTGGTAGGTCGTCGGCAACATGCCGCTGCCCCAAAGGATCGAACCACCGCGGGGACCGCGGGGACCGCTTTGAAGCACGACGAAGCCGGGCAAGTCTTCGCATTCACTTCCGAGTCCGTAAGTCAACCATGAGCCTAGGCTTGGGCGTCCGAACTGGCCGGTGCCTGTGTTCATAAAGAGTTTGGCAGGCGCATGATTGAACAAGTCGGTCTTGCAAGTACGAATGAATGTTAACTCGTCCACAATGCGGGCCGTGTACGGCAGTAAATCGCTAACCCAAGCGCCGCACTTGCCATGCTGCTGAAAGGTACGCCTCGTACCAAGGAGATTGGTGCGGTGGCTGCTGTCCATGAAGGCAAATCGTTTGCCCTCCAAATAACTCTGTGGAATTGGCTGCCCATTAAGCTGATTCAGCATCGGCTTATGCTCGAACATGTCGAGTTGCGACGGGCCTCCAGCCATAAACATATAAATGACCCGTTTTGCTCGAGCCGGAAAGTGCGTCGGCTTAGGAGCGAGCGGATTGCTCGCAACTTCGGCATTGGAAGCCAGCGTCGCACCGGAAAGGAGATTCGCAAGGGCAATCGAACCGACACCTACTCCACACTGGTTGAAGAAGTGACGACGCGTTTGTTGTTGCAGGAGGTTTGCGTTGATCATATGGAATGGGTGCAGTCGTTATTCACGGGTAACGGTTTCGTCCAAGTTGAGCAGCACACGGGCAGCGCTCAAGGAATCGAGGCCATTCAGGATCGCGAGTTCATCCGGTCTTGGGTGGCGCGAAGCACAACGTCGGAATGCGACTTCTAACCCCTCGTCCTTAATGATCTTTTCCAATGCAGTGGCAAATTCGAAGAAACCGGAATCGTTCATCAATGTTAAGGCTTGCAGGGGCGTGTTGCTGCGAACACGACGCGTGCAGGTGCTGAAGCCGTCCGGAGCATCGAATACGTTGAGCGAGGGAGGTGGTGTCGCGCGATAGATGAATGTGTAAAGTCCGCGTCGGTAACGATCCTCACCCGTACTAACTTTCCAATCTCGCTTGACCTGTCCCTGACCCATCACCCCTTGGGGAATAGGTGGATAGACCGGTGGTCCGCCGATCTTTGACGACAGGAGTCCACTCGCAGCGAGCTCTACATCGCGCACAATCTCCCCCTCGAGTCGCAACCGACGTTGGCGGGCAAGCGAATAATTGTCTCGATCTTTTTCCCGCAAATCGGCCCGATCTACTGAGGATTGTTGGTAAGTCTTTGAGTTCACGATCAGTCGATGTAGATCCTTAAGACTCCAGCCACGTTCCATGAACTCAACAGCCAACCAGTCCAACAATTCTGGATGGCTTGGTGGTGAGCCTTGCAATCCAAAGTCGTTTTCGGTTTCGACCAGTCCACGACCAAAGTAGTGTTGCCAGACGCGATTGACGAGGACTCGGGCGGTCAATGGATTGTTCGGCGAAACGATCCACCGCGCTAAATCGAGTCGATTGACGGTACTGGCAGAGTTTTCCAAGGGTGGCAGGACGGCTGGTGTACCGCACGTGACTTCGTCGGCAGGACGAGTGAAATCCCCCTTGATATACACGTTTGTTTTTCGAGGGGTGGGCAGCTCTTTCATGACCATTGTCGTTACACTGCCGGAGAGTAATTTCTCGATCTCCTTCAAGCGATTTTGAAGCTGTTGAAAATTCTCATCCATAGATCCTGGCCCGGCCGCATAGAGACTTCGTTTTTGTGCGGCGTTGCGTTTGGGTTTTTCACTGGCGAGTAGTTTTTGGACTTCTTTGGAAAGTGCCTTTGTTTGTTCTGCCGTAAGCGATTCCTCCCAATCGTGCAGGGAATCCGCAGCCTTGGCAACGATCTCGCGAATCGACGATTCCAAATCTTTTTGCTCTGCGATCAAGGCAGGTGCTTTGAGTTCCGGTTCGTAGAGAGTCAGGTTGGGTTCTTCCTGATTGTTGAAGAACGCGAAGAACCGATAGTATTCTTTTTGTTCTATCGGATCGAATTTGTGATCATGGCATTGAGCACAACCTATGGTAAGTCCAAGCCACACAGTGCCCGTGGTCGCGACGCGATCAAAGACGCTGTCGATACGAAACTGCTCTGGATCAATACCGCCTTCCTGGTTGATTTGGGTATTGCGATGAAATCCTGTGGCCACGCGTTGGTCGTCGGTGGCGTTTGGCAGCAGGTCTCCTGCTACCTGTTCGATCGTGAATTGGTCGAACGGCAAATCGCGATTGAGGGCATCGATGACCCAATCGCGGTACTTCCAAATTTGACGCGGTGCATCGATGGAGTAGCCATTGCTGTCGGCGTAGCGAGCTTGATCGAGCCACCATCGGCCCCATCGTTCGCCGTAATTCGGACTTCGCAGTAAGTGGTCGATCCATTCACGTGTGGCCGCGTCGGCATTTTGTGTAAAAGCAGTTACGTACTCATCGACTTCGGTCAGGGTGGGTGGTAGTCCTACCAGGTCGAGTTTCAACCGACGCATCAGCGTTATGGGATCCGCGACTGGGGATGGAGAGAGTCCTTGCTTGGCGAGTCCGGCGAGAATGAAGTTATCGATGGGGTTGGCGAGCGAATCGCCGTGCGGGATATTCTTTGGCGGCTGGACTTTTACTGGAGTGATAAAGGCCCAATGCTTGTCGTAGCGAGCCCCCTGTTCTACCCAAGTTTTTAGGATGGCCTTTTGAGCGTCGGTCAGTTTCTTGCCCGACTCCTGCGGCGGCATGATGCCGTCGTCGGCAGCAAGTATTCGTTTTACCAGTTCACTCTCATCGGGTTTGCCTGGTAGGATTGCAACCTCGCCTGAGTCCAACTTGGCCACGGCACCTTCAGGCACGTCGAGGCGCAAGCCTGCTTCCCGTTTGGCTTTATCGAAGCCGTGGCAGGCAAAGCAGTTCTCTGCGAGAATCGGCCGGACGTCACGGTTGTATTCGAGCTTTTCCGCGTAAAGACTCGGCAAACCAAGGAATAGGTACGGTATCATGACAAGCCAACGAAGGCAAAACCGGGGAAAAGGACCGGTGAGCAACATGCATAAACTCCGGAAGGGACTGGCTGGTCAATACCGAAGCTTCGTTTCGGTATCGAAGTTGCGGAAGTTTACATGGCTAGGGTAAACCGTTTCTATAATAACCGATCTACTGAGAACTGGCGAAAAATGGCAAGGAATTGGTCCCAAGTGGATGAATCACCCTCACAATCGAAGGAATCGGTACTTGCCCAGGTCGCTAGGCGAGACCCCGATTCGCTCAATTACTGCATCGAGCGGTACGGCAACCTGATTTGGTCGCTGGCCAGACGCTATTCACAGAGTCAAGCGGATGCAGAGGATGCGGTTCAGGAGATTTTTTTAGAACTTTGGCAAAAAGCGGACCGTTTCAATCCAGCTATGTCGGCCGAAACCACATTTGTCACCATGATTGCCCGGCGGCGGCTAATCGACCGCTATCGAAAACAGTCACGGTCGGTAGAAACTACCAGCACCGAGAACGACTTCGATGAACAACCGGACATGTCGGGCTCGACATCGGCCGAGTTGATCGACGAGGCGGCCAAGGCGACACGTTGCCTTGACGGGCTGTTATCCAACCAACGCGATATTTTGCGGCGGTCCATTCACGAGGGGAAATCGCATTCACAGATCTCGGCTGAACTGCAAATACCACTCGGGTCGGTCAAGTCATTCGCGAGGCGGGGGCTTATCCAGCTACGACAATGCATGGAGAAATTTTCAGTTGCCGGAACTGGAGTCGCATCATGAGTTCCGTTGAACCACTCGAATTCAGAATGCAAGAACTCGCCGCTGGCTTTTCGTTGGGCGATTTGACGGAAGCGGAATGGAATGAAATGAAATCTTACGACCAAGCGACTTTCCAGGCCATGGTTGAACGAACCGACGAAGCGGCAGCAAAAGCTTTTTTAACCTTTCAAGGCACAATGCCGAGCGAGCCGATGCCAGCCGAGCTTTCGTCCCGACTCAAGCGGATGGCGAGCGGTTATTTCGCACAAGTCGAGGATCGAAATTCGGCCAAGGTGACCATTGCACCCTCGTCGATGGGCCTCCGTGAGATAACAGCTTGGCTGTGCATGGCTGCTTCCATCGCGCTTGCCCTAAGTGTTTGGCTACCGGGTAAACGTGACTGGAACGTCAGCTTGCAGCAGCAGCGGGATAGCCTCATTGCATCGGCTCCAGACATCGTTCGCTCGACGTGGGAATCGACCGCACCGGATCAAAAACCGGGAGTGGAACTTGGTGAAGTCGCATGGAGCTCGGCAACCCAACAAGGCTTCATGACCATCCGAGGGCTGTCCGTCAACGACGCAACCAAACAGCAATATCAACTGTGGATTATCGATCCATCGCGGGACGACAAGCCGGTCGATGGAGGCGTTTTTGACATCACGAGCGCCGGCGAGTCGATCGTTCCAATTCGCGCCAAGCTGCGAGTGGACAAACCGACCGTTTTTGCCATTACGGTTGAGAAGCCAGGCGGAGTAGTCGTATCCGATCAAAAACGATTACCGTTGATTGCAAAAGTTGTGATAAAATAGGAATTGTCAACATTCCCTCGCTCTAGTCCTTTGTTAAAAGTAAGAATTAGGGTTGGCCGTAGTGGGTATTTTTAAATATACCAAAACAGCCGGATCTTTTAAAATATACCCGAACCAAAAAAAAAAAATTAACAGAACACAAGTTACGCAAACAGGAATTTTTAAGTAACGCACGGATG
>JANPNA010000135.1:0-14369 GCA_031427235.1 Pirellula sp.
ACTTTTCGTTGCTCTTGGAGCGGGCAGCCCGGGGCGAATGCACTTGGGAGCAAATCGCGAGTTGGACAAGCGACGCGCCAGCCAGAGTTTGGGGAATCGTGGGCAAGGGACGTATCGAAGTTGGATACGATGCAGATCTAGTTCTGGTCGATCCGAATCAAATCCGCACAATCGAAAATGAGAAACAGTACACCAAAAGCAAATGGTCTCCTTGGGCAGGGGAATCGCTCCGGGGCTGGCCGACAAGGGTAATCGTCGGTGGCAGAACGGTATATCACAACGGTAAAATCGTGACAGAACGACCGGCAGCTCGATTACAATTCGATCACGCCCTCGGTGGATTTTGGAAAACACCGAACGGAGTTGGACCACGAGAAACGTTTTGAAGACTTAGGCGAGCGGCAGAGTGGAGTATCCCAACCCGAAGTGTAAGCGAGGAACAATTTCGCAGGTCCCTCACTTACGTATCGGGTTAGGATTGGTAGTTTTCACATCGCCGCTCGCCTGAAAGCGTATACTTCGGTGAAACGAATGAAGGTTTTGGCGTACGATCTTAAGATTGCGAGTCATGTCATGAAAAGTATCCTTTCCAGTGTCCATCGCTATAGCAATTGGATTGTTGGTGCATTGCTTATAGGGGTTGTTTTGCTTTACCTGCAGCCCAGCAACAAACGCAACATCAAGCCATCAACAGACACTCTCTTTCAGTCGGTGGTCGCTCAGGAAACACGACCGGTACTGGTCAAGTTTGGAGCAACATGGTGTCCACCTTGTGTTTCAACGGATCGAGCATTAGCCGAATATGAAGACTCATCCTCTGGCGAAATCAAAGTGGTGATCATGGATGTCGACGACAACCCCGCGCTATCTAAGCACTACGGTGTCAGGTCGATCCCTCACTCGTTCTTATTCTTGAATGGCATAGTCATTGATGATCGCGTCGGCGGGATGGACGTTCAGGAAATCCGATCTTGGTTAAAATCTAACGAACGGCATTGGAGCCCGACTGGGCTTCAATGAAGGCTAGCTTGAAATCCTTCGGGGTTAAACGATTTTACTTACGAATTCGCCGTCGGAAAGCTTTGTGCGGATTAGCTGTCCTGGCTGCACGTGCTCAATACTCATAATTACCTTATCGCTTTCCGCATTCAAGGTTACCGAGTATCCTCGCGCAAGCGTCTTGAGCGGACTGATCGCGTCGAGAACTTGCGAAACCCTTTCCAACTGTTCCGTTCGCGACTGCATGAGTCCATCGACGGTGTTGTCCAACGATTCATGCAAATCATCCAAAAGCTGTGTCGGTGTTTCCAGCAATCGTTCTGGTGATTGCAACACTGGACGGCTCGCAACCGAATTCAGTCTCATCTCAGCTTGACTCAAGCGATGAAGTAGCAGCGTGTCGAGTCGACGTTGAACCGTCGCGAGTGTTTCGAACACTTCGTCACGGCTTGGAACAATTCTCTCGGCTGCTTCCGAAGGGGTAAGGGCTCGGACATCGGCGGCAAGATCGCAAAGCGTAACGTCGATTTCATGGCCGACGGCGGATACCGTTGGCAGCGGACATTCAGCCACAGCCCGCACCACTACTTCTTCATTAAAGCACCAGAGGTCCTCCAACGAACCGCCACCCCTCCCCACAACTAGTACATCGAGGGCTGGTTTCAGTAAAGCAGCCACACGGATCCCCTCCGCAATCTCCAATGCAGCCCCGTCACCCTGAACGCGTGAAGGGATGATCAAAACGCTCGCACCGGGCCAGCGCCGCTTGAGGACTTGCGTGAAGTCATGGATGGCTGCCCCGCTAGGACTTGTTACGAATCCAATGCGCGTTGGAAAAGCAGGCAACGCTTTTTTGCGATCGGATGCGAAAAGGCCTTCTTTTTCAAGCTTGGCGTGAAGTCGTCGAAATGCAGCCTGTAGCGCTCCGAGCCCCTGCTGCTCCATGCGAGTTATGATCACCTGATAAGTACCACGCGGACCGTAGACTTCGATTCGGCCTTGGACCAAGACCGCCATTCCTTCTCGAAGATCCATTCCGATGCGTTCGAAGGTCGATCGCCAAAGGACAGCGGAAACTTGACTCGTCGCATCCTTGATCGTCAAGTAAACGTGACCAGAGGCCGATTGATTGAGGTTTCCGATTTCACCGGCCAACCAGAAGGTAGGGACCGTTTGTTCGATCGCGTTTTTCACCCATGCGTTGAGTTGGGCTACGCTGAGCGGAGCGTCCGAACTGGTGCCCGGTCGAGGCTTTGCCGGAGGCTTGCCAACTGGCTTCGATGCCGGATTGTTTTTGCTTGGATTGGCTTTCGGTTTTTCTCCGAAGAATGCGTCCGCATCATCGCTCCATAAAAAGCCTGTCACAGTTCAATCGCTCCTTTTGGTACCGGAAAGAACCCTCTCTCGCCGACTCGCCTCGAACCGTCCGCCGCCCATGTTTCGGCTTCCTCAGTCACCGCCACCAAAATAGATTCAATGTAGCGTCGATAATCCTCAATTTCCTCTTTGCTCGATTTGCGTGGCACCTTTATAGCAGGTCCGAGTACGATTCGGGCTCTGGAACTAGGACGCGGTATTGCAAACTTATCCCACGCCCCCGTGTTTCGCCATGGCCTATCAAAACCACAACCCAAAGGGACAATTGGAATTCCTAAGAGCCCGGCCAAGAAGACACACCCACTCGACAACTCGCGCCTAGGGCCCCGGGGACCATCCGGCGTGATGACGAGGCTGGTACCTCGGTTGTTGCGTCGAATTTGCAAGATCGCTTGAACGCCACCGCGTGAAGTCGAACCCCGAACCGTTTTAAAACCAAATTGTCGAATGACCTCGGTTAACCAATGCGCATCGCGATGCTGACTCAAGAGCATCGTCACATCGCAGCCGCGACGGTTGCAGGGAGGCAACGCGAGATACTCGTGCCAAACGACGTAGATGGCTGGTCCCTCGAACCCCGCAACGGCTGGATCCATGTTCGGTTCGTAGCAAGCGATTCGAGAATCAAGGGATCGCATCCAAGCTCGTATTCCGAAAGCCAAAAGCGTCCCACCCCAACGCATGGTCATACGTTGCAAGTCGATATGGGGGAACCGCATTACTCGCTGAGTTGCCATTGGCCGGAAAAGACTTCGACGGCAGGCCCGGTCATAAAGACGTGATTGCTCTGTTCGTCCCAACGCAAACGCAATTGACCGCCCCTTAGCGAATTAAGAATCTGTCGGTCGGTTTTTCCCGTCAAAACTCCTGCCACACAAACCGCGCTAGCTCCAGTCCCACACGCCCATGTTTCACCCGAGCCGCGTTCCCAAGTGCGCTGTCGAACCTCACCCGGTGACAACACCTCAACGAATTCGACATTGGTCCGCTTGGGAAACCGATCGTCTCGTTCAATCAATGGCCCAATTTCAAGAACCAATTCATCTGTCGCTTCGGGAACAAAGATCACACAATGCGGGTTGCCCATGGAAACACAGGTAGCAAACAACGTGTGGCCCCGAAACTCAAGGTGCCAATTGATGACATGGGAGGTCGGGCTCGCCCCGAGCGTTGTCGGAATCTGTGCGGCCTCAAGCCTTGGTGGGCCCATATCCACTGTGACTTGAGAAACCAATCCATGGACGACGGTTAGGACGAGCGAGAGCACACCGGCCCCCGTTTCGATGGTAAGTGATTCCTTCTTGCTGATCCCATGATCGTAGACGTATTTTGCGACGCAACGGATTCCGTTGCCGCACATTTCGGATTCGCTCCCGTCTGCATTAAACATTCGCATGCGCGCGTCCGCTTTTTCGCTTGAAAGAATCGCAATGAGGCCATCGCCTCCGATTCCAAATCTTCGATCCGAAACTTGAATGGCCAATTGTGGCAAATCCAGGGGCAGCGCCTGATCGAAACCACTGACGTAGACATAGTCATTGCCTGCGCCATGCATCTTGGTGAAATTCAATAAGGAAGCCATGAGGATTATCGAAGTAGAAGAAGCGTTAGCCGGGTAATTTGAAATCGGGATCCGCAATTCCGCGAATGAGTTCCGAAAGGCGACTATACAACTGCAGCATCAATTGCCAAGTCGCAAGATCGACGTGGATGGAACCGCGCTTGTCATTTATTTTGACCACATCTACGACTTCACCGATTCTCGCATGGAAATACTCGAAGAGTTCAGCCAATTGTGCGGCCTGGCTAGGACTAAGCCGTTCCGGCAATTGCGGTGGCTGATTGAGATCTCGCAGCACCCTTACGGATTCCGCAAGAGCAGGGTCTAAATCAAAATCGCCGCTATCGGTCTTTTTGATCATCCGCGACTCTTCTACCGCGGTAAGGCTCTCTTGAACGCGCGAACTGATTTGATCATGCGTCCCGAAGAGCAACATGCTTCGGCCGACAGAAATGATGTCGCCGAAGCGTAGGATTCGAAGTTGGCAATCCTGACCGTTGACGCGCGTTCCGTTGGTGCTCTCCAGATCGGTGAGCACCAAATGATCGTTGTCCTCTTGAATCTTGCAATGAAATCGACTGATTCGTTCGTCATTTAGCTGGATCGAGTTGCCCTCTTCGCGACCGATGGATATCGGCGTTTTCAGGTCCGCGTAAGTGCGGCCACGATCTGCCCCTTGAACAACACGAAGCGTCAGTCTGGTCATTTACACCCTCAAGGTCAAGGCATTACTGCTAGGATTATTGGTTCGAATTTACGCTTCCAATCCGATGTCTTCCAAGACCAGCGGAGAGGTGGATTCGACTATCATATCCGGTCGCCTTGTGAATGTGGGCAAGCCTGCACCCGCCAAAACATTGTCGAGCGAATCCTGGCTCTTAGCCACGATGGAATCTCGTGTCATTCCGCCGAAATTGCTCGCATGCCCGAATGCGGTGATCGGGCCATCAAATCCAGCTTTGCTCAAGACCGAGACGATTCGAACGTTGTCGATGACGCCACTCGTACCAGCCAATTGACGCATCTTGAGGCTGGCGTCTTCGATGGTGGGGAGTACTTCGGTGTCGGCTAGTCGAAGAACTGCAATTCGATTGCCTGGAATGGTCGCCAATTGTTCAAAAGTCCCACCGCCCACAACCCAATTGAAGGTGTCGATGACCAAACCAACATTTGGGTTGGTACACGCGTTGAAGAAGGCCAGAAATCCTTCCACGTCTTGAATAAACTTGAACTGGCGATTCTCGCGATTTTCTATGGCAGTCGAAAAATAGAGCCCTAACATTACTTTGTTAGCAGCAAAAATCTCGGCGATACGATCTACTCGCTTGCGGAGGACGTCAAAATACTCGTGGAACGGGAGTCGGTCGGTCGCTGCTGGCAATCGAAGGAAGCCAGCGCGAGCATTGACTTTGCCAGCGATTTCGATGGCCGCAGGCAACTGGGCAAGCGTCTTTTCGAAGGTCGCTTCGTCGCTATCCAAATCAATCGGCGTTTCAAAACCGCTAACCAACATCTTTGCACTCAGCAAATAACGGGCTGCCTTTTCAAATTCGCTTCGCTGAGTTCGCTTAACCAAATCGACGATATCGATGTCCAAACCGCGAAACCCGTAGGTCATTGCCAATTCGATCAACTCGCTTTGTCGTCCAGAAACACCCAATACGGTCGCGTTCAAATTCTTGTACATTCAGCCAATCTCCCAAATAAAACAAGCGTGCAACGGGCCAGTAGTCCAGCCATCGATGCACACAAAAATTGTCGTAAGCCCGGTAATCGTCACGGACTCGGATTTGGGCTCCCAGTGAGCTCCAAAAGGCGGAAAACACCCCTCAATAGGTGGTAAATCCGAATACAAAAGAGTATCGCAGAAAAAGTAGGGACTTCCAAGTCGAAACCTCGGAAAGGACATTCAGCCACACTCAAATTGGTTTCGAAATCTTCACCAAACGGCTTGGGAAATGCGAGAAACCGAATGCATTTCTTCGGACAGACCTAACAGCCGCTTCAAATCGTCACCGCAATCCCATGCCGCGTGTGTTTGCTTCGGCCGTCCAAGTCGGGTCGAAAATCGGCCCTCTAACGCATAATTGTCAGATTTGTCGCAGTAAGATAGTCACAACAAACAATCGTGGCGGATGCTGCCAGCATCCGAGCCGACGCTAGCAGCGTCGGCCACGGCCACGCTAACCCAAGCTACCAAAAAATGCGTCAACCGTTAAGCTATGAAATGCTTCAGGTATCCACAGAACTTTTACGAGGAGTGTTTCAACTTGCCTCCCTTGCCTTTCAGCTATCACGACAACGCCACTGCCTTAATCATTGGTGTTGGATTGATGGGCCAACACATGGCTTCGAACATCATCCCATGGCTCAATCTCAAAAAGCTGATTCTGGTCGATCATTCGACCACTATTGGGGTTGGCACAATCAAAATGACTTTGGCTGATTTTGCGAGCTCGGTATCTCGGCAATCCAACGGCGCTACGGAAGTCGTGGCCGAGTCGGTCAATATTACGAGCGAAGAAGCGGTTCATGCGTTCTTCCTGCGTCATCCTGGAATCCAGTACTTTATGCATACTGCGGGAATTTCCCCAAAGCCCTTGACAGCGCCTGAGGATCTGACCAAAGAAGATGTCATGGGAGCTTGTGAAGTTAATCTTTGGGGTGCCCACAACGTGATCAAACACGGTGTAAAAACCGGTTCGTTTGTGCATGGTTCGCGGGGTGTTATCGTTCTGTCGACTTCAGCCACCGTTGGAGCGGAGGGGCGGGCTAGTTCGGCCTACGAAGAATCCAAAGGAGGCTTGCTCAATTTTCTGCGACTGCAATCACGGCACTTCGTCGAAAAGTACGGCGTTATTCTGAATGGCCTCGCACCTTCACCGCTTCGTGGACCAATGGCGGCACAGAATCCGATTAGCGCTGGTCGATTGGACGCAGTAGCAGAAGCGATGCCGATGGGAGCACTTACGGAGCCGAAACACATTTCTGCGGCAACCATGTATTTTTGGGCAAATGAATGTTGGTGTGCCGGGGAAGTCCTCACGACCGACGGGGGCTATACCAAACACCGACCGATCTACGGACCGCTAGCGGCTACACCCTAGACTGCGTGGCTGAGATGGCTAATGAAACTTCAACTCCCGAACACGCCGCCATGAGCCATGTCACGATTTATACCGATGGCGCAGCGGAACCGAACCCTGGACCTGGTGGTTACGGCGTCGTTATGCTGGCCGGTAAACATCGCAAAGAACTCTCCGGGGGCTTTCATCGAACGACCAACAATCGGATGGAATTGATGGGGGTCATCGTGGGATTGGAAGCGTTGACCAAGCCATGTAGCGTAACTCTGTATAGCGACTCAAAGTACGTTGTCGAGTCGGTTGAGAAGGGGTCCGTTTTGCGATGGAGCAAAAACAACTGGTACCGTACTAAATCCGAAAAAGCAAAGAATGCGGATTTATGGGCCAGGTTTCTCGCCATCTATTCTCAGCATAAGGTTCGCTTCAAGTGGGTTAAGGGCCACGCGGGGGTCCCTGAAAATGAGCGCTGTGATGAACTGGCGGTGGCTGCTGCGCAGTCGTACGACACGGTGCCTGACGAGGGGTACATTCGAGAAATTCAAGCCAATGGAGGAACGGTTCCAGGCATCGGACTCGCGCCGCTTCGAAAAGCTACCTCTGCTGAAGGTTCCACGGGCGCAAGCACTGTAACGCACAAGGAAGCCGGTGAACCTTGCCGAAAATGCGGTACGCCAATCGTCCAGAAACCCACCAAAGCCAAAACGCCCAAGCCCGGCCAGAAATACTACTACGCTTGGTACCTAAGCTGCCCCGGCTGCAACACCATGTACATGGTGGATGAAGCCAAACGCAACCTTTAATTCAGTTCAAACACTCAAGCATAGCAGCGCCAACTGCAGACCTGGACTCCCTTTGCCAACTTCATTTGTCCGCTGCCGAGGACTGACCTGATTTAGGACTATCCATTAGATTTCCGGGAAAACTTTGCAGTGATTTAATTCGGCTTACCGATTGAGTGACTGCGTTAGAAGTCGTTAGCGGTTGCAATTTCAATCGAAACGATTTCGATTCGCCCCCTTGCAATGGAACGACTCGACCATTCTTCTCTTCAAAAGAGCGCGTGTTGGGAAAGCCGGTGGCTGGCTCCAAACCGACTACATATCCATCCTCGACCGCGGCGGTATTCTTCCAAAGACTCAGGTAGGGCAGGGTTCGCGTGTCGAATTGGACAGCGAAGCCATAAGTGCCATCCGAGGAAGCTAACATTGCTTCGGACCAAAGATGTTCATCCGCGACCGGATCCATGAAATAGACTTGCTCTTGGTAACCGCTGGCAGGGCCATCGCATTGATTCCATCGTTCCATCGATTCGGCCGCTCGAGCGTCGCGTGGAGCTAAGTTTCGATACGCAGCATGAACGGTTGAGCCTGATTGCAAGACGGGTTGGCCAACATTGATGTGATACAACAACTGCATCGATCTCGGTTGGCTTGATCGGTTCGTTACGGTGTCAATGATCTCAACAACCGGGCTTCCTACACGAAAACGGTAACGCGTTTGCAACTCCAGTGAGTAAACTAAAAATCGCGATTCGCTTACGACTCCGATCACATCCAAAATCCCATTTTCGACATCAACTTGGATATCGAGACGATGTGCGGGCAAGTTCGCGATGCGACCGTGAAGCGGATAACGAAGCGTGCCGTTTTCACAAAATTCCGGAGCTCCATTGCTTTGCAGTCCGCATCGAACCAGAAGTTCGTCGAAACCCTCAAGCCAGCCGATGCCCGATGCATCGTGGACTGGAACAAAGCAAGGATGCACTGGGCCTGGGACGGGGCTTTGCCAGCCAAACTCCAAATCACCGCTCCAACATTTCCACAGTCCCATCCCTCGATCGGGCAGTAGGGTTGCAATGACATTTCCCGTGTCGATCGTCAAACAATACAAGCCCGCTGAGCAACCCGCATGGAGTTGGTTGTACCGAATACTAAAACGACCGTTGCCAGCCGTAATTTCCTCTGGGATGTTGAGATCGATAGCGCTAGTCGCTATATCGCCACAGATCGAGTCCGCGGATGGCGGCTCTCGAAGTCGCCAGCAGAGCAGCGAATTGGCTGACGTTTCCATGGATTGCATCCAAACTTGAGATCAAAGAGATGCGGGCGTTTTATTCGGGAATAGGTTTGGCAACACTGCAAGCGAAATCAAGCCTAGCGGCCAGTTTTCCATCGACCGTGACTTTGCCGGTCATGAAATAAGCGGTCGATACAATTTCGTTGAGCGTGACCTCGATTTGGATCGTTTCACCAGGGCGAACCATTCGTTTGAATTTGGCACCATCAATGCGAGTAGCGACCGGGACCGACCCATCGTTCGGCGTAAACTGACTGAGCAGAATCGCACCGCTTTGCAAACAGCATTCACACAGAATCACGCCGGGCACGAGTGGAAAGCCTGGGAAGTGCCCTTGAAGGAAAAAGTCTTCGCTTGAGAACGTCTTTTTGCATACGATGGACTTCTCCGTCTGCTCGATCACTTCGTCAACCAACAGCATCGGCTTTCGATGTGGGATCAGCGCTTGGATTTGATCTAGATTTGAGACGGTCATTACGTCGAAGCGTCCAAAACCGCATGCACGCGGCTACTAGGATCCTCGCGGCGTTTTGCCGCAACCGAACCAAAGTTGAGTTCCAATTGGTCGTACTCTCGGCACCCGGCGAACTCCTTATAAAGCATACTCGGCTGCACATCGCGATTGTTTTGATACTTTTCACTAGCGTACTCGCGGACTTCGCCGACGAGCTCGTGATAGAAAATCTGGCAGATCCGAATACCCGCGTAAATGCGAATGGGTTGGACCGCAAACATCTCAATCGTCCAATGGCCACGGAATCCAACGTCGCCAAATCCTGACGAGCAATGCACAAAAAGCCCGAGTCTCGCGATCGAACTTCGTCCCTCGATCATCGGTACCAAGTTGTGGGTCTCGGTATGTTCAACAGTTCGACCCAGGAAAATCTGGCCAGGACTCAGGATGAGGCCCTCGTTTGGAATCGTGATTCGCCGAAATCGATTTGGATGCTTGACATCCAAAACGACCTCCTCGTAAACCAAGATCTCGTTGTGCAACGTCAAGTTGTAACTGTTCGGATTGAGACATTCCTCACAAAACGGGGTGATATGAATGTCTGTCCCTTGCCGTGCTCTGATTTCTTCGCCTGAGAGGACCATGCCATAACCTACGGAGAGTTTTGGTGGACGATCGATCATTAGTTAGGATGCTGCGGGAACAGTCTCCTGACACAGACGATCAGGATACACAGAAATGGGATTTCGTGCCGCTAGATCAGATTTTTTTATCCACATTCGGCAAAATTCGTCGTAGCGACTGCCAAAATGAGAAAAAATTACCGAGCCGGAATAATAGTTTCAATTCGCGAAGGTATTTTGCGAACATGTTTGGGAGAGATCACGCTCCTTGTTATCCGTCATGGGGAGCGAATTCTCCCCCGCTGCGAATTTAGTGAACTTTTGTCCAAATGGCTCATCAAATGCTCCAAACGGTTTCGGGGTAAGACTCTAGGGCGGCGACTACAATGTTGTCGATAGGTGTAGCAAGAGGCTACCAAAACGAATTCAGGATGGTCGGGTTAGATGTATTATGAAATTCAGCCGAAAACTACAAAACAAAAAGAAAAACGAAGCGTTTGTGGCTTATTTCCTATTCCTCGGCTTAAGGCGAGGGGAGTGCCGGACGAACGTTATACGTTCTGCGGCCCAGGCGATGTCGGTAGCATTGAGTTACTCTGGAGATCGTCTCACTGGAGATAGCGAGTATTTCGAGGATGATGTTCGCCGAGCCAAAATCGCGGTAGCGACTTATCGTTTGCTTGACCCACGCGAACGCGTGGATATCTACGAACGCGTGCAACTGTGCTACCCGCTTGACAGGGACGATGGGAATTTACCGCCGAACTCGACTGGTAAGTTGGTAGATCAGATGTCAAAGGTGCAGCCAAAAATTCGTCGACCGGCCGGTACGGACGTCAAATTGATGGGGCAACCCTTGATCAATGAAGCGATCGAAGGGAATCCACCCGCTGACGAAGAGCCTGAGGCGGCACCAAAGGATAAATTCTCAAAACGGGGCAGCAGCGAACTATCGCTCGAAGAGCGTCGCGGTATCGTACGCTTAATGCGAGAATCGGACGAATCCACTTTGAGTGGACTTTCCCCGCTGGGTTGGCTTCGATCTCGATTGGGGATTTAAATCACGACTTCGATTGATTCGGAATTAACGGAGACGGGCCAGAATGGCCCGTCTTCTTCATTGGCAACCGATTTCATCGAGTTCCGCTATTTGATGACCGCTTTTGCGTGCTCGACTTTTTGCACTCGCATTCTGTTTTTTCTCATTCCCTTTGAAATAGCCAATCAGTTTCCGTACGATCCGCTATTTCTTGGGCTGCTAGGCCTAGTACAGGCAATACCGGCATTGAGCTTGGCGGTGGTGGGTGGCCATTTCGCGGATCGCTTCAATCGCAGAAACCTCTTGATGTGCACGGTTACAGTTCAAGTCCTATGCGCGTTTGGTCTGTTGTTGGCTGAACGCTATGCAGGAGGCTGGTTTCTTGGTTCGGTCTACACCATCATGTTCTTTCTCGGCGTAGCACGCGGCTTTGCCGAACCAGCCCTACCAAGTCTCGAGGCGCAGTTAGTCCCACACACTGCTGCGATGAGCGCTGCAACCTGGGGAACTCTGGTTTGGCACGCTTGTGCCGTTGTGGCTCCAGTTCTGGCTGGAACGATGGTGGCTATTGTTGGAATGTCAGCGACTTTTGCGACCAGCATCGTTTTCGGCGTAATGGCCTGGCTGTTGCTGTTGCGAATCCAAGTCAAGCCAATAAGGCCGCATCCTTCGCATAATGAACCAATCCTTCAGAGTTTAACGGCAGGATGGCGGTTTGTCGCGAAGAAGCAAATCCTATGGACCGCTATGGCGCTCGATCTGTTTGCAGTTCTGTTTGGCGGTGCAGTCGCTATGTTACCCTTGTTCGCACGCCACGTACTGCATATCGATGCGGTATGGCTTGGTTTTCTGAATGCAGCCCCGTATCTCGGTGCATTGGTAACGGCCTTTCTGTGCATTAAGTATCCGCCCAAAGCGAAAGCCGGAGTGAAACTCCTAATGAGTGTTTTTGGGTTCGGAGTTAGCATGATAGTATTTGCTCTTTCGACCAGCCTTGCACTGTCGATGTTCGCGCTCTTTGTCGCTGGCATGCTTGATGGCCTAAGCGTTGTGATACGCAAAGCAATTCTGCGATTGTATTCTCCCGATCATATGCGGGGCCGAGTTGCTGCGGTGAGTTCAATTTTCGTGGGAGCCTCCAATGAACTAGGGGAGTTAGAAAGCGGTTTGGCAGCGCACTATCTCGGTTTAGTACGCAGTGTCTGGATGGGCGGAATAGCAACGTTAGCAATCGTGTCGGGTGTAACCGTGGTAGGCAGGGAGCTGAGGGAGTTCGATATGGAGAAAGGGAACTCGATGAATTAGGCGAAGCCACTCCCCTATGTCACCTCTCCTCGTTCTTCTCGATCGGGATACCAAGTTCACGTTAAAGTTCCGAGAGCATTTGAAAGCGGCTGGTACAAAACCGATTCGATTGCCACCCAAAAGTCCCGATTGCAACGCATCGCCATCGAAACCACCAAGGTCTGAAAAACCTTCGTATCGATCCACCTCCTAACGAGGCGATCGCAGGCGAGATCCACCATGAACAAGAGCTAGGTGGGCTTCTTAAGCACTACCATAGACGTGCAGCGTAGCGATTTCGTTGCAAAGACTCGAACGCTGTTCTAATCAACTGTTTCGATGTCCGCATGCAGCGCGAGATTCCGAACGAATTGTCGTAATCCAATCTAGATTTGCGTACTCCATTCATCGAAAAATCGCATTCACGGAATCAATTTTTATCGCAAAACTGCTCGTTAACCTGTTGTCCGACTTTTTGCACCATACGGGCACCTTTGTTCTCTTCCAAGACAGTGCAACGAAGTTTCCCAATTAATGACTCCTGGCACCTTTGTTCTCTCATGGCTAAGGACACGAATGAACGCATCATAGTCTTCCGGTTTATGAAAAATTTCCTGCCTCGCATTTCCACGATTGATCGCGTGATAGCAAACCCCAGCCTCGTCTACTCGCTTCTGTCGCGGCATCATAGCTCTCCTGTGATGGAAAAACGACAGTTTACCAACAAGGCGAATACAAAACGACCATCGCGGTAGGGACGGCCATTGCTGGCCGCCCCCCGCACAGATCCGTACGGGCAGAACTACTGCATACGGCACTTCCATTGGGCTGCGACGGTCGAGATGTTGCCATCTTCACTTGCCGTAGTGGTGGTTATTGGCTATCCCCCCCGAAAAAATGCTGTGTCCCTTTGCCGTTTTCAATCCCATTGCTCAAATTCAACTATAACAATAAGCTGGTGAGAGTGGTTGCTTTTTTACGACATACACTTTGAATTTCCTGCGTTTTTTCTGGGACAAATATGCCAATGCTTTCCACAGTTACTGACGCGAAAATGTCCACTTCCAAATGGAATTGTTTCGTGCTTCATTTCGGTGTAGGAAGTTTCTTAATTTGCACATCCATTCTAAAGTTTTCCAGTGATCTGAATCCGGCAAGCGGCCTTGCCAGTCTAATGCCTAGCGATTTTCTCCAATCTCTAGTCTTGTTTTCCGAATTCGTGCTTGGGTCTTTGCTTATTACGTTTCGATTTCCTTTGGCGAGTCATTTGGTTTCAACTGGCTTTTTTGCTAGCTTTTCCGCCGCAAGTTTTTGGATGGTGATGAAGGGGGTAAGTGAGTGTGGATGTTTTGGTGGTCTATCAGTAAGTCCCTGGTTTTCGCTTGTTCTGGATTTGTTTATTCTTGGTTCACTGCTTGTTGCAACTAGATGGCTTTCGCATTTGCCAAAAGCGAATTCCAAAGAACTGTGGGCGATATTAGTTCCTATATTGTCAAGTGTTATGCTTTTTGTGGCTTCGTTACTGGCCCTTTCGATCTTTTTCGATTGCGACCTGGATTCAATACGATATCGTATGTTTGGCGCAGCTGTTGTCGCCTCGCCATCAAGGGTTGATATAGGCGAAGTTGAGCGAGAAATGGTCAAGGAGTTTGATCTTGTTTTTAGGAACTATTCACAATCGGAAGCGAAGATTGTTGGGTATACGAACAGTTGCAATACCGGAGTTAGAAACGGGTGTGACCGGCTAATCAGGGCTCAATTGGTGTTTGCGACGATTTGCTTGCACAACATTTAGTAGCAGCATTCCAGTGCTCCACTATTTTTTCGGCCTTTGGCTCAGATCTCTATAATAAGGGCCAACTGTTCTCGC
>JANPNA010000136.1:0-18418 GCA_031427235.1 Pirellula sp.
GGGGAAAGACTCAAGTATGAGCGTGAAATCATTTGCGAGCATCTATCGAAGAGCTTCACGGATCCACTAAAGGAAGTTCGTGCGGAAGCGTTAGCGGCGGTAGTGTCGGGCGGCCTGGCGGCGGTGATTCAAGCCGCGAAGTCATCCAAGGCGGGCGATAGATGCACCGCGACAATTCGGGCAATGTGTGCAAGCGATGTGATGTATTATTCCTGGACGTCGGAGAATTGGGTCGGGCATCTCAAAGCATCCAAGCCTACGGTGATTGGCTGCGACGGTTGGATGGAAATCATGGCTTGGCGGGCGGCCAAAAAGCAAACTGCTATGCCCGCAAAGTCGGCGAAGCAAATAGCTGAATTGAGCCGCCGGAAACAACGCAAAAAGCTAGCCGAGTAGTTTCTATTCCGGTTTCCAAAAAAACCTTCGAAATAGTTTTCCATTCCGATTCCCTGAGGGAATTTGGTTTTTCAGGAAACCCGGTAGCGAAAAAGGAAACCAGGAAGCCATCGGGTAGGAGGACCATTACTCATGGCCAAATTAAAGATGAAAAGCGAAGTCGCGACGTCTGAACAAATTGCGACATTGATAAGGATTTACCGATCTGCCGTATCTAGCGGTGATAATCCACTACGGCGTGCTACAGCAGAACAACTAACGAAGCATGGCATCCAGTCGGCTGATCTTGCGGCCCAGCCAAGGGAGGACCTATCCCGTGGCTGAGTCTCTTATCTTCAAACATGCCGATGTTGACTCGTTGGCTGGTGCGTTGGCTGACATTATCGCCAAACGCATTGAACCCATGTTGGTGGTCCCTCAACGTCGATTGGTGGACCGTCCAACGATGGCCGAGTTGGCCAACATTGGGACCGCTACGTTGGACCGGCTGGTTGCTTCCAAACGAGTACCTAGTGTTCTCGTGGGTACGCGCCGGCTATTTGATCCCGACAAAGTAATCGACGCGTTGGTCGAATCGGGAGGTGCCACCAATGTGTGAGCCATGTGAATGGTGCCCAGATGCCAATGCGACCAAGAGATTACAGATAGTTCTTGGTTGGGCAATTGTTTGTGAATCGTGTTATCGGTTTGCATGCAATATGCCAAGACAAATAAGACGAAAACCGAAAAACGGTTTGAGTCAAAAGAGTGTTCCATACCCAAATAACGAAAATGGCCCGGATGCTGAGCAAAAGCAACCGAGCCCGAAAGGTATTTAACGATGTCTATTTTAGCAATAAATGCGTCTCCCGATCCGTTTGACCCCAGCGAATTGGCCAAATTGAGATTGTCGCAAGACTTCTCGGAATTGAGCCAAGTCAAGCCGGTGATAACCTCCGTGGCGTGCCGAAAACCTCACAAACAAGAGTTTATCCGTGTTCGGGTTGGTGAGGAAAACCGGTTCACAACCGGAGCATTCACAGACAAAGATTCACGGGAAACCTACCTCGTGAGTCCTGCGGTCCGTGATCATTTGGTTGGCGATGTGGTGCCCACGATGTTGGTGGTTTGCGTTATTCGCAATTCCCCCATCCCATTCCTATGGCCGCTGACCCTCCCGGGTATTGATGGCCGACCCAATCGTTGGCATGAATCGGGATTGGAAGCGGCTCGCATTGCCGAGCAGCAATGGACCAAGGTGGTGGCCGATTTGTCTGGTGGTTGCTACGTGCCCAACGTGGCTCGCGGGAATCTACCCGAGCCAGATTGGTCCACGGTACCAACGATTGGGGAGCTACTGAAACTGTCTTTCAAGGATCGTTTCATTGGATCGACTGATCACCCCGTATTGAAACGGCTGCGTGGTGAGTTATGACCCATTCCAAACTGTCCCAATTTCGGACGGTTTGGTTTGTGGACTTTGAGTTTCGAGCATTACCAGGCGAACGGCCAAAAGCCGTTTGCCTGGTGGCTCGGGAACTACATTCCAACCAACTAGTCCGCCAATGGCTTTCTGACCGTGTACCGAGTTGTCCGCCATTCGATGTTGGTCCCGATTCTCTGTTTGTGGCGTACTTTGCGTCCGCTGAATTGGGATGTTGTCTCGCGCTCGATTGGCCCATGCCAGTCCGTGTATTGGACTTGTATGTTGAATTTAGGACATTGACCAACGGGCGAACCACTCCAAGCGGATCCGGGTTGCTTGGCGCGTTGGCGTACTTTGGTTTGGATTGCATGGAATCGAGCGAAAAACAAGCGATGCGAGAGTTGGCGATGCGAGACGGTCCACACACGCCGGATGAACGGATTGCATTGTTGGACTATTGCCAAAGCGATGTGGATGCACTGCCAAAGTTGATGGACCGGATGGTTGGACAAATCGATGTGCCGAGGGCGTTGTTGCGTGGCCGTTATATGCGTGCTATTGCGACGATGGAACACTCGGGGACTCCAATCGATGCGGATATTCTCCGTGGACTTCGGGAGCATTGGCCAATGATCCAAGAAAAGTTGATTGAACGGGTTGATCCTCGTGGCGATGTGTTTGATGGACGGACATTCAAGGCCGACCGTTGGGCGCGTTACTTGGTACGACACAACATAGCGTGGCCGAAACTCCCAAGCGGCGCGTTGTGTCTGGACGATGAAACATTCCGACAAGCAGCCAAACGCCATCCAGTGTTGGTAGGCAAGTGGCGGGAGCTGCGGCATACGCTTGGCCAAATGCGTCTCGCGGACTTGGCGGTTGGATCCGATGGACGCAACCGTTGTTTGCTCAGTCCGTTCCAATCACGAACGGGACGCAACCAGCCAAGCAATTCTAAGTTCATATTTGGGCCGAGTGCTTGGTTGCGGTCCCTGATCAAACCGACCGAGGGCCGAGCCATTGCCTATATCGACTGGTCCCAACAAGAGTTTGGAATTGCTGCGGCCTTCTCCAACGATCCCAACATGCTCGCGGCCTATCGTTCGGGGGATCCGTACTTGGCATTCGCTAAACAAGCGAGAGCGGTCCCCGAGTCAGCAACCAAGCAGTCCCACAAACGAGAGCGGGCATTGTTCAAAGCGTGTACGTTGGGGGTCCAATATGGTATGGGAGCCGAATCGTTAGCGGCAAGCATTGGAGACACACTGGATGTTGCTCGGGAGTTATTGCGGTTGCACCGCCAAACATATCCCAAGTATTGGCGTTGGTCCGAGTCCGCTGTTGATCATGCAATGCTCTATCGACACTTGCATACCGTTTTTGGTTGGAGGTTGAGTGTAGGTACTGACGCGAACCCACGATCTTTGGCCAACTTTCCATGCCAAGCAAATGGAGCTGAGATGTTACGATTAGCGTGTTGTCTTATGGCCGAGCGTGATGTTGGCTTGTGCGCTCCGATCCACGATGCAATCCTCATTGAAGGACCGGCAAATGCCATCGCGGAAACGGTTGCCAGTGCCCAAGCAGCAATGCGGGAAGCATCGGCCATTGTGTTGGGAGGGTTTGAGTTGGAGACGGACGCCGATGTTGTCAGCTATCCAAATCGGTATTCGGACGAACGAGGTACCGAAATGTGGACCACGGTATTGGCCATCTTGGCCGAGTTGGACCCCGTCCGGCATGGAACCACGCCGAACCAAACGGGACGGGCTTTGGAACCAAGCGGGACAGGGTGTCTCTCTTATCTATTATCTAATAATGAATCATCTCTTAAATGAATAGGTTATCGATATGCATGATTTGGAAGTGTTCCGATATTCGGGAATTGAGCTTGGCAGCAAAACTGACAATGCTAAACCGATCGTCAAACGGGAAACCAAGACCAGTGGGGCGTTTATCAAGGGTCCCATTCCGATGGACTGGTTGGCGAAAGCTGCAAAGATTCCCAGATGTAACGCTGTACTTGTCGGTTTGGTGTTGTTCCATCTTGCGGGTATGCGGTCCGAGCGCGTTGGCTTGGTGTTGTGTGTCGAAAGGTGCAAACCGTTTGGGCTCCAAAGGAAATCAGTTCAACGTGGATTGGCCGACTTGGAGTCCAACGGATTGGTCCGGGTGGATCGGGTGTCGGGACGATGTCCTCGTGTCGATCTTGTGATTGAGTGAGCGAAAGCATTGGCCAACTTTTGGCCGAGCGTGTACATTGCAATCGCCAAGACTAGGACCGTACATCCGAAAGCTGGTTACCCATACCGGCCCGTCTTGGTTTTCATAGTTATGGGTTCAACCAATGGGAGTTGATGTTATGGCAAGTCTGCACAAGCAAAATGGAAACCGTCCTGGTTACAAACTTCGGTTCCGTGATTCATCCAATCGTCAGCGCGTCTTATGGCTCGGTGATGTGTCTAAACGCAACGCCGATACTGTTTCTCGTCATGTTTCGGAGTTGGAACGCGCAACAAAGGGGGGAGTCGCTCCCGACATTGGAACGGCCAAATGGGCCAATGAGTTAACGGGTCGAATTCGAGAGCGCTTGGCTGCATGGGGGTTTGTGGGAGTTGAACGCAAACACGCAACAGGTGACGCCACGCGCTTGGTTGGTCCCTTTTTTGATGCGTACATTGAGTCCCGCACTGATTTGAAGGCGACTACCAAATACAAGTACGAACAGTCCGCCAAGTATTTTTCGAAGTACTTCGGGGCCAATCGACTACTCGCGGACGTGACAGAGGCGGATATCGATGCGTGGCGATTGTGGCTTGGCTCCGTGGCACTGGACGCAACCGAAACAAAACCGGCCCGGGGTTTGGCTGTATCGACTGCGAACAAACACGCCAAGCGGGTTAAGAAGTTGTTCGCCCAAGCTGTTCGGGCCAAACTGTTGTCCGAGAGTCCCGCTGCGGATCAACGTATTGGTCCCGAGGTAAATCGGGAGCGGGACTTTTACATTGACCGCACGACTGCGACTAAAGTGTTGGCCCAATGCGATACGGAATGGGCTCTCATTTTTGGTTTGTGTCGTTTTGCGGGGTTCCGTTGTCCGACCGAGGTGTTGGCACTGACTTGGCAAGACGTGGATTGGCAAGCGGGCAGGTTACGGATTGAGTCCATCAAAACCGGTTTGCGGTTCTGCCCAATATTCCCCGAGCTGCGGCCAATTCTTGATGCGGCATACGATGCGGCTCCCGATGGCGCTTTACACTGTGTTCGAGGCTATCAAGGGAGTGAAACAAATCTGAGAACTCAATTGCATCGGATCCTCGGGAGAATCGGCATTGTCCCTTGGCCCAAGACGTTTGTTAATTTGCGAGGATCGTGCCGAACGGACCTACAGGAACACTTCCCTGATCATGTGATCAACACATGGCTCGGTCATTCAAGTCGAATTGCTGAGCGCCACTACCTTCAAACCACCGATGGACACTGGGAAAAGGCTACTCAACTGACCACCGCACCAATACCAAACGGTGGTAACGCCGGTGGTAACATCAGTGCCAATCCGGGCGAACGTAGCAAAACCAGAAATGCAAAAATCCCTGCGATTATGGCACCTGATGGTGCGGGAATCTCAGGGATTTCAATGCCAATGCCCCCGCAAGGACTCGAACCTTGGACATGGTGATTAAGAGTCACCTGCTCTACCAACTGAGCTACAAGGGCGGGCAGGTGTGATTCGGAATCCAATTCACACCAGAATGGGTATGTTATCCACCTTGGCCGGGGTTGCAAGTGCAAGTAACACTTGTCGAACGCCCCCTCTAGCCCGGAAAGCTGTTTCGACCCATTAACTCGATTTTGGCTCCCCTTACCCAGCCCCGTTCGGAAAAGTCTCAATTATTGCGTGGCTCCTTAGAGAATTTCACTAAACATCTGTTGACCGAGTAGGCCAGAATTGCCGATACTTTAACCTAGGTAGTCTGGCCGGTCTTCGACCGGTCGGGCAATTCGTCCCACATACGATCTGGCACGTCGGCTGGAGGAGTTCATTTATTCAAATCGAGAGGGTTTCAACAATCGAACGCATTCAAACGAGGATCAACAATCAGATCCGTATCTCCCCTATCCGCGTAATTGGGCCCGATGGCACTCAATACGGGGTAATCACCACCGACGAGGCTCTTAACCGCGCTCGGGATGCGGGCTTGGATCTGGTCGAGGTTGCACCTAACGAAAAGCCGCCAGTTTGCCGAATTATGGACTTCGGCAAATACAAATATGAAAAAAGTAAGAAGTCTGGACAACGTACCCACCAAACCAAAACAAAAGAAATTCGACTTCGCCCCAAAACAGGCGAACACGATATCGGTACTAAAGTCCGCCAAGCCATCGGTTTCCTAAAAGACAAAGACAAAGTACAAGTCTCCGTCATCTTTCGAGGCCGCGAAATGGCCCACGTCGATGAAGGACGTCGCGTCATGGAAAACGTTCTTCAAGAACTGGCCGAGTTTTCCAAGTTGGAGCAGCCACCGTTGCAACAAGGTAAGCGAATGATCGCTACGGTTGCTCCGAAATAGCTAGCCCGTCTGGCAAGTACCACTGCGCTAGCGACCTGAGTGCTAGCGACTCACACGGCTGGCACCAGCGGTTCGGGCCTAAACGATGGGAGGGTGGCAAAACGTCGGTGTTTCTAAAATTTCTGGTGACATGCCCAGTTTAAATACGTTATTATTGAACGGTACAACTCTCCTTTCACGAACGTAGACATTTGACAATTCCATGGACACCTCTCGTTTTGACGCTTCTTTCGATAAGACTTCGAAGACCCCTTTTGCCGATGCGTTGGCAATTCTGTTCCTTCGAATCATCTTCATCACCGTCGCTGCAGGGGTAGGCGCAATTTGGGCCAGATCGCCAGATCTTCAAGTTTTAGGCCCTTTGATGCCCTATTTGATTTTTAGCGGTGTCCTATTGGCGGCTTTCGGTGTGGTTGCCGCTGACATGTTGCTGCCACGAAAACGCATCGAAGTCATTTCGGCCGTCTATTTTGGACTACTGGTCGGCGTTTTGCTTTCGTATCTATTGACGATCGCTATGGATCCGATGTTAGAAAACAGTAGATTTAAGTCCTATATTTCGCTCGCGACTATGACTATTTTTTGTTACACCTGCATTAGTTTGTTGCTTCAAACCAAGGACGACTTCCGTTTCGTGATTCCTTATGTTGAGTTCTCTCGTGACCTCAAAGGGATGAAGCCGTTGATCTTGGACACCAGCAGCATCATTGACGGACGACTGGCCGAGCTGGCAGAAACCAGCATCCTCGATAGCCAACTGGTTATGCCTCGGTTTGTGCTGCTGGAGCTGCAAACGATTGCCGATAGTTCGGACAAGTTGCGACGCGTTCGAGGGCGTCGAGGCTTGGATATCTTGAATCGCTTGCGCACCAGCGAAAAGATGGACTTCATGATGTACGATCGCGAATTGCCTGAATTCGCTGGCCAGCCGGTCGATATGAAACTAGTACTGCTGGCCAAACACCTCGACGGCAAGCTGGTCACGGGTGACTTCAACCTCAACAAAGTTGCCAAGTTGCACAACGTCGAGGTGATCGACCTGAATCAAGTTGCCAATGCACTTCGCCCTCAATTTTTGCCCGGTGAAGGATTTCAAGTGCGAGTGATAAAAACCGGTGAAGGTCAAGACCAAGGCATTGGCTATCTGGATGACGGCACGATGGTGGTTGTCGAAGGGGGCCGAGAACGCGTTAATCAAACGATCGGAGTTGTGGTGACAAGTACTTTGCAAACCCAAGCCGGCAGGATGATCTTTACGAAGTACGATGGGCCGGAAATCCGAATCCAATAGATGAATCCCAGCACTCCAAATTTACGGGACAAAATAGGCCGCGATGGCTTGATAGAGTTCACGTTGCCGGACCGGCTTGGAGACATAGCCATCCATTCCAGATTGCAGACACTGCTCGCGATCTCCCTTCATGGCACGTGCGGTCATGGCGATGATCGGAGTATGACGTCCTAGCTTGCCTTCCAAAACTCGGATGCATGCGGTCGCCTCCAGTCCATCCATTTCTGGCATTTGCACGTCCATCAGAACTAGATCAAACGGCTGGGTTTCATAAGCGTGAACGGCCTCTCGACCGTCCTTTGCAACGGTCACCACGTGCCCCCATTTTTGCAAGAGGGCTACGGCGAGTTTTTGGTTGGTCAGTCCATCTTCGGCCAGCAGGATGCGCAAAGGGCGGATGTGTGGCAAGTCTTCCTTGGCTTGCATATCCACCCGTGAAGTTGCACGTTTGCCTAACGCGAGCGCGTTCTCAATCGCTGTCAGCAGATCCGATTGCTTGACCGGCTTCATCAAACGAACCGCTACCCCGAGCTTGTCCCAACGGTCCGCGTCGCTGCTTGGGTCTCCAGACGACAAAACAATAACTCCAACGTCCACAAGTCTTGGATTCCGTCGCATCTGTTCGACCAACATGATCCCGTCCATCTCCGGCATGTGCATGTCGGTCAGCAGAAGCGGGATGGGAGCACCGGGCAATTCCAGTTGTTCAAGAGCTTCCAATGCGGAGGCAGCGACTTGCGGAATCATGCCCCAGCCTCGCACCATTTCTTGGATGATATGGCGATTGGTGGCATTGTCATCAACGATCAGGACGTTCGTGCCGTTTAAGAAGTCAGACCGCATATGGGATTTTCCAACGTGAACCTGTGTGCTTCGAGCCAACCACACGGTGAAGGAGAAGGTACTTCCCTTATCCAACTCGCTCGTGAGTTCCAGCTTACCCCCGAACAGAGAGACCAGTCGTGAGGAGATGGCAAGCCCCAGCCCAGTTCCGCCGAAGCGGCGGGTTGTTGAGCTATCCGCCTGGGTGAAGGCATCAAAGATGAGTTTCTGTTTTTCCTGCGCAATTCCTATACCTGTATCGGTAACGGCAATGTCCAGCAAAACCGTGTTTTCGTCTTGATCCGTACATGTAATCGTCAATAGGATTTCTCCCTGCTCGGTGAATTTGATTGCATTGCCGACTAAGTTCACAATGATTTGTCGCAAGCGAACGGGATCGCTGACCAGCATCTCGGGAATATCGCGGCCAATATGGTACGCCAACTCCAAGCCCTTGCTGTGTGCTCGCAAAGCCAGTGACTTCACCGCGTCCCCCACGGTATCCCAGAGTGGGAAATCGACGTGCTCCAGTTTCATTTTCCCGGCTTCGATCTTGGAAAAATCGAGTATCTCATTGATGATCGCCAACAACGATTCTCCGGATTCAAGAACCATCGTCAAGTACTCGCGTTGGGTAGCAGGTAGTTCGGTGCCCAGTACGAGTTCCGTCATCCCGATGATGGCATTCATCGGTGTGCGAATCTCGTGGCTCATGTTTGCGAGAAAATCGCTCTTCGCGCGACTGGTCGATTCGGCGGCGTCCTTGGCAGCTCGCAGAGAGTCTTCAAGTCCCTTGCGGGCGGTGATATCGATTACGGACGCCAATGCAAAGACGCCGTCTTCGGTCTCAAGTGGACTGAGACCAATCTCAACGGAAACGCTGCTTCCGTCTTTGCGAATCCCTTGCAGATCACGCCCCGAACCCATCGAGCGCACCTCTGGGTACTCAAAATAGCTAGTACGAAGCAGCGGATGCGAATCGCGAATATGGGGCGGAACCAATATTTCAATCGATTGACCGAGCAATTCGTCGCGATGGTAGCCAAACAATTTTCCAGCTTGGGAATTGACCAAGATAATCTTGCCGTCGTGATCGACCATGAGGAGCGCGTTGAGCGAGGCCTCGACGACAAGCCGAAAGCGTTCATCAGCCAGCCGCCTCTCGGTGATATCGCGAGAGATTCCAAACGTACCGACAATCCTCCCCGTTTCATCGAACAAAGGGAATTTCGAAGTTGCGACCCACGTACGCCGACCATCCGGCCACGTTTCGCGTTCCTCCTTGTCGATCACTCGTTGTTGGGAGGTGATCAGCTCTAGCTCATCCGCCTGGGCTCGCTCCGCATGTTCTAGTGTAAAGAAATCGAAGTCCGTTTTACCAACGGCGGATTGCGGATCGGTAAGACCGAATCGATCCGCGAGGGCTTTGCTGATCCGAAGGAAACGACTATTCAAATCCTTGAAGTAGATGCTGTCTGGAAGATTTTCCATCAGTGTTTGCAATAAAAACCGCTCGTGACGCAAGGCGACTTCCGCTCGCTTGCTTTCCGTCACATCTTTGGCAATACCGAGAAAGCCCGTCATTTCACCAGAAGAATCCTTCAACGCCGTAACGACCAGATTCACCGTTAAGTGACTACCGTCTTTACGAACATACGTCCACTCTCGCTCTTCATATTTGCCTTGTCTTGCATACTCGACAAACACGTCAAACCCGTGAATCGGTCGGTCGAAATCTCTACTTAGTCTTTCACCCTGTGCGCGGACCTCGGACTCCAAATGGATCACCGCTGGCGTCTGTCTGCCCACCATTTCCGCGGCCCGATATTGAAGCATTCGTTCTGCGCCTGAATTGAATACGGTGATTTGCCCTGACATATCCGTAGCAATGATAGAAACCTGTGTTGCCGAATCGAGAACCGTCTGAAATCGATTGGTGAGCGTGGTGAGTGCTTCCTGTGTTCTCGCCCGCAGATGTTCGGTTCGCTGCCGGCGGTAGTGCAATACGATGCTTACCACCAAGGCGATGGCAAAAAAACCGAGCCAAACCAGAAAGATTTGCTCAACGGCCACGAGTGACGCGTATGCCTCAGCTACGTCGATTTCGCGTGCAACCCCGAATTCGTACGTGGGCAGCCAACGCCAAGCACCCACCACGCGCACGCCGCGGTAATCGCGATAACCAGTTACATCTACACCGTTCTGGCCTTGGGTGGCGCTTGCCGCCATCCGAGTCAGCTGCCACAACTCCCTGGCGACCGCTGGACGAAAACCTTCGGTCAAATTACCTCCCGGATTTCGCAGTATTACCTCGAGCACGGAGCGACTTTCTGGGGCTGGGGAGATTAGTCCCAATCGACGCAATTGATCATTAAATCGGCTGTCGGTTAGCAGCAACCCATTCTTGTCAAAGGCATAGGTCTCACCTGTTTTGCCCGGCCTAGCTGTTTCCAATGCGCGAGCAAATGGACCGGAGGTTCGCAATCGAAAGGCAAGTACTGCAATCACTGTCCCCTGGCTATCCCGGATGGGAGCGGCAACCAATAGCGTGGTTTGCTTTTGTTGAAGCAGTCCATTCTCGTCGGGCAATGCGATGTCGGAAACAAAAGGCAGTGTGACCACCGTTTCTCCTTGAAATACGCGATGAATGGCTGCCAATGGCTTCGCATCGAGCGTAAGTCCCAATGCATCGTCCAGGAGAGTAGCGACCTGTCGCCCTTGGCGGTCAATCACGACAAAACCAACGAAGCCATGCGACTTGCAGACTGGCGATAATCGCCTTCGAAGCCCCTTCAGCTCGTCGCTCGCCAGCACGCGATCACGTTGCCAGTCGCGTTGGATCGGCGTATTCATAAACTCGACGATCTCGTTCTGCACCCCCGCTTCGCCAGCCCAGCTCTGTGCTGTTTTCCGTTGGTCATCGAGCCACGTCTCCAAGGCGAGGACACACGTTTCTACCTCGGAATTAAGGCGAGCTTCCAAACTCTCCGTCGACATTTGATGAATGACCGCCAAACCAATCCAACCAACCAACCAGGCAAGTGCGGCGGTTAGCGCAATCGCAAGGGTCGTGGTTGAAATCCACGAACGCCACCCCGAGCGCCGTCGATTGCGATTGGGCAATTGCGAAAGCATCGCTAAATCCTTATTGCCGAATATGGAACTCTTGCCGGATGGCTTGACTCAGTCGTTCTAGTTCTTGAAGCAGTGTACGGTAGGCTAACGCAATTTCCTCAGGGCTGTTCGATGGCTGCAATTGCTCGAAATTCCAAGCCGCATCAAAAATCGCTGGAGCGCAGAAATTGGATGAAGCCCCTTTAATCGTATGGGCTACTTTGGTTGCAGCGATGATATCGTTTTGCTCCATCGCTTGGGAAATCGCGACCGAGAGATCCGACGATTCTTTCAAGTAGATATTCGCCAAATCATCGAGTAACTCTTGGTCTCCCTCGACTCTTTCCAAAGCTCCGTCCATATCGAAAACGCTAATCATCGTTGATTGCCTCAAAAGAGTAAAATCGATCACTAATCCAATGGAATGACGTTTTTTATCATGGTGATGGAATTCCCAACCACATTATGTGTCACCTCATCCATAAAACTTCGAATCAATAGCAAGCCCCGGCCTCCCATTCGATCCATATTGAACTCTTCGGTTGGATCTCGAAGTTCGTCGACAGCAAAGCCTGGTCCTTCATCATCAATGACAAAACGCACTTCTCGGTCCGACAACGTAGCAACCATCCGCACCCTGCGATCCGAATAAGGTTTTATACAACGCCGTTCCTCGGCAATTTTGAAATACTTCTCTTCGTCGTTCTGCCTCCATTCCGAATCCAACTCTAGGTTGCCATGGTGGATTGCGTTGGTCAGCGCCTCGCACAATGCAATGCCAATGCGTATCAACTGCGATTCGTCAAGAATTCGCATCAAGGCTATTTGTTCTTGAAGGTAGCTAACCAAAGGTGGAATATAGGTGATATCGTTATCCAGTACGAATCGCGAATGAACCTCGGTCAACGCCTGTAAGACCCGCTGACGGTTTTTTTTGCCTTGAGAAAGTGCGATCACATTTTCGGCTGTTTTGATCAAGTGCTTACCGAGAACTGCTTTGGGAACGTAGCTGGCAGCTCCGGCATTCAGTGCTTGTAAAGCGATCTCCTCATTACCAAAACTCGTCATCAAAATTACCGGGATTCCAAACCCGCCTTCCGCAACTTTTTCGACCAGTCCCAGACCATCCATTTCTGGCATTCGCAAATCGGTCACGATCAAGTCGGGCAACTTCAATGAAAGCGACTCAAGAGCAGCCTTACCATTTTCCGCATAGGAAACAATTGCTGCGTCCAACCCTTTCTCCAATAACCGACCCACTCGCCGTCGCTCGGTTGCAGAATCGTCTACCACCAATATGTGCGTCATGATTTCACGTCGATTTCAAAACCTGTCTCTTGGGTTTTGCCCAGGTGGATAAAGGGGTCCCGTACCGTGTATGTGGCAATAACTATCATAACAAACTCTGCTGTGAATGTGTTTTCGCCCTCGCCTAAATGCATTGCCAGGGCGGGTGAGGCTTCCCCTTCCAACATGTTTACATCGACTTCAACCAACCAATTCATTACTTGGGAGGGTGAGGCTCCTGCCGAACCAATGAGGCGCCAGCTCGGCAGGAGCCTCGCTCTCCCGTTGTTTTTCAAACGATTAAGCATGTTTGCACGCTAAACCATCGGATTAATGTCTACCATTGGAAAGTTCAGTCGTCAGCGAGCCAAACAACTCATCTCCGAGGCGGCGCAGTTGCGTCTCGGTAAAGAAGCCGGTTCCTCCATGCGTCCCACCATGAACCACCTCAAACCGCACCGGTACGCCAATTTTCTTATAAGCTCCATCCAGTTCGTGCGATTGATTGATCGGCATCTGAGGATCTTGATCGCCATGGAACAGCCACAATGGCGGATCGCCTGAGTCAATGTGCTCCACAGGACTTGCCAGACGTGCAAGATTGGGCTGTTGATCTGGTAAACCACCCAGAAACTTTTCAAGAGCAGGCACTCTCACACCGAGCCCAAACGGTGTCGATTGCGAAAGAATCGTCTGGAGATTGCCTGCTCCAAAAAACGAAACAACTGCCTGTACATTTGAAGCCGTTTTTTCCGGGGCTCCCAAGTCGCCTATAAGTTCAGGCACTCCCTCCGAAACAGCCGCCAACACGGCAAGATGCCCTCCCGCCGACGAACCCGCGAGAACGAAGCGATTCGCATCGACCTCGAAACGGCTCGCGTTGGCACGCAAGTATCGGATGGCTGCTTTGATGTCGTGAATCTGGGCGGGAAACTTTGCGACCGGAGAAAGACGATAGTCGACGCTCGCAATGGCGAAGCCTTGCTCGCGGAGCTTGGCTACAGGAACGTCCGATTTGCTTCCAGATCGCCATGCACCCCCATGGATCCAAACGATCAATGGCCGTTCCGGTCGGCGCTGAGTGGGTTCGTAGAAATCCAGCTTCAACGAAATGTCACCGACCCTACCGTATTCAACGTCGCGAAATTTCGGCTCTTCTGCCTCAGCCATGCGAGATAGGAACAAACAAGTCTGTAACATCATGGCGATTGCAATTCGAGTCCAACTGTTTGGAAAATTCAAAACCGATCGCCTAAGCATCGCGCAGGAAATTACGGTCGGTTTTCTATGGTGGCATAGGCTTCCAGCCTGTGAATGGAAGACCGCAGGCTGGAAGCCTACGCCACTTATTTTCGAAAGGATGCTCCGTAGTTGTTCAATCATGTTTTTTTCAAATGTCTGCCATAGGGATAGACCACGATCTCTTCGAAGACCGCATTGCCGTCGATTGCAAAGGCCGGGCCCGTATCGGTGTGAAGGGATCCAATGCAGTATGCTGCCTCACCTTGATTCCAAAAACTTTCTACGAAGCCTCGATCGATAAGAAAGCGTGCGTCGATGGACGTACCTGGATGGAGTTCATTGCCTTGATCGGCTCGTTTGAGCATTTTGGTGGCAATCTCGTATTGAAAGCTAATACCGCGAATGCGGACGTTGACGTTGCCGATTGCTTCAGGACGGAAGCGGACCGACACATCGATAAGATTGATGACGATGGGGTCCGCGGCGAAAGCGATGGCATTTCCCGCCAGCGCACATGCGAGAAATGGCAGGATCGTTTTGTATAAAATCATCATTGCACTCTTGGATTCGGACTCATAGTCAGTCGCCGCACCTAGGTAACTGATGGAATTTCTAATTGCCTCACACTATAGTAATGATAGACAAATCCGAAGGGTGTGGTGGTCAGCGAACTTTCTAAATGATTCAAGTAAATCTTTCCGGAATGAAAACATGAGTATAGTTGCCAAGCTTCGTGGCTCCGATTTTGACTTCATGGTCGAGCGAGGAGCGTTCGACAGCCTCGAATTCGATAACAATCTGTCCGATTTACTCTCCAAAAAGGTACACCATGCTAGTTTTAGAACCTTATTCGTTTGGAGTGGGCGATCGATTTGCTCACCAAGCCAAAGCGCAACTTGCAGCTTTCCTTAAGCTATCCGAGCAGATGAAGCCTAAGCCAGGATTTGTTGTCGTGCCGGTTTGGAACAAGTCCAATCGAGAACATACCTTCATCGGCTCAGAACCGCAAAGCGTCTACGACTCGGCTGCATCCGCAGTCGCCGACCTGGGATGGAACCATCCATGGTACGTCGATGCCGATCATATCCAACGGAAGACCGTCGACCGATTCTTGGCCTGCTCCAATTTTTTTACCATTGATGTGGCGGATTCCATTGGCAAGCCCGCCAGCGATGCCGACATTTCGCAATTTGTACTAGGTCATCCCGAGTTGTTGCGCCCAATCTCCATCCAAGGTCTAGAAGCTCCCTTGGTAATCCGACTCGAGGAAGTCGAACGAGTGGCTCGCAAATACCTGTTGGCGACGCGACAAGCCGGAGAAATCTATCGCACCATCGAAAACAAAAAAGGGATCGGCAATTTTGTACCGGAAGTGTCGATGGATGAGACGGATTCGCCCCAAACTCCACCGGAATTGTTGATTATCTTGGCAGCGCTCGCCGACGAGAAATTACCCATCCAAACCATCGCTCCCAAGTTCACCGGTCGGTTCAACAAAGGAGTTGACTATGTTGGCGATCTAACACAATTCGAACGCGAATTCTTCGACGACCTAGCCGTCATTCGGTTCGCCATTGGACAATACGGCTTGCCAGCCAACCTCAAACTGAGTGTGCATAGTGGCAGTGACAAATTTGGCCTCTATCCGATCATTCGCAAAGCACTCACAGCCACAGGTGCGGGCATCCACCTCAAGACTGCCGGAACCACTTGGCTCGAGGAGTTGATCGGACTTGCCGAAGCTGGAGGGGATGGTCTATCGCTGGCCAAAGAAATCTATGCCTATGCGTTTGAGCACATTGATGAATTCTGCGCCCCTTACGCCAGCGTCATCGATATCGACCGAACTCGATTGCCATCGGCCTCAGAAGTCGAGTCGTGGGACGGGGGTCACTTTGCCAGTACCCTGCGGCACATCCCCGGCGATCCTCGATTTAATGCGAATGTTCGGCAGTTGTTGCACGTATCTTTTAAAGTGGCTGCCAAATCAGGCAGCCGATTCACGGATTTGCTCAAGTCCAACGCTACCATCGTCGGCGAACAGGTGACCACGAACATTTTTGATCGGCATCTCAAACCGCTCTTCCTCGGCTGAGATCCGTGAACTGCGATCAATCGATGAATCGATCAATCAATCCGTACCTCCAACTAAAGAACTGAAGATGGAAAAAAGAATTCTAGGCAAAACAGGACTTGAACTGCCAATCCTGAGTTTTGGTGCTTCCTCGTTAGGCGCAGAGTTTCGGAGCGTTCAACTGGACGAAATTTTCGAAAGCGTTCGGGTGGCGTTGGAGCTTGGTCTCAACTTCATCGACACATCGCCGTTCTACGGACGTGGCATGTCCGAAGTGATGTTGGGCATCGCCCTACGAGAGGTTCCGCGAGATCAGTACACGCTTTGCTCGAAGCTGGGCCGTTACGATGTGGGGCATTTTGATTTCTCTGCCAAACGAGTGGCCGAGAGCGTCGATGTCAGCCTGCACCGACTCGGAACCGACCATCTGGATATCATTCTGTGCCATGACATCGAGTTCGTGCCGCTCCAACAGATCATCGACGAAACGTTACCGGCCCTGCGTCGCATTCAGCAATCGGGCAAGGTCCGCTTCGTTGGCATTAGCGGTTACCCGATGAAGATTTTTGACGTGGTCAGCTCACAATCGGAATTGGATTGCATTCTGTCCTACAACCAATACACACTTCAAAACACACGCTTGGCCGATGAATTGGTGCCCAAGCTCAAGACGAAGAATATCGGCATCATGAACGGTGGGCCGTTTGCGGCTAGGTTGCTAACCAACGCGACATTGCCTGTTTGGTTTCGCGACCCCAAGGAAGTGCAAGCGGCAGCCCGAAAGGCAGCCGAGCACTGCCAAAAGCAGGGTGTCGACATTGCCCAACTCGCTTTGCAGTTTTCCTGTGCCAATCCTGAAATGACCACCACGATTGCAGGAAGCGCTAACCCAAACAACATTCGAAAATGGGTGCAGTGGTTGGAATCGCCAGTGGATACGGCATTGATGTCGGAAGTCATCGACATCCTTGCGCCGGTGAGAAACATTGGACATCGTGAAGGCCTCCCCGAAAACAACTGAAAGAGTTCAACATGAAAGCATTGCAGCTCGAGAAGCCTGAATCATGGCGAATCATCGACATCCCTGAGCCACCCTCGCCTGAGGCGGGACAGGTCTTGGTCCGAGTCCATCGCGTTGGAGTCTGCGGAACGGATCTCGGCGGTTATTTGGGGAAATTTCCATTCTTTTCGTACCCTCGAATTCCTGGTCACGAGTTGGGCGTCGAGGTACTAGAAGTTGGCGAGGGAGTAACGAACGTGCGGCCCGGTGATCGTTGTTCGGTCGAACCCTATTTGAATTGCCAGCAGTGCTATTCTTGTCGTCGAGGTTTCACGAACTGCTGTGAACATCACAAGACGTTGGGAGTGATGTGTGACGGAGGCTTGACGGAACGCATCTTATTGCCATCGCGGAAACTCCATCTGGCTGGCGGATTGACTATGGAACAAGCAGCCTTAGTCGAGACCTTGGCGATTGGTTGCCATGCAGTCGACCGAAGCGGTTGCAGGTCGGATGAAAATGTCTTGGTTATCGGAGCAGGACCCATCGGGTTGTCAGCCCTCGAGTTCGTAAAACTATCCGGCGCTCGACCCATTGTTGCGGATATCAGCGAGAGTCGATTGGCGTTTGTTCGAAGCACCATGGGTGTTCCGGACACGCTTGTGATACGGAACGACGAGACCGACATCGCAAACTTGGAAACGATGACACAAGGTCAACGGGCGGACGTGGTGATCGATGCGACGGGCAACCACCGGTCGATGGTTCGCGCTTTTGAGTTCGCGGCCTTTGCCGGCCGGGTCGTGTATGTAGGGATCACGCAGCAGAATTTAGAGTTTCCCCATGCTCCCTGTTTTCATCGTCGCGAGATGACCTTAATGGCAAGTCGTAATGCCCTATCTCGCGATTTCACTCGCATCATTGCGTTGATGGAAGCGGGCCGAATCGACACGAATCCATGGATCACGCATCATGCGAACTTTGCCGATGTTCCCAAAGAGTTTCCAAACTGGCTGGATCCCAACGCGGGCGTCATGAAGGCAGTCATTCACATCGACTGACGTAAAATCGTGGCCGACATGTAAATCGTGGCCGACGCTGCTAGCGTCGGCGCGGGTGCTGGCAGCATCCCCCACGGGGGGACCGATAAACCGTGCGGGGATTTCGTACTTTCACCCACTACAATGAACGTGAAATACGAGGAGCGCCCCGTTTT
>JANPNA010000137.1:0-15223 GCA_031427235.1 Pirellula sp.
GACCAAAGACGGCCAGATCGAGTTCACGCTCCTACCACGGCGCGGTTCAAAAACGATTTGCGGTGACTGCGGCAAGAAAGGAGCGACCTATGATCATACGACTACCCGTCGGTTTGAGTTTGTTCCACTTTGGGCGATAGCGTCGGCCATGGAGCCGATAGGCAGATTCCTTGGAGTTCCAGCAAGACGGCTTTCTCATTGAACGCGTGGCTCTTGCAGCACGCGTCAATTGCACGGCAAACATCGCTCCAGTCGTAGCGTTTAGCCAGTAGCAATATGTCGATGAACATACGGGTGCCGTCGCCTTGATATCGAAACTCTAGCTCAGTGCGGAAGAGCCGCTGAGATTGGGTCCAAGCATGTTTTACAAAGGGTTTTCCGCTGTCGAGCAAACCTGGCTTGGTCTCCAGAAGAGCAATGTAATGGGCCAATTGGAGCGACCAATCGCCTGGCTGGACTCGGTCATGAGTGGCGATGATCCGATCTTCGCAATGGATCTCAACCCGATCGATATAGGCTCGTAAAACGATATGCTTGGTGGCATATTGAACAGGTACGCTGTATCGGCTTTGGTTGTGTGGAACGGTTGCTCGTTTACTCGTCTTCTCGTAGCGGTCCGCTATCAACGTGAAGAGTACTTCCATTTCCTCTCGGCTTTGCTGAACATAGCCCAGATCGTAGATGATCAATGCCGAAAACTTTCCTAGCTTCGATAACATCGGTGGCAATCGCAGTTCCTTTTTGGCCAACAACGTCAGTTCGCTCAAAAACTTCAGGTGGGTCCAGTTTTCCTTGTTCGCTTGATCGGACAAGCTTGTCGCCATCGAACGTATCGTCGGTAGCCCGAACATGCATGCTAGTTGTCTGGCTCCGTAACGCCACTTTGAATGTCAACTGATAGTGTGCTTGCACGAAGAGATTAGCACGCTTGCACTGGTCAGTAATCGACCAACTAAATCAATAAAGTGCTGATCTGCATGGTTGCCCAGCGTACTTTTGTGGTCGATCATGAGCCAAATTCGACCATTCAAGACAGAGCCGTCGAACTAGTGTGACAACAATCATTTGAATAACCGCGTTTTGACGTTCGTTCGGTACGAATGTTGCTACACGACTCAGTATCGAGTTAAGAACTCTGTTGTTCCCACCGAAACACCCCCCCAAAAACGCGAACATCTTTTGGCCAAACATTCGAAGTCCTTCCAAATCGAAGATAGTTGCTTGCCGCTTTGAAGGTGATGCGTAAGTGATTCTGGTTTTGTGGAGGAGGTACCCAATATTCCAGTAGTCAAAGTAGGAGTTTGAAAAGTGAACCATCTGTGGCCCAAGGCGCTTGTTGGGAAAAAACGGATTCTCGAAAACACCCCCAAAACGCATATTCGGAATCGTTTTAGACGAACATTAGGCTTTCTATGTCTCGAGGATCGCCCGAGGATCGCCGAATGCTCTCTGGGATTCTTGGTACTGCCGGGAGTTTCGCAGTTCTGGGTGCGTCTACGGTGACAAACACTGGTCCAACGACATTAACAGGAGATTTGGGTTTGTTTCCTGGAACGTCGATCACAGGGTTGGCGAGTATTACGCTCAATGGAAATGTCCATCAAACGGATGCGGTCGCATTACAATCGCAAAATGATCTAACCACTGCATTCAATGATCTCGCTGGCCGAGCATCCAATTTCAACCTGAGTGGCCAGGATTTGGGTGGACTCACGCTCGTAGCTGGCGTCTACACGTTTTCATCGTCCGCCCAATTGACTGGCACTCTTCCTCTTGACGCGCAAGGAGACCCTAATGCTCTGTTTATTTTCCAGATTGGTTCGGCGATCACGACCGCCAGCAACTCCTTTGTCAATCTCATCAACGGTGCCGATAGTTGCAATGTTTATTGGGAGGTCGGTAGTTCTGCGACGCTTGGAACCGGGACGACCTTCAAGGGTAACATTGTCGCGCTCACCAGCATCACCCTTAATACTGATGCGAGCATCATCTCTGGTCGGGCATTGGCACGAAACGGCGCCGTGACTCTCGATACCAACGTTATTACGATTGGCCAATGTAGCAGCATCCCTGGCACAAAATTCAACGACCTTAACGGAAATGGATTGCGAGATGCATTAGACTCGGGACGGGCAGGAATCACGATATTCATCGACACAAACCTGAACGGCGTGCTGGAACTCGGAGAATCGTCAACCGTCACGAGCGCAAACGGAAGCTATTCCTTCGCCAATCTCAGCCCTGGTTTATACCGTGTCCGTGAAGTGCAATCCGCCGGTTCTATACAAACCACGTCCAACCCTGCTGATATCTTAGTAGGAAATGATGACCATATATCCAACGTTAGCTTTGGAAACTTTCAGTTGATTTCAATCGGGGGGCTCAAGTTCAACGATATCAACGGCAACGGAGTCCAGGACGTTGGTGACGTTGGTCTTGCTGGTGTCACCGTATTTATCGATGCCAATTTGAATAGCGTCTTCGATGCAGGCGAACTTTCCACAGTTACGACTGCAAACGGATCCTACAGCTTTGAAAACCTCGGACCTGGCACGTATCGTGTTCGTGAAGTGCGCCCGGACGTCTCGATACAAACAACTCCAAACCCAGCAGATATTCAAGCAATCAGCGGCAATGATGTTTTTGAAGTGGACTTTGGAAATCATCGACACCGAGCGATTGTAATCGGAATGGGAAAGAGTGCGATGTCACCACAGTTGGTAACGGTGCTCGACGAGGAGGATGGGGCGATTTTGTCAGAGTTTGCACCCTACGGATCATCATTCTTGGGAGGCGTCCGAATTGGAACGGGCGATCTTAATGGCGACCAAGTTGACGAAATCGTTACGGCACACTAAATTCCCCTAAGAACCCTTTTCCGCATTACGGCCCACGATGAAGGACCGAGCAGACCGGACTCGAACTCCGAAAGTCCCTACAAAATAAGGGTTCTCGAAGAGAGAGTTCTCTCTGATCTTCCCATAACAGGGTCAGTCCGGGGAGCTTTAGTTTTTTCTACGGAAGAAACGCCAAAAAGTGGCGTCGATCTTAAGCTGGGCCGCGAAACACTTTCGCTAGCATTCCCTAGTAGCGGAATGCGTCAAGCATTTCGTTGGCGTCCAGCATTCACGAAAGCTTTGACAGCTTCCGCTACGATTTAAATCGGCCCGCCTTAAGATCGATGCCCAAAAAGTTAACGCCGGACGACGAGAGATCGACGCCCGGCGTTTTTCGTTTTTACCCAACGTTTTCGAGGGTTTCCGCCCCCACCAACACTCGTGGGAAATTCTCTCGGTTAGGAATAGGATCTTTCGGCCTACCTCTAAGGCAAAGAAATTGTCGAACGCATCAAGATACCTTTCGGTTGCCGATTTACCCCATTTTTCGATTGAGTAAGCCTGGATCTCCAAGAGATCCTCGATAGCTCTGTCGGTAAGAAAGACTTTTGTTTTTCTTGCCTTGGCCATTATCCGCGTTTCTTACTCATCAACTCTCGGACACTTCCCTTGAACTGTTGCACTCGATTTTCGGCAGCATCCTGAAAGCCCTCGAGGATGCCTGTTCGCAGTTTTTCTGCTTCCATCTGGAGCTTCTGCTTCCGAAGCATGTCACGAACGAATTCGCTAGGCGTAGCATGTAGCATACAGCGTCCCGTCACCAGATTGTTCGTCGACGAAAGTTCGCAATTCGTCTGTCAATGATAGATTTAGCGTTGAACCCATGGTCTTTTCCTCCACCTACACTATGCCACATCGCCCGTTAGATGTCAATAAATGCCATAGCCCTAGTTCCTCGCGGTCACCGAGGGTTAATCCGATCACTGTGATAATGCGTAACGTCCCATCCGTGGCGGTTGTACTTAGCCATCGGTTCCGTCGACTCGGTCCGCCCTATTCATGAAACCCGACAAAAACCAAATCGAATCGAATCTGCGACTTCACGTCGATCGCTTGGCAGGTTTGATCGGACCACGGTACCTTCAAAAGCCCAAGACGATCCAAGCCACGATTGGTTACATCGAGGGCCAGTGGGCCGGCATGGGCTACAAGAGTTCGCATGAGTGCTACGATGCACTCGGTGATCAAGCGACCAACCTAATCGTGGAGCAGTCCGGTAGCAAGCGAGCCGATGAGATCATTTTGCTGGGCGCTCACTACGATACGGTTTACTCAACACCGGGCGCAGACGACAATGCATCCGCTGTGGCTGTTTTGCTCGAAGTGAGTCGACTACTGCGTGAACACCAAAGCAAGCGAACAATCCGTTACGTTGCATTTGCCTGTGAAGAACCGCCTTACTTCAATGTCGACGCGATGGGTAGCCAATACAACGCTCGCCAAGCACGCATGCGAGGCGACAAGATTCGAGGAATGCTCTGCTTGGAAATGGTCGGATACTACAGCACAGCCGACAATTCACAGACAGTGCCACCTCTCATTCCCAAATGGATGCGTCGCTTCTTTCCGCATCGAGGTGATTTCTTAGCAGCGGTCGGCAATATGCCTTCATGGAAATTGTGTTGGAACTTTCGTCGCGGATTCAAACGTGGTGCTCGATCGATGCCACTCTTTTCTATCTGCCTCCCTGAGAAGATCAACGAGATTCGGCTGAGCGACAACAGTTCCTTCTGGGATCAAGGTTATCCAGCCTTGATGCTTACCGACACCAGTTTTCTCAGAAACCCCAATTACCATCGATCCACCGATACGCCAGATACGTTGGACTACCAGCGCATGACGGAGGTCACCGTTGGCGTCGCATCCGCTTTGCGATTCTTAGCCAATTGAATTAGTTTCCCGCTTTTCCCGCCAACGTCGCATGGTGAGTTCAGCAAAAGCGCCGGCAGCGATGCCAACCAAGTAGCAAACGAGATCGCTCAACAGGAAACCAAAACCCAAAACCAGCCCACCCAATGTCGTGTTTCGGATGCCATCGATCCAGGGCGCGTGGCAATCTCGGTCAATACAAGATTCTTCCCGTCCAGATTGCTCTTGCGCAGGAATGCGTTCCATTGAGTCGACTTTTGCTTGTCTTCGGAGAACTCGGCAGTTAGCGCTAGTGGGCGTGATGCGGGGATATTTGTCTTGCGACGATCGAACGTAGCCTTGATGGCTCGGCATATGAGTTCTCCCTCAAATTCGAATTGTGAACAAAGTGTGAAAAGGTCGAAGAAGTCCTTCATCCGACTATTTGCGATTCCCAACATCACCATGGCTTAAAACTTCTCAGCAACGACCGTTTCTCGTGGATAGGATTGGAGAGTCGGAGCAGGTAGCTCAAGTACTGTCGGGAAATCAATGAGCACAGACTCGGGTGTAATTGCATCATCGCACCCTTGACTACGAATCGATCGCGATACTTCGATTGTGAAAGGCGATATAGCAACCTTTCGATTGCAAAGCGAACCAGTACCAAGTCGAAGGCCTCGTTGTTCAGCTTGGCAACGTTCATTAACCGTGCACGGACGGAAGCGGACATGTCGCGTGGTTGCCTACTGGTCATGACGTTGCCTCCAGGTAAGGTCGCATCACGTTTGCCATTCGACAAACCTTGGCTGCTTCCCAGATTTCATCCATGGTAGCCTTTCGTGATCTGCGACAATGTCGTAGCGCTTCAATGGCTACATCGAGTCCGATCTTATTGCGATACTTGAAACAATCTGCCACAGTCTTGGCTGCCGAGTAAACAGAGATCGCCACGCCCTCGATTTTTCGTTTCTCAATTCCAAATTCTCTCGAAGCATCCGAGAAGCGAACAACTCGAATCGGTGGATAGACCATCTGTGGCTTGCGATCCTTCTCACCAATTGCCAGCCACACTTCATATGGGGACTGTGTTGTTAGATCGTGAATTCGAAGCGCGCTTAGGAGACATACGGTGGCATTGGGGGAAAGCTTGCAGGCCTCAACAATAGAGCGAAACTCACTTGGTTCTGAGTTGGGAAGAGTGTACAGCCCTCGGCTAGGTCGTTCGAGAAACCCCTTGCTGTGAAGGGCATTCAGATACGAACCTGCAATGCCAATCGCTTCGGCGTCGCGGGGGCGGACGACTTCCATTCCCTTGATTCCAGTGGGACGCCGGTCGAAAGATCGAAGGGATGATAGTCGTTGGCAATACCGCACCGAGCGTCGCGCGCACGTTGCTTGCGATGGGTTGTTGTTTCGAATCGTTCTTTCCTTTCCTGAAACACTTTCTCCAACTCAGGTGCTGCATCGAGCAGCTCTCTCTCGAACACTAGCTCACGAATGGAGGTAGGCCTTTGTTCCTCAAAAGCCTTGCGTTTTGCCAGATTTTTTGGTGCTCTAGCTTGGCGGCTTCGCATTCCTCTTTGGCCATGGCCATGGCCATGGCACTAACGAGTCTAAAAGCAATTTCGGATCGGCTCCACAAAAAAGGTTCCGTAACGTTCGTCGAAGAGGTACACTGATTGGTGTCCATGCTTGAGGCTCCTTGGAATGATTTAGTAACCACTCTATTGGAGCCTTGAGCAGCAACCTTCCTTTTTCGTAATGGGAGCAGATCTTCAAGGACGCGATGACTACCGCAGCAGCCATCGACCGTTTGGTTCACCACCACACGATCATCGAGCTCAACGTGAGCAGTTGTCGATTGGAGGAAGCCCAGGCTCGTCAGAGGGAAACGATGACATCGGAGCCAAAAGAAGGACCAACTCCGGAATAGAAATCACCCAAAATCTGGTCGGGAAATTTAGTTGTCGCCGAACAGGCTAGAATGTTACTGCAAAGCGTGACTGCTTGGGACGCGTGTAGTTCTTACGAGCGAGATTTAACGAAAGCAATTAAAGTGGCGAGGACCCGAAAATGATAGTTCAATACTTGAGCGAATATATAACGGCGATGGATGGCGATGAACAAAAACTCGCTGAATTTGAAGAACGGTACGGCTACACGCCAAAGCCTTATCTGCGGGATGGGATCAAGGATCCACGTTACTACCAACTGTCAAACTATCATCCGAACGAGCCTAGCCGTTATGCTGCAGCAGTCCGGCTTTTTGCAGTAGTCGTTCATGAGCCCAAAGTAGCTCCTCCTCGGGGCAAACAGCGTGAAGTGATCAAGCAGTGGTTGATTTGGCTTAGCGGTCGTCAAGATTACATGAGCGTTGAACAATTGGTAGACCTGTGTAAGAGGGAAACCGGTATCGGTAGCGCTGAGACGATCAACAGCATTGTCAATCAGACTTCGGAACTAACGGATTGGCGAAACGCCCGTCCGGTTGTAATTGCAACGCGAAGGCGATGATATAGGTCGATGTAGGGCATCCAACCGCTACCACAGCGTCACAAGGATGTCTTGTCGCCTAGGAATACATCCGATTTCTTCAGACAAGCAGTTTTCATATCAACGCGGAACGGCCTAGCACCTAGCTTCCAACACTAGTTGGCAGTGTGTTTTTCGAATTGGTTGGTTCGTGCTCGGTGACCTTCAACGTTGAGCCCACAAACAATCGCCGAATATCGCCTGAGAAAGATTTATGTCATTTGTCCGAATTGCCGTTCTAACGATGCTCGCCATGATCGCATTTGCTGGCAATTCGATCCTATGCCGAATCGCGCTCAAGCACACCGGTATCGACGCAGCCAGCTTCACCTCTATTCGACTTGTTTCGGGTGCGGCGGTGCTTTGGGCAATCACGATTTTCTTTCGCAGTGATCGTACTGGACGGGGAAACTGGGTTTCGGCTTTTGCCTTGTTTGCTTATGCAGCCAGCTTCTCGTTCGCATACATTAGCCTGACTGCCGCGACTGGCGCCCTGCTACTCTTTGGTGCTGTTCAGGCGACGATGATTGGTCATTGCTTGTGGGCTGGTGAGCGACTCCATAAACAACAACTTGTCGGGCTTGCACTCGCGTTTGGAGGGTTGGTTTGCCTGTTGCTTCCCGGCCTGTCTACACCGCCGCTGGTTGGCTCGGTGTTGATGTTGATCGCTGGCGTTGCATGGGGTATTTATTCAGTACGCGGAAAAGGAACCGGGGATCCCACCCGGGTTACGGCCGGAAACTTCCTGCGTGCTTCGCTTTTCACAGCACTATTGAGCATGTTGTTGTATTCAAACAGCAACCCAGACATCGTTGGCATTGTGGACGCTATTGCGTCGGGGGCAATAACTTCCGGATTGGGTTACGCAATCTGGTATTCTGTGGTACCGGCGTTGAAAGCCACGACGGCCGCAACCGTTCAGCTTAGCGTTCCGGCCATCGCTGCGCTGGGTGGTATCATTATTCTCGGAGAGTCCGTAACTTTACGTTTCGTGCTGACATCGTTGGCCATTGTTGGTGGAATCGCGTTGGTGATCCTTAGTAAACCAAGCACCGCAAAGTTTGGATCAAAGTGCAATTGAACCGACTAGCCGCTCATTTTGGGATCGACTTACTTTACTTTAGTATTTTATCGTTCCCATTTATCGACTTCAATCATCACGTTATTTCCAAATCGTGATTTCTGTTCTTCACGTTTTCGTCGAGTGTTTTCGTGTTGAATCACCCCAGGTAAAACGTCCACGCTAAGGCTTCAACCCGCAGGCTCGTTCGGCTCGTAAGAGAACTTTGCTGGCTCGCTCGCGTGCTTTGGCCGCTCCCTTGCTTAAGATCTCTCTGACCCGATCCGGATTGCTTTCCAATTCAGCCCGTCGTTTTCGCGCAGGTTGCAAATAAACATCCGACACATCGGCTAATCGCTTCTTGATGTCGCCGTATCCGAAGCCGCCACGCAGATAGATCGCGCGGAGTTCTTCAATCTGCTCTTGGGTCGCAAAAAGGCGATAAAGTTGGAAGAGATGATCCGTCTCGGGATCCTTGGCGTCCTCCATCGGACGCGAGTCGGTACTGATCCGCATGATCTTCTTGCGAAGCTCCGTCGGATCCTCAAACAGTCCAAGCGTATTGTTGTAGCTCTTGCTCATTTTCTCGCCGTCGGTGCCAGGCACCTTGGCAGCGCCTGGCACAATTTTGGCTTCTGGCATGGTAAAAACCTCGCCATAATGTGCGTTGAAACTGCGAGCCAAGTCGCGGCAAACTTCGATGTGCTGGACCTGGTCCGAACCCACCGGAACCCAGTTGGAATCATAAGCCAAAATGTCGGCAGACATTAAGACGGGGTAGGTGAATAGGCCAGCGTCGGCTCGAAGCCCTTTCGATGCTTTGTCTTTGTATGCCGTGCAGCGTTCCAGCAGACCCAATGGTGCGCCTGTCATGAGCAACCAGCACAACTGCGAAACCTCCGGAACATCCGATTGCACAAACAGAGTCGCTCGTTCCGGGTCCAAACCGAGGGCCAGCAAATCCAAGGCTGCATCGTTAACGAACCCTCGCAAAACCCCCGGTTCGCGAATGGTCGTTAGGGCATGCAGGTCTGCGATGAAATAGTAGCCGTCATGGGCGTCTTGGAAATCGATGTACTGTTTGATGGCACCGAAATAGTTACCCCAGTGGAAACGACCGGTGGGCTGGATCCCGCTCAAAACTCGCATTTTTCAATTCAATCAAGTGAGTGTTTGCAACATCCGACTGATGTTACGTTTTCAATGTGCCAACAATTTCTCGAACGGAAGTCGCTCCGATAGCGGCCAGTGCGTTTGGTAACTCGCGGATCAGCCTGAGGCTCACCAAAGGATCGTAGTAGTTTGCCGTTCCGATTTGGATCGCCGAAGCTCCAGCAACAAGGAACTCCATCATGTCGTCGATGTTCGCGATTCCTCCAACGCCAATCACCGGGACGCCAACTTGGGAGGCAACTTGATAAACGCATCGCAGCGCGATTGGTTTGATCGCGGGTCCGCTCAACCCGCCGACGACGTTGGCCAGCATCGGCTTTCGTTTGCGCCAATCGATAGCCATTCCAAGCACTGTGTTGATACAAGTGACTGCATCCGTGCCTGCATCCTTGGCGGCACGTGCGATATCGACGATGCGGGTTACGTTTGGTGTAAGCTTGGTAATGATCGCGCAGTCGAGGACTTTGCGAACGTTGCTCACGACTTCATAACAGAGTTTGGCATCCGTTCCGAAATCCACTCCTCCGGAAACATTGGGGCAGGAAACGTTCAGTTCCACCGCTTCCAGCCCCTGCGCTTCGTTGAGACGCTCTGCAAGCCGCACAAAATCCTCCAGCGACTTGCCGGCGATACTGACGATAATGGTCGCCCCCGTGGCCTTGAGATAAGGCCAGTGATTGGCAAGAAAATAATCGATGCCGTCGTTGTCTAGGCCGATCGCATTCAGTAGTCCCGCACTCGTCTCCACCGTACGCCAAGGTGCATTGCCAGGCCGAGGATTCTGAGTGATCGTTTTTGGAAGGATGCCGCCTAATTCCGGCAACGGAATAACCCCAGCCATTTCCGCGGCATAACCAAAAGTTCCGGACGCTACTAGGACTGGATTCTTGAGCGAAAGACGACCGAGCTGGACGCGCAGGTCCAGCTCAGGTGTGGCTTCGACTTGAGCACGAGATGCTTCGATCATCCAGGATGAGAGCCCTTGCCCATTCGCTTGGCGATAGCCTCAGTCGGCAACGCAATCACGGTGGCGTTGGCCATGGTGTCCGTCGAGAGGATGTCCAAAGAGTCGTCCTCCCCCCCTTCGGCGGCTTCGTATTGGACCAGATATGCCCCAACTTGAAGATAGTTTTCATGGAATATCGGTGGCCAGAAATCTTCGGCTCGATGAGCCAGCGTTCGAGCCAACAGTCGCGTTGCGCGTCCCGAGAACCCACTCAGTACCATTTCTAAGCGGCCAAGTGACTCGCGGAAAATATAAAACACCAACGCAGCGTCGCGACCTGGAGTCGCTCCACCAGCGAATGCCCAGGTTCCGTCTGCCGTTTCATAGTAGAGACCAGCCTCTGCCGCCTTTTCGCTTTTGCTCAACTGCATCCCTGCGGAGCATGCCGGAGGATGTGGATCGTGATCGCGGTATCTTAAGAAGAACGGGCATGCTCGCTCCGACGCTTTGGCAACATTGTCTTGAGTCACAAACGCATCGCATCCGAACGCGTTGGCTAAAACGAGCTCCACCGTCGGATTGCTTTTTACAGACCCCAGGCAGACCATCGCCTTGTCGCCACCCATCTCCGAGAAATCATCGTACACGTTTTGAGCGCGCGAGTGCACTTGCTCGACATTCATCGTGCCCGGACTCCAAACCAGAGTCTGTCGCAAGTGTTCGATGTGCGGCATCTCCTTGCCACCACCCTTCTTGGCGGAAATCGCCTTGGCTGTTCCGCCCAATGTGGATACCCCATTGAGAACTTCGCCAGCCAACACGCTATCCGATGCGACAATCCAAGCAGTGTCTGCGGATTCATCGTCCGGCGGACGTCGCACACCAACGCAAATCTCCAAGCGGGATCTTCGCGCAAGCATTTCCCAGAAATTCTCTGGCGTAATCGCGAAAAGGGCACCAGGCAATTCCTCAGCTCGTGCATAACCATGCTCGATCAAGTAATCGCACAATCGAGATAGCGCCTCGATCGGAATGTACTTGGCTTCGTTTTTGAGCAAGGCTGCAACTTGGTGACGATCTAAGCCGGTGTACTCGACAATGGCTTTGATAGTGCCTGGACGCTTGCGCCGGTCTGGCGTATGCCCCAACAATTCTGCAAGTCGAAACGCGTAACGCATCTTGTTCTTTGCTTCACTTCCTAGCGGCGTTCGACCATGCAACGGAAGTAAGATTCACTTCCTGACACAGTATTCACCACGGTAATAGTAACGTATGAGTTCCCCAAGGCATGCAATTTTGCGACTGTCTGAATAAAATTCTACCCTTCAAGGGGCTTTAAAGTACCAGAAAAACGTCTAGCTGCCGACAAATCTAGCGTAAATTTTTCGAGCTTCGTCCGGATTTTCCGTTCCTTGAACGATCGCTCTGCCGTCCGCAAAGACGCTGACCACATAGGGTGGGTGGGTGAATCTGACCAAAAAAGGGGTTTCTGTGACTTGGCATTCCGACATCAGCCGTTGAGAGAGCACTTGAAGGTCAATACGATCGCGGCCCGAGGACTGGATTTGAACAGCTCCGCGCCCACATAAAACGCGAGCCTGCGTCCCAATCTCACCTTCCAGGAAATCGAAATGGCGTTGAACGCAAGTTCTGCAACCGTCCAGATTTCGAGGAACGCGAATTTTCCGAACGTCCCCAGCCCATAGGTCGAATACCCGCAGGAACCCGTCACCGGCAATTTCCTTTTTCAAGAGGATTTTTAGGGTCTCCATCGCTTGCCAGGATGCGATCACCCCGACCGCCGCCCCAAGAACTCCGGCTGAATCGCATGTTTGCATTTGTTCAACTGGTGGTGGTTCTGGCAATAAGCACCTAAAACAAGCTGTTTTGCCGGGCACAAACGACATCGACTGACCAGAAGCGCCTACGATCCCAGCATGTACCCACGGAATGCCATAACGTATCGAAAGATCGTTGATCAAATAGCGAGTTTCGAAGTTGTCGGTACCGTCGACGATGCAATCGACGTCCGACATCCATTGTTCGGCATTGAGAAACGTCAGATCCTCAACGACGCTCTGCAACTGGACATTCGGATCGATAGCCAGTAAGTGCTCTTGGGCAGCAATGGACTTTGGACGCACTTCTAAAGCATCGCGGGTTGTGTAAAGTGCCTGTCTCGGGAGATTGTCTAACTCGACCCAATCACGATCGATCAATCTTAAAAAGCCTACACCGGAGCGGCACAATCGCTCAGCCACCATGGCTCCGAGAGCCCCCATCCCACAGATCGCAACCCTCGCATTCGCAAGGCGCTGCTGTCCAATTTCGCCTACTTCCACAAATGCTTTTTGGCGTCGGAATCGGTCTTGCATGCTGGCTTACCGATCCGCATGGATTTCAAGATCCAATTGCAACCGGACATGATCGTCGAATTTCAAGGCAGCCGATCCGTTGCGCAACAAGGACAATAGACTTAACAACGTGTCGATTTCTTTCTCCGCTTCCAACTTGCTATGCCCTTTTTCGAGCATGTTTTGTGAGATCATTTGAAGCCGATTCGCTTCCAACGTGTGTTTCAAAGCCCCGAAGTCCACGTTGAGGGCCGTGTTGTTTTTGGCCTCGGCGATGGCTTCATTCTGCTTGGTTGACTTCGACGTCGCCTTTTTTGCTAGAGCGTTCGTACTGGCAACAATGACCAGATTGCCTTCGAAGGCCAAGCTTGGACTAAAATTGAATTGGATGGGGAGTCCGTTATCATATTTCTTGTCGTCTTCTCGCAAATACATGGCAGTGTAAATCTGCTTGCCATCAATGGTTTCCGAGTCCAAGTCCAGTTGAGGATTTCCCTCCATCGCACCCGCTACGTTTAGAAAACCGATGAAGCTTTGGAAGGTCCGCTTGAGTTCTTTCTTCATCATTGGGTCTTTTAGCTTTGCGACAAGGCCGAAACTTGGCAACTGAATCGCTGGGGAATTGGACGGCTCAAAGGCCTGTTCCGAGGCGATCAACTGAATCTGCGGTTCGATGGCTCCTAGGATATCCGTTCCAAAATCCTTTCCAGAAAACAAGGTAGTCAGCGTGTTGTCGGCTTGCGCTAACTGGCCGTTCACTTTTTCATCGAACAAATCGCCTGCCCGAAGCCACAGTTCGGAAAGGTTGCGGTAGGCGATTAGACTCGCCATCATTCCTGAACTTTCAATAAGGAACGATGCGTAGCCTGTGCCCTGAGGACCTACAAAAAAGGAACGCGACTCCTCGGTCCATTCCTGCGCATGCGGGACACGGACTTGCATTGAGAGTTTCGTGTCCCCGAGAGAGAGTTCTGCAATCGCATAACTTGATTTCTGCAACGAGGCCAAGACTCCCCCAAGGATGACTTCGCCAGCAAAGTCCTTGGCTTTGCCCATCAACAAGTCCTTGGCCATCCCAGCCTGCCTGAGCGTATCGAGGTCAACAAAAGCCTTTGCTATCTGCTGCGTTGCATTGGGAAGCGATGGTTCGGTGTTGGACTTCCAGGCCTGTTGGAAAAGGGGCTGGCTGAGCAGATGATCGTTTGTCGAATCCAAATGCCGATCGATGATGCTTTTGCCCAGTTCGCCTTTGTTGGTGACGATCAAAATGGAGCCGATACTGCCGACAATCATTTTTTGAAATTCGTAGCCGCGAATTCCGCGATACTCCGCCTCGCGAATGGGATCGGGTTGGTTCTTGGACTTGGCATCCGCTCTGACTATCTTCACGAGCTTTTGCAAATACTCATCGAGCCACTCTTGGCTTTCGGTGCAGGCCAGGAGTACCACCCCTTCGGTTTTCTTGTCGACAGCCAGATGGACGCCATTGGCGGTCAAGCTCTTGATCACCAATTCCACCTTATCCCCAACAGCAAACTCAAACAGCGTTAGGCCACCGCGGAGTTTCATTACATCGGGTGATCGCCACAGTTTTTTGAAAGCGTTGGACCCCTGCAACGATTTTGAAAATGGATGTTCTAAGACGGACTCGAGCGATTTTGCCTCGACATAAACTGCGGTAGAATCCGGTAGCAGTATCCTAACGTCCAGATCGTCTGCAATAACGGATTTGGGGTGAAGTACGAGAACCGAAGCAATCAAAAAAAGGCTTACGGGAAATAACGATTTCATGGTGGGATCGCCTGGAAGGGCAGATTGGGATGGAGACCATGTGCTGAATTGTACTTCAAATGCGTGGGCCACGCTCAAGGCCGGGCCTCACTGCTAGCCCGGATTATTCATTCGCCATTGGGCGTAAGCCTGGGGTTGTCGTTGCAACCATAACCGTGGGCTAGCGATTCGGTGGACGAGCGATTTTGCAATGAATGAACGGTATTTATTTCGCAAGATGACGTTGAACAAGCTGAATTGACTTTTTAACACCTTCGATGGGTGGCGTCTTCTTGCCTAGGTATTCGATGGAGATGCACCCACTGAAATCGGTAGACAAAACGATTTGCATCATTTTTCCAAAGTCGATCTTCGTATCGTTTCCGTCTGCATCGAAGTCCCAGGACTTCGTGCAAACCGATTTTGTGAACGGCATTAGTTTGGCCATGCCGGCATAAAGATCGCCATCGAAATTCCCAAAGTCGGCCAGGATTCCAACCCGATCGACTCCAATTTTTTTAACCAAGTCAACCATCCAATCGGCGTTCCGCGATGGGCCCGCGACATTCTCGATCAAGATCGCAGGTGAGCCCTTCGGCAACTGATCGCATAGCGAACCGATTCCATCGGCAGCGTTCTG
>JANPNA010000138.1:0-2782 GCA_031427235.1 Pirellula sp.
GCTTTGGTCAACCACGTTGCCAGCCAATTTCTCAAGGACAACGGTTTGGATCTACGAAAAGAACCAATGTCATTGCAACGCTTGCAAGAAGCTTGCGAAAAGGCAAAAAAGGAACTCAGAAGCCTACCTCAAACCGACATCAACTTGCCGTTCATCACGGCGGATGCGACAGGTCCCAAGCACTTGCAGATGATGATCACACGCAGCACCTTCGAAGGACTCGTGGATGATTTGATCGAACGCTGCCGCAAGCCAGTGTTGCAAGCGTTACAAGACGCCAAGATGAAGCCATCGGATATCGATGAAGTCGTCTTGGTTGGCGGTTCGACTCGCGTTCCCAAGGTTCGACAAATAGTCAAGGACATCTTCGGCAAAGAGCCTCACCAAGGAGTGAATCCAGACGAAGTGGTGGCGGTCGGCGCGGCGATCCAAGGTGCAGTTCTGTCGGGCGATCGCCGTGACGTTCTGCTGCTCGACGTAACACCGCTGACTCTCGGTATCGAAACTGAAGGTGGAGTATTGACAGCCCTCATCGAACGCAACACTACGATTCCGGTCGAAAAGAAACAAACGTTTTCTACCGCGGCGGACGGGCAGACTGCCGTGACCGTCAGTGTTTTCCAAGGAGAACGCAAGATGGCTCAGCAAAACCGTTTGTTGGACCAGTTCAACCTCGAAGGCATTGATGCTCAAGGCCGTGGCGTCCCGCAGATCGAGGTCAAGTTCGACATCGACCAAAACGGAATTCTCAATGTATCGGCCAAGGACCTCAAGTCGGGGAAGCAATCGAGCGTCAAGATCGAACAGTCGAGCGGGTTGAGCAAAGACGAGATCGAGCGCATGCGACGCGACGCTGAATCACATGCCGATGAAGATCGTAAGTTTGTCGAGACTGCGGAGGCCAAGAACCGAGCTGAAAATACAATTCACGGTCTCGAGAAAGCGATTAAGGACCAGGGCGAGAAGCTGAGCGATTCGGATCGTGAACCGCTCGAGCAGTCGATCAAGAAGGCCCGCGATGCGATTCTTACCAATGACGCCGCCGCAATCAAAGCAGCGACGATGGAGCTGGATCAATCGGCTCAAGCATTCCGTTCGACGTTAGGCGCTCAATCGGGTCCAGCCCCAGCTGGCGAACCTGAAAAGAGCCCCAGCGACGACGACGCAATCGACGCCGAGTTCGAAGTCAAAAAGTAATTCTGGCTTCTGACTTAAAGCAATGAGGTGGTGCCGGTTTTCCGGGCGCGCTCAGGGCTTAGAATGAACGGTCAAGGAGACCTTCAGGATGAGCGCAAAGAGCAAGAAGCAGGTGTCGAATGCACGACGGCAGTACACCGATGATTTTAAGCGAGAAGCGGTACAGATGCTTTTGGACGGGCATTCTTCTTCGTCGGTTGTAGAACGCTTGGGCCTGTCCGGCACCAACTTGCTCAGCAGATGGAAACGTGAACAACTAGAGCAAAGCGGTCCAGTCGCGTCCGCATTGGACGCTCGAGTTCTTCAGTTGGAAGCGGAGCTTAGGCGTGTTGAGCGTGAACGAGATATTTTAAAAAAAGCGTTGGCCATTTTCAGCCGAAGCGAATGAGTGATGTGGCTGCTGCAGCTGATCAGATAAGTCTTGAAGGCGGTTTTCAAATCAGTGATGTATGTCAATGCCTGTCGATTCCAAGGTCAACTTTTTATGGGTACAGAAAAGAAGAGTTGACTGCGAATGAGACGCAGACAAGAGAATTGACCCCAATGGTAATGGACATTTTTTGGAAACATCGAAAGCGATATGGAAACCGTCGAATCGTTGAAGAACTCGCGGACAAGGGGTTCGCAGTTGGACGAAGAAGAGTCGCAGATATCATGAAATCTCAGGGATTACACGCTATTCAGCCAAAGTCGTTCACGCCTAAGACGACGGAAAGTCGCCATCGACTCGGTTACAGCCCCAACCTTCTTTTGGAAGAATTTTCGTTAAATGGAGTCAATCAACTTTGGGTTGGCGACATTACTTATATACCACTAGAGGGGAGAAGATTTGGCTATTTAGCCATGTTGATGGATCGCTTCTCGCGTCGCTTGATCGGATGGCATATTGATACGACGATGACGGAGGAGCTGGTCATTCAAGGCTTGAGGAATGCCATTGCCATTAGGCAACCAGGCAAACAGTTGATACACCATACAGATCGTGGCGGACAATACGCAGGAAAACAATTTCGTGCCATTCTGCGCCGGGCCTCGATCCGTCAAAGCATGAGTCGAGCAGCTGACTGCTATGACAACGCTTTTATGGAATCTTGCTTTGGAACAATCAAGACCGAACTCGAAATGACCGAATACAAGAACATGCAAGACGCAGAAAAGGAGCTGGCCGAATACTTCGTCTACTACAACTGCGATCGAAAGCACTCAGGCATCGGTTACCAAACACCGATTCAATTCGAGAACAACCAACTCGTTCATTCTAAGCCCTGAGCGCGCCCGGAAAACCGGCACCACCTCATGAAGCCATCGACGAGCACCGTCTGTCCGTCAAGCTGGCAGACAACGACCGGAGACAACTGGCCATAATCAATCGGTCGAACAAGCTCAGATGGCGCTGTTTGCTTGAGCGATTATTCGGCTATCAATTCCTCTATGTGGTTTTGCACGAAGGCTTGAAATCCATCCCTAAACCGGACGGCTCTGAACGCCATTTGGGTATTCCCAATATCCAAGACAGAGTGATTCAGCAAGCCATTTTACAAGTCCTAACGCCGATCTTTGATCCGGGTTTCTCGGACTCGAGTTT
>JANPNA010000139.1:0-13062 GCA_031427235.1 Pirellula sp.
AAATATTTTTGTGGGTTGGTTTTTTTTTATTTTTAAAAAATACGCAAGCGGGCGTTTAATAAAAAACCCCCCACTACCCTAAAATCAAGCTGTCACAAAGCACTAGTGCGCCGTCAAGTCTTAATTTAGGCGTTGGTAAATGTGGCGTAAGCTTCCAGCTTGCGGATTTCACACATCATTCTGACTGGCAGGCGGGATGCCACATTCGGCGATATCCGAAACGGGATGAAATGTCTATGATTTGCGTCCACGGAGCGACCCCGTTCGCTCGACGTGGATTTTAAATCCCCGTGTTGTCGACCCTTTTCATCCGACCCCGATTTCAGGTCATGTTTCAATCTGTCAAGACGGACATCAAATTCCCAAAACTCGAAGACGATGTCCTCACGTTTTGGAAGCAAAATCGCATCTACGAAAAATCGCTAGAACTCCGAAAAAATGCTCCTTCCTTCGTTTTCTTCGAAGGACCTCCCACCGCAAACGGTATGCCCCACCCAGGCCATTGCCTTACTCGGGCCATCAAGGACCTCTTCCCTCGCTATCGCACCATGCGCGGCTATCGCTGTGACCGCAAAGCTGGCTGGGACACTCACGGTCTACCCGTCGAAGTCGAAGTTTGCAAAGAACTAGGCATCCATAGCAAAGAAGAAATCGAAGCCTATGGCATCGAAGCCTTCATTCAGCGTTGCCAACAAAGCGTATGGCGATACATGCAAGAATGGGAACGCATGACCGAACGACTCGGTTTCTGGATCGATCTTTCGCAAGCCTATGTTACTTACCATCAGAGCTACATCGAAAGCGTTTGGTGGTCACTCAAAAACTTTTTCGATCGCGGACTGCTCTACCGTGGTCACAAGATCGTGTGGTGGTGGGCACAAGGTGGTACGGCACTGAGCGCTGGCGAAGTCGGCCAAGGCTACCGCGAAGTCGCTGATCCAAGCGTCTACGTCCGCTTTCCACTTGAGGGAGTCGAGAACACGTCCCTGGTGGTCTGGACCACAACTCCTTGGACACTGCCCAGCAACCAATTCGCTGCCGTCAATTCGAAGCTCGAATACGCTTACTGCATCGATAGCGAAACCAACGAGATCGTTATCGTCGCAAGTGCACTGGTGCAATCCCTCGCCGACAAGATCAAGCGAACGTTGACGGTTCAAAAAACCGTAAAGGGGTCAGGACTCATTGATTTGAAATACGTCCCTCCTTTCCCGTTTTATTACGATCAACGGTCTAGCGAAGAGGCCGAACTTAAAAGCGGTGGAAAGCAGAGGCCCTCTTGGCGGATCGTTGATGCCAGCTTTGTCACCATCGATTCTGGTACTGGCATTGTCCACATGGCGCCTCCTTTCGGCGAAGCTGACTACGAAGTACTTGTTGGCCAAAAGGCACGATTCGCAACCGAGGATCAACCGCCATTGCTCTGTGCGGTTGCCCCGAATGGCCGATTCACCCACGAAGCTCCGGACTACGAAGGGGTTTGGGTCAAGGATGCCGATAAACCCATTACTCGGCGTCTTCGCGACGAAGGCAAACTCTGGCACCAAGAACAATACTTGCACGATTATCCATTCTGCTGGCGAGCAAGCGAAGATCCGCTCATTCAATATCCTCGCGAAAGTTGGTTCATCCGAACGACTTCGTTCCGTGAGGCCATGCTTGAGAACAATAAGAAAATCGGTTGGTTGCCTGAACACATCGGAACCGGTCGTTTCGGCAATTTTCTCGAGTCCAATGTCGATTGGGCTTTGTCGCGAGAACGCTATTGGGGCACACCGCTGCCCATTTGGGTTTGCGACCAAACCGGTCAAATGGAGGCCATCGGTTGCTACGACGAAGTGCTCGCCAAACCTGGCGTAACTGGCATGGAAGTTTGGGAACAAGCCAAGGCCAAGAACCCAGAACTGGTCGACGATCTTCGTGTTCACAAACCGTACATCGACGCGGTTCATTACGATTCACCGTTTGCGGCCGGGGCTCGCATGCGCCGCGTCACCGAGGTCATCGATTGTTGGTACGACAGCGGCGCCATGCCCTTCGCGCAGTGGGGATACCCGCATCAAAATGCCGAATCCTTCAAAAGCCAATTTCCTGCGGACTTCATTAGTGAAGCGTTGGACCAAACTCGCGGATGGTTCTACAGCCAACTGGCCATCAGCACGATGCTCTTTGACAAGGAAGAGGTCGCGTATCCGCATCCGTTCAAAAACTGCATCGTGCTCGGTTTGATGCTGGCCGAATGGTACGAAAGCAAAGACGGCAAGCAACGCTTCCTCACCGAAGAGGAAGCTCGCGATGCGTTGGGCAGCGACATTGTGGTCAAGTCAGGCAAGATGTCGAAATCGCTTCGCAACTATCGCAGCCCACAGGAGATTTTCGATCGCTACGGTGCGGATGCATTGCGTTGGTATTTGTTCGCGAATCAGCCACCTTGGAATTCCATTTTCTACAGCGAACGCGCGATCAAGGACAGCATTCCCGAATTTATCCTGCGACTTTGGAACGTTTTCAGTTTTTTCACGATCTATGCGGAAATCGATGGCTTCCAGGGGCCTTCCGATATCGTTGGCCCATTGGATCAATTGAATTCAACGGAGTTCGCACAATCGCCAACGTATCGACCGATCGAACAGCGGAGCGAGTTGGATCGTTGGATGATGAGCGAACTGGCTGCCGCTTGCAAAGACATTGTCGAGCGAATGGACCAGTACGATAGTTATGGGGCTTGCCAAACGCTCAACGCATTGGTCGATGCACTCAGTAACTGGTACGTGCGCCGCAGCCGATCCCGCTATTGGGCGGCCGACACGCAAGCTCCTGACAAACTCGATGCGTATTGGACACTTTACGAGAGCCTCATCGTCATTGCGAAATTGATCGCCCCATTCACGCCGTTCCTTGCCGAAGTTCTTTGGCGACACCTCAAGGGTGACCTTGCTGGCGTTCGCGAGAGCGTGCATTTATGCGACTATCCGGATGGCAGTTTTGCCTCGGCCGATCCATTGCTCAATCAACGCATGGCGTTGCTCCGAGAAATCGCATCGCTTGGCCGTTCCGCTCGAATGGAGGCGAAGTTGAAAGTGCGGCAAACACTTAGCCGTGTTGAAGTGACATTGGCGGATGAGTCGCACATCGATTGGCTGAAAAAACATGACGACATCGTTCTCGCTGAGATCAACGTCAAGGAGATCCATTACGCAAGCGGTTCAAGTCCCTTCGTCGAATACTCGGTTCAACCCAATTTTCGCAAGCTCGGTCCGCGCGTAGGTCCCCTACTCCCCAAAGTCAAACTAGCTCTTGCGACGGCTTCGGGAGCGCAGTTGCTTGAGCAGATGACTTCCTCCGGGAAAATAACTCTTACCATCGACGGCAAGAGCATCGAACTCGACAACGAGGATATTCAAGTGCGCATGAATGCCAAAGCTGGCTGGGCTGCTTCCCAAGGCAAGAGTTGCGTGGTTGCACTCAATACGGAATTGACAGACGAGTTGATCCGCGATGGGATCGCCAACGATGCCATTCGACTGATCCAAGACATGCGAAAGAAACGTCAGTGCAATTTTGCGGATCGTATTGAAGTGGTTTTGCAGAGTCGTGAATGCCTTATTCAAGATGCAATCCGCGAGAACATGGGACGGATTTGTTCCGAGACACTCGCACGCCGTATATGGGAATTTGTCCCCCCAGAGCGTATGCCCGTAGAACTCGATGAGGTCGAACTAGCCGATTTTACGGTTCAACTAGGCTTGGTCGTCATTCGCGATTAACGGGCGAGGCTTATGCAAAACTATTGTCCCATTAGTTTCCACTCAGTGCGGGAACAATTGAGGACAATTGTTCTACAATGACGACCCGCCAAACATTCCTTCGCAATTCTAAAAGAACCCTTTCCTTGCTATGACAAACTACCGTACCGAAGTTGATTCGATGGGCGAAGTGCAAGTCCCCGTCAACGCTTACTACAGTTCCCAAACTCAGAGAGCCGTGGAAAATTTTCCAATCTCTGGCTGGCGACTGCCAACAGCACTCATTCGCGGCATGGGGCGCGTAAAACTCGCGTGTGCGATCGCCAATAATGATCTTGGCAAACTCACAGGTTCCGGAAAGAACACGCTTTCTATCGATCAAGTCCAAGCCATGTTTGCGGCTTGTCAAGAAGTCATCGACGGCAAGATGGACGGAGAATTTCCAATTGATGTTTTTCAAACAGGCTCTGGCACATCCAGCAACATGAACATCAATGAAGTGATTTCGAATCGAGCGATTGAGCTCATGGGCGGTGATCGTTTTTCGAAAACCAAAGCGATTCATCCCAACGATCATGTCAACATGGGCCAGAGCACCAACGATACTTTCCCAACCGCCATTCACGTTGCTACCGCTTGCGAAATTCATAACAGCCTGATCCCGCAACTGGAGCGACTCGGCAAGATCATGCGAGAAAAGGCCCAAAAATGGGACAAGATCATCAAGATCGGTCGAACCCACTTGATGGACGCAACGCCACTCCGATTGGGGCAGGAATTCGGTGGTTTCGCTAGACAAGTTGAATTATCCATCGAGCGTGCAAAACTGGCGGCAAAAGCGGTTCTGGAGTTACCAGTCGGAGGAACTGCGGTCGGTAGTGGTATCAACACGCACCCTGAATTCGGACGACGGGTCTCTGAGAATCTGGCCAAGCAAACCGGCATTCCGTTCGTTGAAGCGGTCGATCATTTCGAAGCCAACGCACAAAGAGACGGCTTGGTCGAATCGCACGGCCAGATCAAATCGATCGCCATGACGTTGTTTAATGTCGCTAACAATATTCGTTGGCTTGGCTCTGGTCCACGTTGTGGTTTCTATGAAGTCGTTCTACCTGACCGCCAACCGGGCTCCTCGATCATGCCGGGCAAAGTGAATCCTGTCATGTGCGAAAGCATGATGCAACTAACTGCACGGGTCATGGGCAACGATACGACCATGACCTTATGCGGCGCTTCGGGCGGGAATTTTCAGTTGAACATCATGATGCCGGTCATGGGGGACGCGATGCTCGAAAGCGTTGCCTTGCTATCGAATGGCGTGAGCGCGTTCATCGAGTTCTGCATGGACGGCTTGGAAGCGAACCCCGAGGCATGCGAAGCCGGAGTTGAGCAGAGCTTATCCATGGTCACGAGCCTCAATCCGTACATCGGCTACGAGAAGGCTTCGAAGCTGACCAAAGAAGCATTCGCTTCTGGCAAAACGATTCGGGAATTGTGTATTGAGCAAAGTGTCTTGCCAAAAGAAACGCTAGACGCCGCCCTCGATCCGTTCAGCATGACCGAGCCTCAGGCGTAGATCGAGGCTTGATAGTCCCCGGCTAACCACGAAAAACACAAAATACACGAAAGAAAACGCCGCGTCTTCTATTCGGAAGCTCATGCGGATTTGCTTCATCAACGATTCGGATTCTTCAAGAAATGCGTCGATGACGGTCTGAAGTAGTTCGCGGTCGTCGCCAGCCGCTTCTAGACAATCAGCCCAGTCGAAACGCGAGCAGTAGGTCCATACGGTAAAGTCGGCGAACCTTTCACCAGTCGCTTTAGTCTGTCGCGATCCGTGCCAGAACGAATCAGAAGTTCCCAAAAGTAAAAGGATATTCGATGAAAGCCAAATGCCAATTCGTGAAAGCCAAACTTCGACTCGAGCGTCGCAAGATCGGTGGCGACGCAACCTACAAAATAGTCGCTAAGGCCGGCATACTGTCGTTCGTAAACCCAAACACCATCTACAAAATCCTCGCGCGCTTCATCTCTAAGTTCGACGCGCATCGAGTCGTTCCTTGACGTCTCGTATCGGAGGCAGAAAAGAGGAGGCAGAAAAGGGGAGGCAGTTCGTTTAGGAGAAAAGAGCTGCGTCCCCTTTCCGTCCCTCTGGAAATGTGCTTGGTGTGATCGTTAACGGCGTGGACAAGAAGTCGTATTACAGCGATTACGGCAAGTACGGATACAACGGGTACGGTGGGTATCGATATTACGCCACCCGGTACTACGAAAAAGACAATGAGAAGTATTACAAGGCAGAGCAGGAGAAGGTTTTTTCCGAAGAAGGGACATAGTTGTCAGTTGTCAGTTGTCAGTTTGCAGTTTGCAGTTGTCAGTTGTCAGTTGTCAGTTGTCAGTTGAGGGGTTGAGGTTGGGGGCGGGCTTGCCCCATTGGGCGGCCGTCGCAATTCGCATGCGACTATCAGCCCAACGGGCTAGAACAACTTAGCCCAGGGCAGAGCGAAGCGCCGCCCTGGGTCGGAACCGCAATTTTCGACGGTGCCCTGAACGGGCAAAACCGAATCGTGGTGTGCCGATCGTCCGTGTTGGGTTTTGCCCTTTCAGGGCGTTTTCGGGGTCGTTGGTCGCTGACCCAGGGCGGCGCGTTGCGACCTGCCGGTCGCAACGCTCTGCCCTGGGCTATGTTGTTGCTGCCCCATTCGGGGCGAAACACATTGACGCGTGTCCATTCGGGGCGGATCGCTTTGAGGCGGTCCGTTTGTTGAATCGATCAAGTTTGACATTGTAGACCGTACTCCCGTCCAAAAAAGAAACCCTGATTTCTCAGGGTTCCTTGGACTCTAAGCGGATGGGGAGGGATTCGAACAATCTCATAAATCTCAGGGAAAACAGTACTTTTCATGGAGCGCGGCACAGAATCCGGCACAGTCGGACCCAATGCCCAACAATCAGGCACCCCCAGCGGATGGCCTCGAACAGATTATTCACTGGTGGCCAAAACTCTCACCCATCGCTAAGAAAGCCCTTTACAATTTGGTCAAAGCGGAGGCTTCCTGCATCGTCGAGAACGCTATCAGCGAGCAAAAAGGACCAATGAGCGGAAAACAAGACAACGGCAAACCAAAAAGCGAATGTTAACTATTACCGGAACAGGCGGCGAATGTTGCAGCGGGCAAAAGAGAAATGGCTGCAACGCCAAATGGGAGATGATGAAACGTTCGGAGCTTCGTTGCTACTGCTTAATCAAAGTGTTAAACTAAGTCGAGTAGCCCCTTGAGACCAAGACCACCAGAGCGACGGAATTTACCGACTTGGTGGGCGAGTTCGCCCATGCGAATAGGAAATAAAATGAATCATCCACTCTTGCTCTTGTTTTTGACGTTCCTATCCGTATCAATGGCGCCATTTTCTTTCTCGCAAGAAACAAAGGACATTGACTTCAAATTGAAAGGATTGCAAGAGACGATTGTCGAGTTTGAAAATGAAGTTAAGTCAGCGGAAGGTAGCTTCGCGAAGGCGGTTAGCTGTGCGACCGAGAATTTCAACGAAGCGATTGCAGTGTTGAAAGACGATTATCTTAAGAAACTGGTCGAATTCCAGAAATTATCGACGCAAGAAAACGATCTTGACGAAGCTATCAAAATCCGAAACTTCACTGTCTCGATAGAAAAAAAGAGTTTCGACGTACGTGACTTCCCAAAGCTGTTGTTAATCGCTGAGAACAAGACCGCGGAACTTCAAAAACAACTTGATGAACTTATCGAATCAAACAACCGCAAAGAAACCAAACCGCCACTAACTGGAAAATGGCGTTGGTTTAACGGAAAGGACACGCTATTTCAAAGAAATGGAGACGCTATTCACGCAAACAATTTGCGTGGAAAGTGGCAAGTAAACGCATCCGCTAAATCGTCGTACATCGTGACTTGGGGAAATGGTTCAACTGACTCGCTAGTTCTATCAGAAGAGGGGAGGTTGCTGCAGGGACTTTCGTCAGATAAAACCACAGTATGGGCAGTAAAACTGAGATAACCGTGTAGTGGACTGTAAGCAAGGGAGATCCTTTCGAAGGTCGGGGCGCCCTGGCCGCCGCTCACTAAACCGATGGCAAGAGGGGCTTGCCCAACTCTTTTAGAAACTCGTTGTGTTTCGCCGTCGCCTTTTGGATAGCTTTCTCGATTTTTACCAAGTCCGCATGGGCCGCCTCTAGGCTGATCTCCTCCTCACCCACCGCTGTGCTGATGTAGCGGGAGATGTTCAGGTTGAAGTCGTTCTTCTCGATCTCGTCCATCTCCACCCGGCGGGAGTAGCGGGGCTCTTCTTTTCGGAATTGGTAGGTGGCAATGATCTTGGCGATGTGCTCGTCCGTGAGTTGGTTCTGGCGTTTGCCTTTCACAAAATGCTCAGCGGCATTGATGAAGAGCACGTCGTCGGGCTTTTTACATTTCTTGAGCACGAGGATGCAGACCGGGATGCCGGTGGAGTAGAACAGGTTGGCAGGCAGGCCGATGACGGTATCGATGTGGCCGTCTTTGAGCAGCTTGGTACGGATGCGTTCTTCGGCACCGCCACGGAAGAGCACGCCGTGGGGCAGGATGATGGCCATCACGCCTTCGTCTTTGAGGAAGTGGAAGCCGTGCAGCAGGAAGGCGAAGTCGGCGGCGGATTTTGGGGCTAGTCCGTGGTTCTTGAAGCGAACGTCGTCGCCCATGGCGTCGGTGGGGTCCCAGCGGTAGCTGAAGGGCGGATTGGCGACGATGGCATCGAACGAGGGTTTCTTGGCGGGGTTCAGCTCGCGCAGGATGTCCCAATCGTTGGTCAGGGTGTCGCCATGGTAGATTTCGAACTCCGAATCCTTCACCCCGTGTAGCAGCATGTTCATGCGGGCCAAGTTATAGGTGGTGATGTTCTTTTCCTGGCCGTAAATCTTGCCGATGCCGTGCGGCCCCATACGCTTGCGGACGTTGAGCAGCAGCGAACCGGAGCCGCAGGCGAAGTCGAGCACGCTGGTGAGGCGGTCTTTCTTGCCGGTGGCGGGTTCCTGGCTGTCGAGGGTGACAATGGTAGAGAGGATGTCGGAAATCTGCTGCGGGGTGTAGAACTCGCCCGCCTTCTTGCCGGAACCGGCGGCAAACTGGCCGATCAGGTATTCATAGGCATCGCCCAACGCATCGATGTCGGTGGAAAATTCCGCCAGTCCTTTGGCGATTTCCGCGATGATGGAGCAGAGCTTGGCGTTCCGGTCTTCATACTTCCGACCGAGTTTGTCCGAGCCGAGATTGATCTCCGAGAACAGGCCGTTGAAGGTGCTCTCGAAGGATTCGTTTTCGATGTACTTGAAGCCCGCCTGAAGCGTGTTGAGAAGTTCGCCGTTCTGGGTGCGGGCCATCTCGGCAATACTGTTCCAAAGATGGGTCGGCTGGATCACATAGTGCACCTTGCGGCGCATTTGTTTTTCGAAATCCGGTACATCCTTTTTATTCTCCTTGTACCAGATCGTCAGCGGCACACCGCTCTCGTCCGGCTTAAGCTTGGGATAGTCCTTTCCTAGTTCCTTCTTGGCCGCCGTCTCATAGTTGTCCGAGAGGTATCGCAGGAAGAGGAAGGACAACATGTAATCGCGGAAATCGTCCGCGTTCATCGCCCCGCGCAGTTGGTCGGCGATGTTCCAAAGAGTTTTTCCAAGTTGCTTTTGATCTTGGTCGTTCATGAAGTTGGAGCGATTCTTTTTTCCGATTGCGTCGCTGATTCTTTGAGACGCTTGCTCAAAACCTTCGCTTCGACGCGTATCTCTTTCGGAACATAGTAATAGATACGGTCCACAGGCGGGGCGATCACCGCCTTTAATCTTGGCAAGTATTCGCCGATTGCCACCGGTTGGTCATCAACCATCACGCGGATTGTGTTCACAGCGGACTGATCTTCGGGGTCTTTTTCTTCCCGGTACGGTTGCAGATACTTGCCTTTGACGCGGTCCGCCAAGCAGTACATCTCAGGCACCTCATAGCCTTTGCCTTTGATCAGCTTATGGAGTTCGGTCTCCCATTCGCCGAAATCGTCGGCCTTGAGCGGATTGGGTGGCGGCGGCGGTTCGACCATTGCCAGCCCATCTCGATCCAGGAACCGCCGAGCGCAATCGGCCAGAGATTTGTCGGTATGGTCAGTCCATCGCTGAATCTGCTCCAGTACTGTGAACTGCTCGACCTTCAGATAATCGACAACCGCTAGACTACCTGGCTCGGGCTTGGCATTCTGCCAGAACCGATTAAGAACGGGGTTCGGGTTGACGTCCGTTCCATCCTGCCTTAGATGGTCCGCGCGCTTCCACATCGCCTGCAATAGCTGCTCGTAGCCCCGCGTGGTCTTGTGCAGATAAACATTTTGATACATGTAATACCGGGCGAAGATATATTCCTCGATCGCAAGCGCCGACTTAGACGGCCAGACCAGATCAGTGTCGTCGCCGCAAAACTGCACAGTCGTCAGCAGCCGATGCCAATCGAAATGGCCGTAGCCCGATCCGGTGAATAGGCTGTCGCGTCGAAGGTAGTCGAGCCTGTCAACATCGAGCTGACTGGACATCAAGGCGCGCTGCCAAGCGGGGTGCTTCGTGCTGTCTCCATCGATCAGATCGGCGACATGATTCGGCAGATACTCATTCTGTTTCTTGAGCACCTGATGTACGCGTGAATTTTCATCCCGGATCACCGCGATCACCATTGCTCATGATTTATGCCCAGGCACGGCTCAAACAAGTGGGAGAACGGGCCGTGACCGACATCGTGAAGCAGCGCGGTGGCGAGCAACGCCTGCGTCGCACTTTCAATCTTCGCGGCCGGACTCGCCCGCGTGAGGTGATCGAGCACCAACTTCATTAGATGCGTGACACCCAAGCTGTGTGCGAACCGAGTGTGATCTGCACCTGGGTACGTAAGGTTACTGACGCCCAATTGATGAATGCGCCGAAGTCGCTGCACTTCTGGACAGTTGATCAAATCGATTAGCCAACCGTCACGTTCTCGGTCGAACGAGATATAGTTGTAGAGCGGATCTCGAAATACCCTGTCTGCCAAACCGCCCCCCGATCACTGAATGCTAATCTGTTTCCGAGCTAGAGTTTCTTTGGCCAAACTCAGTGCGTTTTGACTTGACGCATCTTTGGGATTCTTTTTCTTGTATTCACAAGCCTTGGTCAGCGCCTCTTCCCAATCGTTGGCATGAGCATAGAAAAAGAGGATAGTGGAACCAAGTTCCAACGACCAGAGATTTTCATTGATAAGTCTCGTGCCCAAGGTCTGGTATTGTTGCAGGCAATCATCGACAGTGTTAACTAAGTGATCGCGGGTGGTGGGTGCCAATTTGTAACTATAAGGGGACGCTGCGGTCGGCCCTCCGTGTTCTTCGATCAACCCAGCCGCTACCATCTCGTCGCAGGCGTCCGCCACGTCCCGCGAGTAAGGGCCGAAGTGATGCAAGGTGTATCGGCAGTCGAGAGGGCAACCGGCATATTGCAGGAAGTAGACGACCTTTTGAAGTCGCTTGCGGCCTTGAATACCCTGGTCATCTGCCCACGAAAGCAGCGTTGCCAATTGAAGGCGATTCATTTCCTTGGTCTCCTTCGATTACGGATCGATTCTCCTCCGTCGCTAAACGAACGGCTCCGTATCGTATCATCGGTCCCCGTCCATTGAAACCCCGAACGAAAAAAGGAAGTCGATTCAGGGCGTCGGTCATGACCAACTGGCCCAATTCAAAATAAGCTTGCTTGTTTTAACGGTTAGTCGTACGATTCGGCAATCGGAAGGTGAAATTCGGCTCCATGCCGTGTGATTGTCGGCTTGCTGCTCAATCCTCTACGTTCCGATCTTTTTTTACGCGGTCTGAGTATAAGTGCAGACATATTTTGGAGAATCCTATCGAGGATATTCACGTTTGCCGGCAGTGGTTGAAATCATGGCTTTATTATCACTTCAGAACTCTCACTGCTTTTCAAGATTTCTTCTGAGGTGAGCCGCAGCAGTTGTCCGTCCTTGACGATGATAAGTCGCGTGCCGGTCCGAATTGCGGTTTGTCGTGCCAGTAAAGACGCTCGTTGTAAAGCCACCATTGATGACCGAATATCGGGGTCTTTCGCTTCGCTGATATCTTTGTTATGCATTCGTTTTCTCCCCATTCTAAAAGGATCGGGCGTTCGCCGACGTTATCGTATTTCGCCCAGGCATCAACCACGGCCTTCTATGCGTCTACAAAGTTGCGATTTCCGACGGCAAAGCGTCGCCGGATCACGGCTTCCGGAACGTCGTGTCCGCCTTGACGTACTCGCTCTGCAACCCGCGCAATTGCGGACTCTGCGTTCGGCAAGCAGAGAAAGAACAAGCTTACATGATAACCTTGCGACCGCCATTGCTTGATACGACGCAAGTAGCTCAGCCCTGCAAGCGTGGTTTCAAAGGCGAAGCTCTCCCCCCTTGCACGCACAGCTCGCAATCTCCTCCAGCATCAGCCGTCCCGCCTTCATCGCCGCAGTTTCCGGCGCAAAGGGAGACAAGCCGGCCGCGATCAAGTCGGCATTGATGAAACGCGGGCATTGCGCCTCTGCCGGTAAAAACGGGCAAACGTCGTTTTCCCCGCACCATTCGGCCCTGCGATAATGATGATTTTTTTACTCATCCCGTGACTTCCTCTGGGGATGGGAAAAGCTGCTGCATCAGGCCTTTCTTGTGGGTCTTGAGGGCATCGAGCTTTTGGGTTTGCGCGGCGATGAGGTCGTCGAGGCTGGTGAGGCACGAGGCGATGCGTTGTTGTTCGGACTCTTCACGAGGCGTTGAAAGCGCCACACTATTTAGAACTCCCACCGACAAACCCGGCTGTGCTTGTCCGACGGAGAATCGATTCAAATTGAGGAAGTTTAGCGCAAAGTAGAGCCAGTTGGTAGCGAATCCTTTGTGCGGCATCACGACCAAAGCGTGCTCGGTCGCATGAAACTTTCCGTCGAACAGATTGACGTTTCCACAGAGCGCGCCTTGACGTCCGATAAGAACATACGTTCCTTCGTGTGTAAACGACTGAACGTAACCCCGAAGTCCATTACCGCCGTAGCACGGAAACAGTTCTAATTTGAACGCGTCAGAGATAGCGGATGCCGACACGAACTCACCTGCCTTGAGCTTGCACACACCGCCGATCGTTTTCTCCTCCCACTCGCCGGCGTTTTGGAATTCGGGGAAGCGGAGGCGGGGTTGGGTTTCGCCTTCGCGGGGGAAAAGCTGCTGCATCAGCCCTTTTTTATGGGTCTTGAGCGCGTCCAGTTTCC
>JANPNA010000140.1:0-2220 GCA_031427235.1 Pirellula sp.
GCCTGCTTGTCCGGGCTCGTCCAACAACCGGTTCAGATCGCGGCAAGCGCGATCTAACCTTACTCGTTAGGCAATGCGCAGCTCATAGGTGAAGCGTTCCATTCGTCCATAAGTCCTCGTAGGCATCCCTGACGGGCAGAAACGCATCTGTAATCTGAGTTAGGGTTGTCCCTGCTTTCTTGGCCCCGTCCTTGAACGATGCTCCCGATTGGTAACAAGCGGCTCCATCTACGATAAGGTATCTATCGTGCAACTGGGATGAAGACTTCACCGATACGGACAGCGGGTGCTGTTGCCCAAAAGCGCTTACTGCAGCGACGAGTGCGGAAATTTTCTCTCGTCCCAAGAGGCGAACCTTTACCCCTGTAGCGACGAAAGGAAGATAACGGGCCACAAACTCTGCATCAATAAACGGATCGATAAAGAATAAATCACTTCGACCGAGCTCAATTACTTGACGCAGCTCATCGAAGTATTCAAAAACGTTTCCCTTCGCAAGATTCACCGACAAAGGGCCGGTTGTTCTTATTCGGAGATCGTTTTGAGCTTGGTGCAACATTACAAGAACACCGCGCACGGCAGGGTTAAATTCTCGGCCCAAAGACGACCCCAAGTTTTTGATATGGCTGTCGAAATGCGCAATCGCTTTTATAGAATCCCAGGCATGAATTGCTGCTGAGGCCCTACCCAGCCAGGTAAGCACCTTAATCGATTCGTTTCCCAATTTCTCAGTGGGAGGCATTGACCGGATTACATCCTCGATCTCGAATAGAAGTTGCTCTGGCGGAAGTTTGTTCATGAATTGCCTAACGTTTGAAATCACCGGCCTGCGCGGCTTTTCGCGCAGGTCCGGTGGATTGATGGGTTCGGCGTCTTATGCATAGGGATTAACACCCCCATAGGTCTTGATGTGCTCAATGAGTTCGCCAGCGTACCAAGAGCCTGTGTCGGCTAGTTGCTTGATCGTTGGAATAGCTGCCGGGCCTTCGTTCATTGCGAGGATTATCGCTGCGCAATCTCGCGTGAAAGGTTCCAGCGATTTATCGAGAACGATGCCTTCCAAGAGCTTAGAGGCGTTGGGCAGCGATGAGATGATGGCCTCTACCGATTGACCGATAGCACCACGAGAAATGGAAGATTCTTCGTCGATGAACTCCAGAAGCTTCACGACTTGTTCGCGGGAAAAGCGCGCAAGCAAGTTCTTAGCGTGAGCCTTAGTTTCAGCTGTGATAGCTTCGCCTAAGTAGGCGATGTCACCATGCCACGGAATGTGTGCAAGGAAGTAGACCAACACAGGAGGAATCTCCTGAGACGGCGTCTCAATAAGATGCTGAATCAAGCGGGTCCAGACTTCGAGAACATTCGGATAGCGACGGAACAGGACGATCAACCCGAGGTACGACTCATCCGGCTTTGGGGAGCCAAAAAGGGTGAATGCTTCGGGTAGCGATAGATCTGGAACTTCACGAAGTACTGTCGGAACGAAAATCGTTGAAAAAGCAGATTGGTCGAAACGGTTTGCTCTACTGGTGCGGAAGCGAATGACGGTATTGGTCGGATGGTCCTTTAGGTAGCTCTTGATGTTTACCCAGTGAGCAACGCCAAGTGCAGGAATAAAGACAACTCCCAAGACTGGAAGGGGATAATTGAGCCAGTAGTCCCGGTGGCTCTCAATCGGAATTAGGCACTCCTCGCCGGAGGAGTTGTAGTACGACGGGCCAGATTTTATCTGTACGGCGACTTGCCGGTTTAGCGGTTTTTCGTCACGTATGAGTTCAATGAGCCCATCAATTCCAAGATCGTTTTCTGCTTCGATCTTGTGAAACAACGAGCCAGCGCCTTCGACCGCCGAGCGGACGAAATTGATTCCGTTCTTCGCCGTGACATTCGTTTTCTTGTACAAGACCATGGAGATCAAGACGCCGAACGTAATGTAGCTCGTCGGATAAACCTGGAAACCCAGTGTATCCGACCAAATAAGCCCAGCAGACTAGTCCAAGACCAAACGGCAGACTGGGCTGTATCCCGCTTGACAACTGAGTTCGCATGCTCAATACTGTATAAAACTACAGCTACAGCTGATCCTATGAACCCTGTCATCTATACCCCCCAATCGAAACGTTTGCTGGAGCAGCTTTGCGAGGTGCTGCGTTACAAGCACTATAGCCTTAAGACCGAACAGGCTTACGTGTATTGGGTCAAATTTTTTGTCCGATGGTG
>JANPNA010000141.1:0-3904 GCA_031427235.1 Pirellula sp.
CAACCAACAACAAACCACATATTGAGCCAGACTTGCCATTCGGCAACGAAATTTGCCGTCCCGCTGGCTGTTGGCTCAGGTGTTGCAAAGCCCAGCAGTTGATTCGAAAGCAACGCAGAAGGCAAAAGGAGAAAGTAGACAAGTTGCATTTCGTTGCTGCGGAAAAGGGTCAAGTCGCGTTAGCCGATCCGATCTACTGCCTATCATAAACCAACTCGTCAGGCTCGATAATCGGAACGGCTTAATTCGAGAATCATTCGTCGACTACGCCATCAAGGAAACGAATATAGGGAGCGTATCAAATGTGTAGCCTCGTAGGCGACTCCGACCAGGGGAGAGCGAGGCTCCTGCCGAGCTGGCGTCGCATTGGTTCGGCAGGAGCCTCACCCTCCCGAGCAATGAATTGGTTGGGCAAAGTCGATGTAAACATGTTTACAGGCGTACCTCCAATCCTCCAATCCTCCAATCCTCCAACCCTCCAACCCAGCGATTACGCTCCCAGCAAACTTCGCACATAGTCTTTGAAAAGGAGCATATCGGCAGGTGCTCCAGGACCAACAATCAAAGGACCTTTTTGCGGTGTTGGCCTCAACCCGTGGCTTCCCTGGACCAAGCTCGCATCCAACGGTATCACATCCATTTTGTATCTGAGCCCAAGCTTCTTTTGCCCAAGTCTGGCCATCGCTCGAAGCTTGGATGTCATGAAAAGCTCGACGGGATCGTAGCCGGGTTTGCGATGGATATCAACCGTGCGAGCAAAGTCAGGAGCCAGGGCATCATCGAGCCAATAGTAATAATTGAACCAAGCGTCGTCTTCTGCGAGCACAATCCATTCACCACTTCTCGGATGGTCCAGGTTGAGCTGACTGGGATGCACAACCGAAGCCACACCCTCGATAGATTGAACGAGGCTTTTCACTTCTTCCAACATGCTCGGCTCTCGCACGTAGAGATGCGCGAGTTGATGATCTACGACAGCAAATGCCTTGGAATCGCCTGGCAGGAGCGTTTCTCCGAAAGGGCCATTGCGGACCGCCAACCAGCCCGCTTGCCTGAGGGCTCGATTGATGGAAACGGACCTCTGAACGGGTACTAAGCCATACTCCGAAACGACAATCGGTATCGCTCCAATCGAATGCGCGGCATCCATTACGATTGCCGCGCAGCGATCCACTTCGGCCACACGTTCTTTGTTGGGAATAGCAAATCGTTGGAAGTCGTAGTCGAGATGAGGCAAGTAGGTGAGTGTGAGTTCGGGTTTGTTTTTGCGGAGGACTAAAGCTGTCGCCTTGGCGATCCAATCCGAAGCCGGTAGACCGGCGTTAGGGCCCCAAAAGGAGAAAAACGGGAATGGGCCTAGATGATCCGTTAATTGGCACTCGGTTTGGTCGAGAACATCAAATACTTTGGATCCATCGCAACCATAGTGTGGCTTTGGGGTCACGCTCCATCGGACGGGAGCATGTTGATTGAACCACCAAAAGAGTTTTGCCGTTTCGACACCGTCGTAGACCAACCCATGATGCTGAATGAGGCTGTTGGACTGTTGCCAAAATCGAATCTCGGCCGTCTCGCGGAAAAACCAGCCATTGCCAACGATTCCATGTTGACTTGGCTGCAGGCCAGTCAACAGGGTGGCTTGCGAGGTGCAAGTCACGGCAGGGTAGGGAGCGATCCAAGGAATCGCGTTGCCGAGCTGCCGGAGATTTGGCGCATGCTCCAGAAGTTCTGGAGTTAGGCCAACGACATTAATAACGCAAACCTTAGTCACGGCGGTTCATTCGAATCATTCGACGACGAACTAGGAATTGACTTTGTTCTTTTTGGAGATGGGCTTTGGTACTTGGTCGTCGTAATAGTCTCGTCCAATCATGGTTCCACCGTAGTACCCGCCGTATTGGTAGGTAGAACCGTAACCATATCCTCCGTGTCCACTCTTGCCGTATCCGCTGGAGCTGCCGCCACTATAGTTATCGTAACGATAGCCGCCGTATCCGTAACTGTTCCCTCCCACACCAATTCCATTGACCACCACTCCGAGCATGTTTGCATTGAGGGAGTGCAGCATTTGAGCCGCGCGTGTTGCAATCGGTTTTAAGTTTCGTCGAAGTCGAACCGTCAGCAGGACTGCGTCAACCAAACCTGCGACGTTGGCTGGGTCGCTGACCACAAGCATGGGAGGAGTGTCCACAATGACGAAATCAAATTGCTCTCGGAGTGCAGCAAGGGAGTCCGCAAACCTTTCGCTGGAAAGCAATTCAGAAGGATTGCCCGGACGCCGACCGCAAGTTACCGAAAACAAATTCTCAATCGACGTCTGCTGGATCGCGTCGTCCAGTTCCACTTTACCGCCAATCACTTGAACTAAACCGATGTCCTCTTTCAAGCCGAAAATTTTCGCAACACGCGGACGGCGGAAGTCGCAATCGACGAGGCAAACTCTTCTGCCTGACTGAGCAATGGAGACGGCTAAATTGCCGGCGACAGTCGATTTGCCGTCCCCAGGGACAGGACTAGTCACCTGAATTACTTTGATGTTGCCTTGTTGGCAGCCAAAGAATACTGCGGTTCGAATGCCGCGAAACGCTTCGGCCAGGGACGAACGATTCTTATGCAAGGTAACAATCGAGCTGTCCACTTTTTCGTCGATTCGATCTGTTCTCGATAGAGCTGCAAGTGGCAGGTGGCCGATGATCGGCATGCCGAGGTCACCCGCAATCTCATCTGGATTTCGGTATGAGCGATCGGCTATTTCAAGGAGGTACGCGAGACCGCTAAAGGCCACAAATCCGAGCAATGCTCCAATTCCCAAGTACCGAGTCCAATAAGGACCCGCAAACGAACCGCTCGTTGGGAATTCGAGACGTGTTATCGACTTCACTCCAAAATCCGATCCGAAGTCCAGTTTTCGAAGACTCTCGCCGATTTGATCCGTTATTCCTTTTAAGGCTTCTAGGTCTGCTAGATTGATCGCGTAAGTGCTTATCTTAACCTGATGTTCCGCAGCTTTTTCTCTCAGCTCGTCGGCTTCTTTTTTGAATTCATTCCTTTCAAATTGCAGCTTGGAAAGCGTTTCCTTTAGAGCGCCATAGGCTACAGTCAATCGACTCTCAACGCTAAAGGACTCCTTTCGGCTCGTTCCGTTTTCTTTTTCAAAGGCCACTTCAACTCTCTTCAGTTCCGCCTTCCGACGAGCAAGTTCCTCCTCCAACCTATCCAATCTTGTTTTTGCAGAAATGACACTGGGGTGAGAATCGCCCAGGTCCTGATCCCTCAGTCGGTCCAGTTCGGATCGAAAGGGAATAACTCTATCGCTCTCGAATTGTTCGATCTGAGTTTGCATGTTCCTGGCAATGTCCCGCTCTCGATACACATCATTGCCTTCGCCTTGTTTGAAACCGGAATCGAAGGTTGAGTTCAAGGCCATTCGCAAGAGTTCCTCAAGCGGACGGTTGGCGTCGCGACTCTTGTCAATCTGTTGAATTACGGCGTCATGGTTTTTCATTTTCACATCGATTTCAGAGATGGACTCCATGCATTTGACGATTTTGTCACTTGCGGGACTTCGAGGCTTTCCGTCGACCCAAATCAAGTCCTTGTTCTTCTGAAGCTCGTCTAAATCAGATTTTGTGGCGATCTTATTGATGTCGTATTTGTCGCTAAATTTGCTTAATATTTTTTTTGCCTCTCCAGAATACTCGTTGACCTTCTCGTTGATGTGGTTTTCATAACCAATGACAATAGCCTGGACAATTTCTACCGAAAGATCGGCATTATCGGTGGTAACATTAATGTCCACGATGTCGCTGTTAACGTCCTTGGACCCGAGACGGACTTCCAACATCTTGCTAGATGGATTGCGAAGCATTCTTATAATTTCATCAGCGGACTTGCCAACCAGCAT
>JANPNA010000142.1:0-33406 GCA_031427235.1 Pirellula sp.
GGGTCACTATAGAAAAACCCACGTGGGCATCGACTAGTTCCACGATGGTCATCGCCCCCATCAGAAAGAAAAGGATACCAGCAATTTCTACGAAACCTTTGGGCAACTGGTGTTCGGTTAGGAATTCGAGTTTGGCAGGCAAGTGACCAGCCATGTGCCCGTCGCCGGCGACAGCGTGCACTTTTTCCCATGCCTCAAAAGCAGCTTGTGGCACCAACTGGTCGTAACCTAAGGCGTAGATCGTCCAGCAAAGAACTCCGGTCAAAATGGCGGATGCGGCCTTGTTGATGTGGATTTGATGCTCAAAAACGATGGCTAGATAGCCGATAACAAAAACGACAACAATCGCAGTGGTCATTAAATCGCTTATTCTGCAGGAATGTGTTTCGGCGTCCGAATGGGCTTGCCAGCTTGTTCGTCTTGGTAGTAACCGCGAATCCGAGCGATGTACTCTACCATGGAATGGTCGCAGAAGTAGTCCAGTTTCCAAAGCCGAAGGGACGCGAGCAAGCCCAGAAATCGGTCGCGAACACGAAACCAAGAGCGCAAGTTGCTGATCCGGCCACGTCGATTGAGGTAGATCTCTTGACCCATATGGCGGTAGCCAAGCCAACGCGGTGGAATGCGAGCGACAATATCGTTGTTATTGACCCAGCGATAGTGCTTTACCTTTAAGAAAGAAGTGTAGGCACGATTGCCCACCCGCGGCGCGCCGTAAGAGAAAATCGCTTGCGGGTTCGACGGGATGGGCGAAATTTTGCACCGAACCGCACATACCGCCGCCATGGCACCTCCCAGCGAATGGCCAGCGAACCACATCGGACGCTGATTTTCTTTCACCTGCTGTTCCAGCAGGGGCCAAAGCTCATTCACTTCCGAGTGGAATCCACTGTGTACCCGTCCGACTTCGAATGCAACCGTCCATGCGTTTGCGTCAGCCTGGATGTCGTTCCACTGGTTCGGTTCGGTGCCACGGCATACGATCATGCAATCGAATCGATTGCCCAATACATAGGCTTCGGCTCCATCGCGAGCGATAAACAAACTCTGGTCGATTCCAGTTTCGTAGACGATTCTCGCCACCAATTCTGGGGCAGCGTAGGCGAGTCTCGAAAGCTCCGCAAACAGTAACGACTTCTGGATCCACGACAACTCCGCGATAGGCCGATCTAGCTTGATCGTGATTTTCTGATCGGCTGGTGGTTCTTCGCCGGTGGCCGTCGATGCGCTTGGCAACTCCGTACGGGATGGACTCGACATTTACTCGCTCATACTAACGATTCTCAATGGGAACGATGTCTCGCTTTAGATGTCCGGTGTACACCTGACGCGGACGACCAATGCGAGTCAACGGAGAGTTCTGCATTTCGATCCAATGGGCGATCCAGCCTGGCAATCGTCCGATGGCGAACAAGACCGTGAACATTTGGATGGGGATGCCCATGGCCCGGTAAATGACACCTGAATAGAAGTCAACGTTCGGATACAGTTTGCGTTCGACGAAATAGGGGTCACGCAGCGCGACCGCTTCGAGTTCTTGGGCGACCTCAAACAAGGGGTCGTTCAGGTTTAATTTATTGAGCAGCACATCGCAAGCGGACTTGATGATCTTAGCTCGTGGATCGTAGTTCTTGTAAACGCGGTGGCCGAAGCCCATAAGCCGGAAATTGCTCGTTTTGTCTTTGGCCATGTCAACGTATTTTTTCACATTGCCACCATCGTCTGCAATTTGCTTGAGCATGTTGACACACGCCTCATTGGCACCGCCGTGGAGCGGCCCCCAGAGGGCGCATATGCCAGCCGAAATGCAGGCGAATAAATTAGCATTGGACGACCCGACCAAGCGAACCGTCGACGTGCTGCAGTTCTGCTCATGGTCCGCATGAACTATCAACAACAGATTGAGTGCTCGAACGAAGTCCGGATCGGGTTGGTAGCGTTCGCTGGGCAATGCGAACATCATGCTTAAAAAATTCTGGCAATAGTCCAGGCTGTTGTCGGGATAGATAAACGGCTGGCCAAAGGCTTTTTTGTAGCTATAAGCTGCGATGGTTGGCAACTTGGCGATGAGCCTATGGACGGACACTTCAACTTCCTCTGGGTCGTGCGGATCGAGCGAGTCTTGATAGAAGGTCGACAATGCGCCCACCACGCTCGATAGGATGGCCATGGGATGAGCGTCGCGAGGGAAACCGTTGTAAAAGGAACGCATGTCCTCGTGAAGCATCGTGTGCTTCTCAATCGATTCCTTGAACTGTTCCAACTGCTCTAGCGTCGGCAGTTCACCGTAGATGATCAAATAGCTGGTCTCTAAAAAATCGCAGTGTTCCGCTAGTTCCTCGATCGGATAACCGCGATACCGTAGGATACCTCGTTCTCCGTCCAGGTACGTAATGGAGCTGGACGCAGCGGCAGTATTAGCAAAGCCGTCGTCGATGGTCGTGTGCCCTGTGTCTTTGAGCAACTTGGATATGTCGATCGCACGGTCATTCTCCGTTCCTACGAGTATCGGCAATTCAAATTCTTTGCCGCCAATAGTTAGTTTGGCGGGTGAGGCGTCAACCTTGGGAGAACCGATCGTGGCACTCATGAAAAGCTCCGCTGCACAGGTTTTTTTCCAGCGCAGCCTCAAAAAGGGGGTACAGATTTGCTAAAGCAGTGTAGCCGGAAGCAAGCCTCGCGACAATCAGCCCAACACGTTGATTTGAATGGATCGAGACGCTTTTCACTTTGATGGCGGTTGTCTTCGAGACCGAATTGCTTTAAGGCGAGCGGCGATGTGAAAACTACCAATCATAACCCGATACATAAGTGAGGGACCTGCGAAATTGTCCCTCGCTTACGCTTCGGGTTGGGATACTCCACTCTGCCGCTCGCCTAAGCGTCTTCAAAATCCTCTCGTACAGCATCGCCTGGGCTTTCGACCATTTGGCAATAACTATCGTAGCGTCGAGCATCCAGTCGGCCATCGGCTACTGCATCTTTGACCGCGCATAAGTTTTCGTGAATGTGTGTGCAATTGGGATATCGGCAGTTGGATGCAAAAGGCCGGATGTCTCGAAAGAGCCCTGACATTTCGCTCGCCACTATGTCCCAAAGTTGGAATTGTCGCACGCCCGGCGTGTCGATCATCGATCCACCGTAACTCAGCGGGAAAACCTCGGCGGTAGTCGTCGTGTGTTTGCCCTTTTGGTTCTCAAGACTCACGGCTTGGACCCGCTGCTTGAGCCCGGTATCCAACGCATTCAAAATAGACGATTTCCCAACGCCACTCTGCCCAACTACCACGCTGCTACGGTCGCGAGTGATCGCGCGAAGCCGTTCGATCCCCCAGCCCTTGGCCGCGCTCACCATCACAACCCGGTACCCCATCTGGGCATAGGTACCAATCAGCGGTTGCAGTGCCGACGCATCGATTAAATCACACTTATTAATACAGATGCATGCATCGAGGTGATTCTGTTCTGCCGTGGCCAAAACGCGATCGATCAAATTCGGCTTGATCGAAGGCTGGGCGGCACTGGTGACGATGAGCAATTGATCAACGTTGGCCACCATGACGTGACGCCGTTGCTTGCTGGTCCTGCTCAGCGTCGATCGCCGTGGTTCAATGCGAACGATCCAGCCTTGAGCCTCCCCCTCAGGCAAAAGGGAAACTTTGTCCCCCGCGACCAGAACATGCCGTTGATCCGTGGCCATATTCTTGAGGACTCGCCGGACGGCACACCGAAAAATGCGGCCATCCGCCAACTGAACAATCGACTCGACTCCGTGCACCTTTAGAACAAGTCCATTGAGTGTTCGCTGAGCATTGACGTCCAAATCGATTTGACCCAAAGCATCCGTTCCGCCATTCGCGATCAAATTCCCTTTAACCGTTCGGTGACGGGTTTGTTCGCCTTTTCCGCTGACCCGTTGGGAAGCAACGGTATCGATATCCTCGCGATCGGAAGCATAATCGCTCGTCAGGTCCGCATCCCTGGCTTGAGACTGGTGTTTCTTTCGAAACTCGATTCGGACCTTGTTGGATTTCTTGCGAGCCATACTTTCTAGGTCGCACTAACGACTGCTGTCGGCGTCGACGAGGAGGGGCGTCTTAGGTGAACACTTGGACCGATCAACTCCGTTATCTCGTTTTCATCGAGCTCTTCTCGTTCCATTAACGCATCCTTGAGCCTCTCTAGTTCCTCGCGTCTGGAGTGAAGTATATCGGTGGCTCTTCTGTCGGCCGCTCGCAGCGTGTCGCCAACTTCCGAGTCGATCGTCTCTTGTGTCCGCTCGCTGAACTGACGCTGTTGGTGGATTTCTCGTCCGAGGAATGGATCGCTGTCGGAAAGCTTGTAGGACACCGGACCAAGCTTCAAACTCATGCCCCAGTGGGAAACCATTCTCCGGCCCAAGCTGGTTGCTCGTTCCAAGTCGTTTTCTGCACCAACCGAAGTTTCGTCGTAAATGATTTTTTCGGCGGCCCTGCCTGCGAGCAAAACGACCAACTGGTCTCGGATTTCGCTCTCCGACATATTCATTCTGTCTTCGTTCGGCAGGATTTGTGTGCTGCCCAAGGATTGGCCACGCGGGACCACCGTGACTTTATGAACGCGCTGCGCACCTGGTAAAAACCATGCGGTTAATGTGTGTCCGGCTTCATGATAGGCGGTTTTTTCTTTTTCGGCGGGCATGAGGACTTCTTCGCGTTTCGCACCCATTAGAACTTTGTCCCTCGCGTAGTCGAAGTCGGACATACTGACACGTGTCTTGTCATGTCGTGCCGCCCAGAGAGCAGCCTCGTTAACAATATTGCGAAGATCAGCCCCGGTTAGCCCCACGGTGGCTTCTGCCATCGTGTGCAGATTCACATCTTCCGCGAGAGGTACTTCTCGCACGTGGACCTTTAGGATTGCCTCGCGACCCTTGAGCGTCGGTCGCCCCACTGTAATTAGGCGATCGAATCGACCTGGGCGGAGCAAGGCAGGATCCAAAACGTCTGGCCTATTGGTTGCCGCCATGATGATGACGGAATCCGTGGGGGAGAAACCGTCCATTTCGCCCAGGATTTGATTGAGGGTCTGTTCGCGTTCGTCATGACCACCGCCAAGTCCAGCACCGCGCTGCCGTCCAACCGCATCGATTTCGTCAATGAAGATAATGGCTGGAGACTGCTCTTTGGCCGTTGCAAACAAATCTCGAACACGCGAAGCACCAACCCCGACGAACATTTGAATGAATTCACTGCCGTTAACCGAAAAGAAAGACACGCCAGCTTCGCCAGCCACCGCTCGGGCCAGCAGCGTCTTGCCTGTTCCGGGAGGTCCGTTGAGCAAAACACCCTTTGGCACTCGCCCCCCCAGTTTTTGAAATTTTTCTGGCGATTTGAGAAATTCCACGATTTCTTGCAAATCTGCTTTGACCCCTTCGAGTCCGGCTACGTCGTCAAATGTGATGCTTTGGTCCGATGGCTCAAACCGTTTGGCGGTCGACTTCGTGAAGCTCGTTAGAAAACCACCTCCCATCATGGAGTCGCGGCTTCGACGAAAGAACATGTACAAGCCAACGATAGTTGCAATAAGCATGGACAGGAAAATCAACATCATGATCGTGCTGAGAGTTCCGCCAGGTGCGACATCGTATTTAAAAGGGACCTGAGCCACAGCCACTGCCGTCGGATCATCTGGGTCAACCTTCATTGGCTTGCTCGACTTTTCTCGCAGTGCGTTGAGCTTAGCAAGGAGTTCCGTTTGCGCCGCCCCGGACGGAATGAACAAATCGAAGTCTTTTTTGTACGCTTCCCTGGATCCGCCAAGAGTTTCTTTGGCTTTGGAGTCGGATGACACTGGCTTTTCGGGTGCAACGATGAACTTGCCCTGGATATAGGACTCATAAACCGTCAGCTCCTGCAAATTCCCCTTGTCCATCTGTTCCAAGAAGAAACTGTAATCGATTCTTGAGCTCATTCCGGGCAGGAAGAACAGCATCAAGAAGACTGCTAGCAATATGAGACCGACCATCCAAAAACCTTGTCCTCGTCGGACCGGCTGGCTAGCTTGGCCTTCGTTTTTTTCCTCCCGTGGAGTTTTGCTCATATTCCTATGCTGTCCGTATCGCCTATTTAGATTTGAAACTGGGTTTTCCCGTCCATCGCGTTTACCGCACTTGGATCACTTATTGTAGCGGGCCGCCCAATCTACCGGCAGGGCTATCCACTTTCCACAGGTTCCGTCTTGGCTTTCGCAGCGTTTTTTGGTATTTCCAACAACCAACCGTATATTCTTCCGACTTCGAGAACCAAAATGAGCCTAGACTCCATACGTTCAAGCGAACTCTCGACCGAATCGCTCTTTGCGTTGATTGAGTCCAAATTGCATCTTTTGACAGAGATGCAAGCCATGTCTCTGGTCCAAACCGACCTGGTGGCCCAGCACGACATGACGGCATTGATGACCCTTCTTTCGCGGAAACAAGAATTGATGGGAGCCCTCGGAGGTGTTCAATCGAGACTTTCTAACTTTCAGCAGCAAGATCCTGAGCAACGATCGTGGTCGACTCCAGCCCGGCGAAAAGCATGCCAAGATAAGGTGGCTCGCTGCGACCAACTATTGCAAGAGCTGATTGTAATGGAGGATCGTTCGCTCGGCAGCATGAACCTGCAACGAGAATCGGTCGCCGCCCAGCTTCAACAGAACGTCGACGCCTGCGCCATTCAGAATGCGTACAACTCCCACGACCTCGAAGCCTCTTCGTTCGATAGCTCCGTATCGTTCGAGGGTTGAGTATTCCGTCAACAGGCAGAAGGAGATTGTCCCATGTTTTCCAACCCAACCCTCAAAAGCCTCGAACAAACTGTCGCCTTTACGGAACGTCGACACGCCATCCTGGCGGGAAACGTCGCGAACACCGACACTCCCGGCTATCAATCCAAAGATCTATCGGTCGATACGTTTCAAAAGAGCCTGCGCGATGCCATTCAAGCGGATCGCCAAGAACGGGAAATGTCGCCGGGATTAAGGCTGAGCCTGCTCGGCTCTGGTAGCCAAGGCACCACGCCGTCATTCGAAGACTCCAAGAAAGTCGCCATGGAAAGCGTTCGCGATTCCATGAAACAAATTGTTTACCATGACGGCAGCGACGATAGTCTCGAAATGCAAGTCACCCAAATCGCGAAAAATCAGTCGATGCACACGATGGCCATCGCCATGATGAAATCCCAGTTTCGCCAACTTCAAATGGCCATCACTGGATCAGCCAATGTTTAATGGACGCCTTTCGCTTAATTGTCGCCTTTCGCTCCGCGAAAGTGCGCATTGCGAACGCACTTTTGCGGAGCAAAAGGCGACAATGATGGCCCCTCAACCACATCAATTTCTTGCGATGAACTCGAAGGCTCGTTTCACATCCCCCATGAGCAAAATCACAAGTGCCCAGATGCCGATGGGCAATCCGATCACACAGCAACATGAACCAACATTCAACATCGAAACAATGGACGCAGCACGTTGGGCTCAAAGCTTGCAGGCGTGCTCTGATACGGATTGAATTGGTTGGCCGGTTGAAAGTCATTGCTCATGACTGCTCCATGAAACAGAGGTTGATTGGGATGGTTACTTCGTCGAGCGTGCAGATGTTGTCGCACCGGCTAAACAGTATACACATGGTCTCAGTCGAACAGGCGTCGCCACCAAGGTTTTTCGAGGGGCGCGGGTGGTGTCGGTTCTTGCCTAATTGTTTTCATTGGCTGAGTCGCTGTAACACTCCCTTTGGGTCTGGAAATCGGTTTGGGCATCACATCGCCCCCAGTAGTGAATTCGACTTGCAGCCTTAGTGCGCCAATTTGAAGAACTTGACCAGGCATCAACGCTGCTTGCTTGACGCGCGAGTCATCGATGTAAATCCCGTTCATGGATTCGATGTCCTTAACCACCAGCGTTCCCTCGCCATTGAGCGAAAACTGACAATGCTGTCGACTGATCGACGGGTGCTCGATGCAAACTTGACAGGTGGAGTCTCGCCCAACTACGCATGGCGGCTTTAAGGTCCAAGAGGACTTGTCTAGATCATCGACGTGATTCTGAAGGATAAGTTGGTAGAACATGGGGCATCGACACTGGCAGAGTTAAGAATAGGTGAGGCATAAGAAAAGGAATCGGCTAACAACCTGTTGTCACCGATCCAATTCTAAACCAGCCCGTGTGGTGCCATGCATTCCAGAATATCAAAATCGGGAAGAATTCGTTTTTACGCGTACCGCCGATCGCCTTGGCATCGTGCGGAAAATAAGTGGCATAGGCTTCCAGCCTGTGGACTACACTTCCCAGGCTGGAAGCCTATGCCACATTCAAAAACGGACAGTCTTTTTTTCGCACGATGCTTAGTTGCTTGCACGGCGAGGATTCTTCATAAAATACAATCGACCGTCTTCCGCCCCCCCAAGAAAATCCGGTACTCCATCGCCGTCGAAGTCCACTACTGCGGGGCTTACGTCGTGCCCTTCGATGTTCCTCTTGGCCAAGCTACCAACGTTTTTCATCCTCCACTTTCCATCCTGAAAATCGACTTGCTTCAAGAAGTCTGCATTGGCCGAATTCAACAGAAAATCAAATTTGCCATCGCCGTCCCAATCCGTAACGCAAAGTTTTCGTCGTCCGCTTTTGCCAGCGGCTCCAGCATTGAGTTGAATAGGTAATCCCTGCTCATCGACGAATGCACGGCGAGGGGCTTGCAGTTTGAGTTTGCCATCCTGTCGAACTCTCTCGAACAACGCTAAATAGCCTTCCTGATCCAGCATCCCAATGTCTACCAAACCGTCCGAATTGAAGTCAACCACGACGGGGGTTGTGCGCCACTGAGTCAAAAGTTCTGCGCCAGAAGGCCGGAGCCAACCCCAAGCCAGGCGAGGTTGCTCGCCGGACCACTCCACTTCAACTCCTTGCGACGAGGCCAAAAGTGGCTTCTGGCGTGTCCCCACGTTTCGGAGCCATACGACTCGACCCAAGATCGAATTCAGAATGATATCGGGCAGTCCATCGCTATCCCAGTCCGCCACATTCAGTGTGGTGTATCCCCATTTCGCCTCGGCAGGCCCTTGGATGCTGCCATTGGGGCCAGCCATGATACGAAAATCTTTGCCTTCGACTTGGATCGCAACGGGCCGATTCCATTTCGGACTCGCAACGTTCGGTCCGCTCATGTTTTCGAAAACTTCGATGAAGCCCGCCGTGTTGCCGCTCAAAATATCCATGTCGCCGTCCCCGTCCCAGTCAAAACCGACCGGAGTCGCCAAGGCACCGCACTTGAGCGTATCGGCTTCTTGTTGAAAGTAACGCGGCGAAACAAAAGTCGGTGCTTTTACTGCGGAGTCTTTTCGAGTGACGTTTTCGATGAATGCTATGCGTCCGTCTTCATCCCCCACGATCAAATCCAGATCGCCATCCTTATCCCAATCCAAAGCCACAGGCACAATCATCTGCAAATCCATTGCCAGCGGTTTACCCTCGTCCGTTTTGAGCCTTTTCCCCGCCGCATAATTCGGCGTCGTTCGCGAACCGGTGTTTTCAAAATAGGTAAACGAGTCCAAAAACTCGCCGCAAATCAAATCGAGGTCGCCGTCGTTATCGAAGTCACCAAAGTTGGGGGATGGGCAACCAAAGACGTCGATCCGTTTGCCGTCCGCTTCCACGAAGACCGGCTCCGCATAGTCCGGTCTGTCGGTTGTGCCCCGATTGCGAAACCAATAGATCCACCCGTGCAAAGGCCCATTTTGCCATTTTCCATCCTCATTCCAAGCATCGTCCCAACCGTAGTAGCTCCAGTCCTCGACGCCTACGATCAAGTCCAAGTTGCCGTCCCCATCATAGTCTGCGTATCGCCATTGGTTGTGCCGTACTTTCGGGCCCTTGGTCTGCTGACCCAACGGTTTGTGAAACTTGGGATCGATCGGCAACGCCCGCTTTTCGGTTATGCCGTTTCGGGAAAAGTCAACATACTCCTGTCCCGGCGACAGAACTCGCATTCCCCCGTCGACATAGCTCGGCATGACGTAATGCACCGTTTTGCTGAGCAGTCGACCAGGCTTGAACACGGGCATTTTTTTTGTTGCAGTGTCCCCGGTCGTATTCTCAAAGAGCCAAACACCATTCGAAGGTTTGTCGGGACACGACACCATCAAATCGAAATCACCGTCCCCGTCTGCATCGCACGGAATTGGCCAAGCCCAAAGCCCCACTCCCAAATCGACGACCAAGCCAGGGTGGTTGTATCGAAGCGGTTCCAACTCATCAGCATTGGCGACAGCCAACAAAGCCAACAAACAGTGTAGCACGGCACTCCGTGCCGTGATTCTCGCCGCAATTCTCGCCGCGATTCTCGACGCAACTTTCGACGCAACTTTCGACGCCGTTCTAGACGCCGTTCTAGACACGGAGTGTCGAGCTACACTTTCGCTCCACAAAAGAGCTATTGCGATGCGCACTTTCGCGGAGCGAAAGGCGACAATAAGCGGCTTCAAGAAACTCATTTTAACGACTCCAAGATGGTACGAACACGTTCCCGCTGCGGTGCGCGAAAGCGATGGAATGGCTCCGCCATAAAATCATCGCAAATCCCCAACAAGGACAAGCAGCATTTGGTCGCTTTGATGTACTTCGAAGCGTACTTGCCCACCTCGTAGATCTGTTGCAGTGCGTTGATGGCATTTTGTAACTCATTGATGCGTGCTTGGTTACCAACAACACAAGCATCATAGCATTCCACAAAAAGTTTTGGAAAAACGTTGGCACCACCGGCCACACCGCCATCGCCACCTAATCGCATTGCCTCAGGCAACTTGGCCTCCGGACCGACCATGATTGACCAGTCGGGTCTCAATTTCTTAAGCCCAACGGCTTCTTCAAAATATCTCATATCGCCACTGCTATCCTTCAAGCCGATAATTTGTGGGATAGCCGACAACTTTTGAAGAGTTGGAATTTCGAACCAGACCTTGGTCAGACTCGGCATGTTATACAGGACCAATGGGAGTGGCAATTCAGGCACCAAGTTCTCAACATAACCAGTCAATTCCGTTTGTCCGGCTGGAAAATAGTACGGAGTCGAAAGCACCAGTGCCTTGGCACCAGCTTGGGCCGCATGCTCCGCTAGACGGACCGACTCGACAAATGATGTGTCCGTTATGCCAACAAGGATTGGCACTCGCCCAGCCACCATGGCGGCGACTCGATCGATCAGTTCTCGCCGCAGTCGGTAACTCAAGCTCGGAGCTTCGCCGGTGGTCCCGAGCAAGAACAAGCCATGCACACCGCCGGCCAACACATGTTCAATCAACCTTGCGAGCCCATCTTGATCGAGCTCGTCTCGAGCTTGAAGTGGCGAAACAAGTGGCGGAATGATTCCCGATAGCATTGGTCTCATGTAGGAAGATTCTCGAGAGTGTGTGAGTTAGCTTGCAAAAAGCGAATGAGCGTACTTCTTAGGCGAGCGGCGATATGAAAACTACCAACATAACCCGATACGTAAGTGAGGGACCTGCGAAATTGTCCGTTGCTTAGGCTTCGGGTTGGGATATTCCACTCTGCCGCTCGCCGTACTGACAAAGAATAGTCGTTTTTGCCAACCGCTTAAAGCCAAATTAGCTAGCAGTTCGGGAACTCTATTGCAGTCAACGGGAGAAACTTCCTATACTTCGGGTGGAAACCAGGAAGGTTCCACACGCCCGTGGTATGCATTCGCACCACCCAACAATTCATTCATGGATGATGGTTGAAATGAAGAATATCATTGCTGCGCTTGTGCTCGGACTGCTCGCTTTGAGCGGTGGCCTGAACGCACAACAGGATGCGAACCGATACCAGCCATACGTTCCTACCGTTGTAGGCGGACTGCCGCCGGGATCGAAAGGGCTTGAACAGCCGGTGTATGTAGCGGATCGTGTCCTTGCAAACCAGTCGGTGGACACGGCAGCGGGCGCTGCCCCCGATTTTCTGTCCGCGGACAGCCTTGGTTTCGATGAAACCAAAATCCTGCCTACTGCGGCCAAGATGGACCGTTTTGAAGCGGGCATGTTGGTTGCAGTCGTTGGCGAAGAGCCGGTTCTAGTTGGCGATTTGTTTCCGCCCAATAAATTGACTCCCAAGATTCTTGGCCACAGTCAATTCGAAATGCAGTTGCGTAAAGAACTGATGGAGAAAGTCACGCGAATGTCGTTGGCGCAACGATTTCTGAACGACAAAGTCTCAGGCAAACCCGTGAAAGATCGAGCCGATGCAAAAAAGCACATGAAGACTCAAACGGCCAAGATCTTCCATCAAAAATGGAAGCCGATGCAGATGGAAAAAATGAATTGTCAGTCCGATCTGGAGTTTGAGGAAAAGCTCGCAGAAGCTGGCAAAACGCTTCCATCTATGATGCGAGACTTTGCCGAGAACACTTGGGCTCAAGAGCATGTGCGAGAAAAAGTTTCGGAACATCCCAACGTTGAGCTGAGCGAGTTAAGCGACTATTACCAGGAGCAAATCGACGAATTCAAGCGTCCAGCCCGAGCTCGCTTCCAAATGCTGTCAGCAGACTTTTCCAAATTCCCGTCCAAAGAAGCTGCTTATCAAGCCATTGCGGACATGGGTAACCAAATCCTCTTTGGTGGAGCCCCCTTCAGCGCAGTTGCAAAACGCCAATCTACCGGTCTCGGAGCCTCTGACGGAGGACTCTTTGACTGGACCATCCAGGATGAACTCAAGAGCAAGGAAGTCGACAAAGCTATTTTCAATTTCCAGGATCCCATTCGACGACTAAGCGCTATCATCGAAAACAGCCAGGGATACCACATTGTCGAAGTACTCGAGCGGGAGCAAGCGCATACGCAAACGTTTGCGCAAGCACAAGCCGATATTCGAAAGTTGCTCGTTCAGAAGAAGATCTCGAAACAGCGAGTTGACTTCATCAAGAAGGTGCGGGAGGAAACTCCTATCTGGACCAAATGGCCGGAAGACATCCCTGGATCAAAGGACATTTCTCAGCTCCAGCAGTAACTTCAAACAGTGAACTATGACTTCAATTGCAACAACATGGAAACGAGTTGGACGCTGCAGTTGGCTCGGCAGGAGCCTCGCCCTCTCCTTTCCTGCCCCAACTAAACTCTTAATCCTACTCCTACTCCAACTCCTACTCCCAATCTCCGGCCAAGCATTCACGCTGGTCGCTATTGCATCCGACAACACCAACTCGGTGGCTGACGGAGAGCTTCACGCTTGCCAGATAGTAAGCGTTGACAATGCTTGGGCCGTCGGTGATCGAGGGCTCATTCTCGCTACAAGCGACGCTGGTAAGCACTGGGAAATTCAACATCAACGGTCCGAGGCCATTCACTATGCCGTTTGTTTTTCGGATGAACTCAACGGCTGCGTCGTTGGTGGAACCATTGAACCATACTCCCATCGCAGCGCGGGCGTGGTGCTGATCACCTTCGATGGCGGCAAGTCTTGGCAGAAAATTGCCAATGAACTCCCTCGATTAATTGGGGCTCAGCTCGTTGGACCTAGTCATTTATTGGCTTGGGGCGATTGGTCCAATCTCCATCAATCGGCGTTGTTCGAAAGCACAGACGGTGGACGGTCTTGGGCAGGTAGACCCATTCCTTGCGGTCACATTCAGTGTGCCGCAGTTGGACACGACGGGGTGCTGGTCGTGGTAGATCGCGCTGGCAAAATCCACAGGTCCATGACGGGTCTGGACTTTGAATCGGTCCATCTGCCGGTTACTCCCTTTGATCCGATTCGCTTCTGCAAAGTCATCGAGGGTATGTGGTGGATGGGGGGCGAAGCAGGAAAACTCTATCGTTCCCGCGATGCAGTTCGATGGGAGCAACTGGATTTGCCCGGCACTGCCAGCGATCGATCGTTGTATTCACTTGCAGATGCAGTTGGCATTGGAAATCGCATTTGGATCGCAGGCCAGCCCGGAAACGTTGTTTGGATGTCCGAGGACCAAGGCAACACGTGGACTGTTGTGACTAATTCCAATCGCACCACCATCAATGCCATCTCGGTGTTGGATGGTGACTTGCTGCTGACTTGTGGTCCAATGGCAAACATATTTGCTAGTCGTAATGGTGGCAAAGCATGGTGGGCTCAGCATCAATCAGGGTCCCGTAACTCGGTCCTGAACATTTCGAGCACTTGCTCAGGCGTTGCTTGGGATTTAATGGCCCAGGTCATTCACGAAAACAGACGCCATGCGTCCGCGTTTGTCTTGCACGATCAGTGTTTTGAGCAGCGGACAAGCCAACTGCCGGAATTAGCATCGCGATTCGAGATTGCAGGTAAATCGATCGGTTTGACACAAGCCCGCGTGTTCGCAGGTCTGCCAGTAGGCAATCTTTGCTCCGGTGTTCGTGAAAGCGATCTGGGTTATTACGCAGGCATGGCGCAAGACAAATCGTCGAATTCAAAGGCGAAAATGGAGATTACGCCATTGGTAAAGCGACTTGTGGTTGAGATTCGAAGCGCTCGCCCTGACGTGATTGTTTCCAACTGTAGCCTCACTGGCAGTGCGCTTGAGGTGAGGTCCGCGCAGGCAGTGGAACAAGCCGCGACGCTGTCTGCACGAAAAGACTTCAAAGTGTTTTCCTCTAGCAGTGGGATCCCAGAAGAAGCTTGGGAGCCACAGCGAATTGTGATTCGAGGTACCAATCCAGGTATGCAATACTCGCCCTCGATGCTTCTGGAATCCAACATGGTTCTCGGAAGCGTTATGTCAAGCATTAGGCCACTCGTTGAGACTCGCGGCTCCGTCGTTTCCTCGGACAAGAAGTTCTCGTATCGCGTAGCAGGCTCCCGAAGCGGCCTCATGGGGGACCCGCCGTTGAAGGGAATCGTGCTCGATCAAACGACACAACTGTCCGGACAAAAAAAGACTACCCCGCGACTCTCTTCCGTCATGGCGACCCCCCAATGGTTTGACTGGAAACAGTTTACCGATTCGGAATCAGGCAACCCACTTACGCCCGACCGAGTCTGGGATTCCGACCTTCGGTCGGCGGCGAAGGAGGTAGCATTAACATCGGTTTCTCCCGTTTTGATTGAAATCGCAGTCCAGTGTCGTCGCAATGGTGATTGGAACCGATGGCAAGCAGCCCTCGAGTTCCTGCTTGAACGAGATATCGAATCCCCCGCAACTGAGGCGGCCTATTGGGAGTTGATGACGCATACCGGGAGCATTGAAGTAAAACGCCACCTTGCAAATCAATTGCAGACCTTGGAAGAACGTGACGCGGACGGTCTGAGCAGCTCCGCTGCAACACTGCAACAAGCATCGCCTTTTGCACGATTGCAGTCGGAGTCTACCTCGGTTCAGCCAGCCTCGTTTTTTAAATCCGATCGGCGCATTCCGATTTCCTCGGATCGCGACTTGCCTGAGTTTACGAGACTTCTTTCGAAATGGCCCGATGCCTTTTCCCCCAGACGAAGCGAACCGCGTTGGGGATGGTTGATTGCATCGCGTTATAGGGAGATGCAACAACGAAACGAATCAGCCAATGCGACCGTGAACCTCGGTCGAAGCTACGCCGAGTATTGGCCAACACTATCTCCTTATCTTCCGGACTGGAAACCGATTGCGAAAGCCGAACGCCAAATCTACAACGCAAACATGGTTCCACCGCAACATTCATCTCCGCAACTCTCACCCCCAACGGCCAAGTTACCTACAAATGGTATTCCCGTATTAAGCTGGACGACGGATCCACCGTATTTGGATGGAAAAGCGGACGAAGCGTTTTGGCAATCCGCCACGCAAATCGAGCTGCGTGATCCGTGGGCAACGGAAGCCACCCGGAAAACCACGATCAAGTTCGCCCGGGACAATCAATTCCTATACCTTTTCAGTTTTGCACCCAGCACGCCGACTACCCAAACGAGCAAAGAAAAGCAGAGAGATAGTATCAAACCGGAGAGCGACCAAATAAAGCTTCGCATCGATTTGGATAGAGACTACGCGAGCTGGTTTGAAATCGGTTGGTCTGCAACCGGTGAGTCTTGCGATGCCTTGAACGATATGCTTCGTTGGAATCCAACGTGGTACAGAGAGACCTCAAACGATGACAAGTCTTGGTCGACGGAGATCGCCATTCCTTTGGAACAGCTAGTGGTATCGGGCGATGCAGTCCGCAAGAACTGGACCAATGAAGTGTGGGCGTTCAACGCAATTCGGACCATTCCGGGTATCGCAACCCACTCGCTTGCGCCGTCGATCTCAGACCGAGCCATCGCGGATGATTGGTTCCTTTTGGACCTCAACATGGCACGGCACGCCAAGCCCTGAACCCCTACTCACGGCAACCCTCGAACCCTACTTAGGTTGAGCTGGAGCTCGCCTCCCCTCAACCTTGTTTTGGCGTCCTACGTAACTGCATTCTAACCGCAGCACTCCGCTCCCGCCTCGACCGCCTAAGGCGGGCGAGGCGGGAGCGGAGGGCTGTAATTCAAAGTCTGAGCCGCACTTTTAGTACGCCAAAACGGCGCCCGTCGGAGTCAAGCTCCGATCGGACGAAAAAGCTGCGTTGCCTATCGAGTTATGATTGGTCGTTTTCAAATCGCCGCTCGCCTCGATATGACCGGCATGCCTGAACGAGTACGCGCACGAGTACCAGCAAGAGTACGAAACCAACCTCGATTGGCCTTGTAGCGCATCGCACCTTTAATCTATATGCCTAGATTGTGAAAAAAAGTTTGGTGGCGAGTTGCTGCCCGTAATCCTAAAACACGGCAATCGCGGTTGAATTGATGTCAGGCAGAAGAAACCGAAAAAAGGGAATCGATCGAATCGATGTGGATTGGCTTTTAGGTGAGTCCGCCCATCCATCGGTTCGCGATTTCTCGTGGTTTCGACGGGTTATTGTCTCCCTCATTTGCATCCTGGCAGTCGTATGGAGTTGGCCTTACGCCTCCAAGTGGTGGCTCAACTGGGAATGGCAACAACAGCTTGCAAGCCCAGCAGGAAAGCCATCCGACGATGTGTTGACTATCCTACTCGCGCTGAACGAACTCAATCCCAATCGAAGCGATGCGGTTGTGCCGACAGGTCCGGCATCCAAATCGCCCGTCGCTGCAACCCAGTTTCGCATCACTGACAACGGATCTACCACCGCAAGTCCACTGGACCCTCCCAGCCTACGACAAATGCGGAGTTCAAGACAAGACGCCGAGCGAACGGCCATGGAATCAGGGCCGGTCCTTACCAGCATGCGGACCCTTATCGATCAAGCCGAAACGACAACCGTCTCGCAACTGCCCAACCTGAATATTTCCATTCCCAGAACCATTTCTAAGGCGATGGTCGTCCCGACACCTGCCGTTACTTTGGAACCATTCGCACCCATGGATCCGAGGAGTGCGAGTGCGACTAACTTTGCGCAAGACTCGAATGTCATTCGGGGCTTCGAGAAACGACCATTGGAAGAACTGCTTCCATTTTTGGCGAGTTCCCAATCGAGATTTGTGCAGCAAGCATCGAGTGAACTCCTAGGTCGCGGAATGACTCCGTCGCAACTTGAGATCGCGATCGCGTTGGCGCAAGGCGATATCGAGCAACGACTCAAGGCCATGGAAACGATTGTTCGAGATCCAAAGCTCAACGCGATTCCTTGGCTGGTTTGGATGGCGGAGAGTGCTGATCGTAGCGTTAGACGACGCGCCATCGTGTTACTGGGGTCCATGACAGATCCAGATGCAAGGCGTAAGCTTCGGATTTTGCAATGCCGCGAACCAGACAGCGCGATTGCCGATCAAATCAGTCAAGTATTGTTAGCTTCCGGAACCGCATCCATCAGTGTTCGATAAAGGACATAGCCAAAATGCCAATCCAGACCAAATGCATGCGTCGAAGATCCATCGCCACCGCCTTGCTCTTCGGATGTTCACTCTTCGCACCAGGGCCAGGCGCTCTCGCAGACGGCCCCTCAGCGAAGGGGAAAACCAAGCAGGTTCCAGCGTATGTGGCGGCTCATTTCGATAAACCAAAAGTGCGATCGGTTCACACAAACAAAGCGACGATCCGATCAGGGCCATCGGAACACTATTATGCAACGTCCACTCTGATGAGCGGTGCAACCGTCGACGTGTATATGGAAACGTCCGATGGTTGGTCCGGGATTCGTCCGCCTGCGGGAAGCCACGATTGGATCCCTGCCAACATCGCTTATCTATTACCAGGCGGCAAGTCGGCTGAAATCATCGAAGAAAAATCACCCGCCTGGGTTGGGAGCGATTCCCTGGATGTGTCCGAGTTCATGTGGCAAATGGAATTGGTGAAATCGCAACAAGTTCAAGTGCTCGGCGAAGAGTTGCAGATGGCCGACGATGGAAAGAAACAGCTATGGTATCGCATCGCGCCACCCCAAGGGGAGTTTCGGTGGATCAAGACTTCTCAGTTATCCAACTTGCCACCCATCAAGTCAATGGATCGAAGTGTTCAATTGGCCAGCCACGTCGATGACACAATGCCAATCGCAGGCAAGGCTACACCGTCTAACAAGGCTACACCGTCCAACAAGCCAACAGCGCAATCTGGCAAAGTTGTTTGGTCGGATGAACAGCAAGCGTTGGATCAAGTCGAACAACAGATTCAACGAGAGCAAGCTGAAATTCAAAGCAAGATGGCTGCCGATGGCGTTCATGTAAACATGGGATCGCCTAAGATTGAGGCTCGGTCTCAAAACATTCATGCAAAGCAAATCAGCCATACAACGACGGAACTTGGAAGTGCCGAACCCGAATCCGTGCTGGTCTATAATGAGGAAACAGATTTCCCAACAGCTACCACCACCCGCATCCGTCCTATAGTCGCACACTCCAAACCCAAGCGAACGGTCGTTTCGGCCAATTCGACCGAGCATCAGATGGATGGCCAGCGACAGTGGGAAGCGATGCAGTCGGCCGATCCCAAACTTCGCATCAGACCTGTCAGTAGTCTTCTCGGCTTAATCGGCCTGAGTGTGGTTGAGGCCGACCGAGCACCGGCGACCGCTCGAATCGCTCAACAATATCACGCCAATCCATCACAGGGAAACATCGGACGGGTCGGTCAAGTTGGGAATAGCCGTCTCGATCGCTTGCCGCGTCCCGGTCAGCATCGACCTTCCATGACGTTGCCCACCGACGCTCCATCCAGCATGGGAGACTGGATGGGGATGAACGGCGATGGGTCGTACACAATTCCTGTCCCATCCGGCGCGCCCTTGAATCAGGGCGAAACCACTTTTTCACGTTGGCTCAATTCGCGAGAACCCGTTTTCGGTTCGTCTCCAGTTCAAGCGAATCCAGTCGCTCTCGATACAACCGCATGGCATGGACTGAACCCATCGCTTCGATCGCTGGCCCCTCTGACTCTAGCCCCTCTGAATGCGGAAAACTCCAACCACGAAGAGGATCCAGAAGAATTCCAGACGCCAGAAATTCAATCGGCACTGGTGCAATTGACAAGAGAGGTAGCCAGCCCCACCGAGGATTGGAATTTTTCGGCATTGAGGAACCAGGCTGCGTCATGGGTAGAAAACGGAGCCACGGCCATGGTGCGAGGCGAGGCCAGATTGCTGGTGGAACGAATCGAACGCTTTGAATCGCTTCGTCAGCGAACGTTGGGCTTCGCACAGGATGCGTCGAGGGTCGCCCAACAGTCCTTTGACAATGCTACCATGGCGAGCGTGCGACCGGCGAGCAGTGTTTCGCCTGCCTCAGCCAACACGGGTGCTAATGGAAATATGGTTTCCAACGCCGTCGCTACCAACGCAATGACACAAGGGGACGCATCGGGTTGGCTCGTTCAAGTTCACACATCCATCAAGGGTCAACCGGAATTTGCGTTGACTGACGACGCAGGCAAGGTGATTACCTACGTGCAATCGACTGCCTCTCTAAATCTAAGGCGTTATCTGCAACAGCCGGTAACTGTATACGGTGTACGCGGCTACATCCCGAACTTGGCAGCCAAGCAGATCTTGGCCGAGCGCGTCGTCCGCATGCGCTAGCGAGTGTAGCACGGCTCTCCGTGCCGTGATTCTGGCTATGGATAGGTTGTGATCTAATTCGCGCGGTGCAAAACTATGTCGCCTTTATTTCTACTCCTTATTCCCAAGATTTTCGGGAGAATGCTATGATCAGCAGAATATCTTCACGAGGGCACGGGTGGCCTATTGTCAGGCGCTGTTCAGGCTAACTAATTCACCGCGTGCTCACCTACCAACTCATGCACTCCATCCGAAGCGAGCTATTTATGACAGAATCAACCAATCCCGCTAACCAAATGAAAAAACGTGGCACTTCGATCTCCTTGTTGATTGGATTCGGAATTCTTGGCGTCGCAGCGTACTTGGCTGGGCCGACGGTAATGAAGTACGCGTTGTTCTTTCAAGAGCAAAGGAAGCACAATAGAATTAATTCAGAAATCGGAAAAACAAAATTGCCAGCAAGCGATGCTGTCTCGAGCCCAGAGGTACCCCCAATGGTTTTAACTGGTGGTTCCGGTGGCGGCAGGCCGGATCCGGAAGAAATGTTCAAAGGTCGGGACAAAGATAGCAACGGAAAACTAGAGGGAACTGAGATCAGCGCGGCATCGGAACCAACATCGAACGAGCCCAGCAAAGAAACGCCCAAAGAGTAGTTTGGGCTCTGCCGATCCTGTCGTGCATCGACCGAAGCACAACGTTACCGATCAAGGGCGACTCGGAACGAGTCGATGGTTTGCTGGGCTGCTTTCGTGGCGTCGGGTTTTGAAAAAACTTCGGCGCTTAAGTATCCAGTGTAACCAATTTCCCTCAATGCAGCGATAACCGGAGGGACATCCAGGTGTCCCAATCCCACTGCCATTCGGTTGGAATCCGCGAAATGCACATGGCCAATCGACTTACCTGCTTGTCGAATCGCATCGGCCATGTTGGCCTCTTCGATATTCATGTGAAACAAATCGGCAAGGAGGCGAAGATTGGGGATACCCTCGACCAACCTCTGGCCCTGCTCCAGCGTGTTCGCTTGATCGGTTTCGTAACGGTTTAATGGCTCGAAGAGTAGTACCGTCCGATATTGGCTGGCATGTTGGCTCAATACCTCAAGCCCTTCCCGAAGATAGGCGTTGGCGGTTTCACGTTTGACCGCCTGGCTGGATTTGCCTTGCATGGAGCCGATGATGGCCGGAGCTCCCAACTCGGCGGCGCCATCGATAATCGTTTTAATGAAATCGATCGCCCGCTGCCGCACGATCTGGTCTTCGTCGGCCAACTGCAAACGGTGCTTGACCCAGCCAGCACCAGTGCCCACGGCAGCCACCGACAGGCCGTGGTCCGCCAAGTGTTTTGCCAGGAACAAATGTCGCAAAGTATCTGCATCTGGAGGAAAGATTTCGATCGCGTCAAAGCCCAGTTGGTGGGCCTGCGAAATGGCATTCTTTGCATCGCCCCAAAACACGAATGGACCGCCTCGTGCCTCTTCGACCAGGGAAAGCGTAACTGCAGACTTCATCGGAACCATTCTTTCGCGGATTGGGAAAGGGATTATTGCGTACGGAGCAAAGAAAGGGACTGCGGACATTTACCATTTGCAGCTAATTCTGTAGCTTATGGCTAAATAGAATAACCTCGAGGAGACTTTTTTGGCTTACATATGGATGCTGGTTGGGTCAATTTTCTTTGCATTTATGGCTTTACTGGCCGAATCGCTCAAGGAACAGTTTAGTTACCCATGGATTACGATGGTGCGGTCGGGTGTGGCTACCTTTCTTGCAATAGCCTTAGCCCTCGGTGCTGGAGCAAGACTCGTCTTTTTCAAGCCGTTGACGCTTTGGATTAGGTCGCTTTCGGGCTGGGCCAGCATGATTTGCGGATTCTATGCGTTGACGCACTACGACGTTGAAATCGTCTTGTCCTTGACGAATATGTACCCGCTCTGGGTTGCCATCTTGTCCTGGCCCTTACTAGGAATTCTTCCATCGAGAAAGACCTGGATCGCGTTGGTGATTAGCTGTCTCGGAATGTGGATGGTGTACGCAAGTAGCATCGTCGCCGATGCACCGCCAAGCAGCTATTCCAACCCAAGAACGGCGATCCCGATGGCCATCCTGGCTGGAATGTTAAGCGGTGTCGCCTTGATCAACTTGCATCGTATCAAGCATGTCGACACTCGAGCCGTGGTCGCACACTTCTCCGGCGTCGCGACCGCTTGTAGTCTTATAGTGTGGTTGGTTATTCCTGTATCGCAGCCAACACGGCTTATCGATTTGGCAAGTGTGATGCGGTTGATAGGGGTTGGGATTGCCGCTACGGTCGGCCAACTTTGTCTGACAAAGGCCTTCTCGACTGGTTCGCCTACCAGAGTAAGTGTCGTTGGACTCTCACAAGTCGTAGTGGCAGCCCTGGTGAAATGGTTTATGGAACAACGCATCCCGACCATCGGTAGTATGATCGGGATGACGCTGGTGGTTGCATCAACCATCTGGGTGATCTTGGCACAACCCAACAAACAGGAAATAGAAGAACTGGAAACCAAAGGGCAGGCTTTTCAGGATTCAAGCTAAACCACTTCGAAGCGTCCTTTACCTGCTAAATCAACATCCTTTGAGCTTTGGCTAGCAAAGAATCGCACGAAAGGATCGGATTTTTCGCTACGCTTTACCTAAACCGATTCAATTTCAAGCACCGGCAGTTCCGATACTAGCTGCACAACCCGATTTCATGCGATCGACTGGATACTCCTATCGAATCGTGAATAGCCTTAGTGGAACGGTGGAAGAGATTATTATGTCCGTGTTGCAAAGAACGATTCGAATGTTTGTGTTGGCGGCTTTTGCCGTCGTAGGTCAGGCTGGATTCTCTAACGAGGGATACCATCCCTTTTCGGAGACCATGTCCTTCGACCCTGATTGGCAATTCTTTGCACCTGTGCAGCTACAGGACTTGCAGGATTTGACCGCACGACAACGTGCTAATACCGGGTTTTTCGTGACCTATGATCGGTTGAACATCGGTCTCAACCGATCCGATACCGAGTCGGCCAGTAACAAGATCGACTACACTTGGGGAAACCGATTTGACTTCGGTTGGATGAATAACAAAGAGTCCGGCTGGATGTTCTCCGCCATGAACGTGAGTGGACCAAACGTCTACAATCAGTTCGAACAACAGCGACTCGGCGAGTTCATATTGGTCGCGACGAACCCTACAATCCAACCGCAAGCGTTTCAAAACGACTTCGCGAACGAACGCAAGTACATCATTCAGGACAGCGTCAACGTAGGCTCGTTCGCCTCGTTTGAAGCAAGCAAAGTCTGGCGAATGGAACCTTACCGATACGGTGGTATTTTGGAACCGATGGTTGGCCTACGATATGCATTCTTTGGAGATGGTGCGGCCAACGATGTCTACTCGACAGGTGTTATACCAGCCGTACCCGCCGGGGGCCTGCCTCCACCGCCACCGCTCCAAGCCGGTCAATCGTTTGAAACGCTCTTGAGAGATCGTGTTCAAACGGACAACAACATGCTGCTTGGACAAGCGGGATTCCGGTACACCAAGTTCATCAATCGCTGGACACTCTCCAACGACATGAAGGTTTTCGGTGGGCACGTGTATCAATCTCAAGCAAGCAGCCAACAGACCACCACATCGTCCTATGCTACACCGCCTGCGATTGGTGTCGTAGCCCTCAGCGACAACCTTCATACGTCAACGTACAGCGGCCGCAAGGGAGAAGCGTCCACGATCGGATTCGACCTACGAGTTGAGGGTGCCTACAAAGCCAGCAAGTACCTAGACCTTCGCGGTGGATTTGCCATGCTCTACTTCGCTCGAGGAATCTGGCGAGGCTCGACCAACACCGAGCAAGGCAACCAATTCTCGGACAATCAAAACTTGGTCATGCCAGCCTTCACCTTCGGTGTGGCACTCAATCGGTAATGTGAGTCTTTACGACCAACGCACCTAGCAATTACAATCGAATTGTGCAAACTAGCAAAGGCAGCTTGAACCAAGCTGCCTTTGCTTTTTTCGTTTTTGTCTCGAAACACATGGTCGATCCATTCATGGCAAGTGCATTTACTCTCAAAAGTTGGTTTGGTAGCAGCGAGCCAGCACTGGCGACAGCCACCCAAGGCGAAGGCCCAAAAGGGAAATTGCCACTTACCGATGAGATGCTGCGGACTTGGTCGAGCGGCGACCTTTTCGGTTGGACCCAAAATGCCGGAATGGGCTGGGACATCCAAAAAATGATGGGGCCGCAGTTCTTGCTGCTGAGCACGCAAGGGGGTATTCGAGGCGAGGATGGGCAACCCATCGCTCTGGGGTACCACACCGGTCATTGGGAAGTGGGGCTGATGATGCAAGCGGCAGCCAAGTGGCTCAGCGAAAGAGGGGGCGTTCCGTTTGCAGGCTTTGTGAGCGACCCGTGCGATGGACGAACGCAGGGGACAGTCGGCATGTTTGACTCGCTCCCATATCGCAACGATGCAGCGATCGTGTTCCGGCGATTGATTCGGTCGCTTCCAACGCGACGAGGTGTCCTGGGAATCGCTACCTGCGACAAAGGCCTGCCAGCCATGATGCTCGCACTGGCTGGCAGCGCCTATTTGCCAAGCGTCATTGTACCTGGCGGCGTTACCCTTCCCGCCAGGGATGCTGAAGATTTGGGAAAGGTTCAAACCATTGGTGCTCGGTATACACATGGAATGATTTCATTGGAAGAAGCGGCGGAAGCAGGTTGCCGTGCTTGTGGTTCACCCGGTGGTGGCTGCCAATTCTTGGGAACGGCTGCGACCAGCCAGGTCATCGCAGAAGCCTTGGGCATGACTGTCCCCCATGCTGCACTCGCTCCCAGCGGCCAACCCATTTGGATGGAGATGGCCCGACAGTCCGCGGCCGTTCTTTGGGATCAGCATCAACGCAAAGCAGCCTTGCAAGATATCTTGACCGAAGACTCCGTATTCAATGCCATCGCGGTTCATGCTGCATGTGGCGGCTCTACCAATCTTTTGCTTCACGTCCCGGCAGTTGCATTCGCGGCAGGCTTACCCCGACCCGGCATCGAACTTTGGCAAGAAGTCAACCGACGTGTGACCCGCTTTGTGGATGTCTTGCCCAACGGTCCCATGTACCATCCCACGGTTCGACTATTCATGGCGGGTGGAGTACCCGAAATCATGTGGCATCTTCGCGAACTCGGCATCGCCCGCTGTGACGCAAAGACGGTGACTGGCCTGACCTGGCATGAAATTTTGGACACGTGGGCAACGTCCGAGCGGCGAACGGTTTTGCGCGAAATGCTGCGTCAACGCGACGCGGTGGATCCGGATCAAGTGATCATTCCGCCAGTCAAAGCTAAACAAATGGGGCTAACCAGCACCGTGTGCTTCCCGCTCGGCAATATTTGCCCAGAGGGTTCGTTGATCAAATCGACAGCCATCGACCCGTCAGTCATCGACGCAGATGGCGTTTACCGAAAAACTGGACCTGCTCGCGTCTTCACCACGGAGAAAGAGGCGGTGGCTGCCGCCAAGGGGCAACATGCCAAACCCCTCAAGGCAGGCGATATCGTCATCTTGATCGGGCGCGGGCCGATGGGGAGCGGGATGGAAGAAACCTATCAACTCACGAGTGCCTTAAAACATCTGGACTACGGCAAGCATGTTGCGGTGGTGACCGACGCGAGGTTCTCGGGTGTGAGCACGGGAGCTTGCATTGGACATGTCGGCCCAGAAGCCTTGGCCGGTGGCCCGATAGGCAAGGTTCGCGATGATGATTTGATTCGAATCGAAGTCAACCGAAGCACCCTTGAGGCAACGGTCAACTTTGTCGGTTGCGAGGGCAAAGAGTTTTCACCGGAAGCGGGGACTGCTATCCTGACAGCAAGGTCGCCACATCCTAATTTAAGAGAAGACGAACGAATGCCGAGTGACTCCCGGTTGTGGGCTGCGCTCCAGAAGGTCAGTGGTGGAACCTGGGGTGGTTGCGTCTACGATGTGGATCGAATCATCGAGGTATTAGAAGCTGGCGAGAAAGCCCTGTCGCGCTCATGATACTCTTGATCGATAACTACGACAGCTTTGTGTACAACCTCGACCGCTATTTGCAGCGGTTAGGGCAAAAGACGTTGGTGGTCCGAAGCGATGCGATCACGGTGGATGCCATTAGCCGACTGTCGTTGGATGCGATTGTCATTTCGCCGGGCCCAAAGTCCCCCGATGAAGCTGGTTGTTCGATGGAGGTAGTGCGACGAATGACTGGCACGAAACCAATCCTAGGAGTCTGTCTTGGGCATCAAGCGATCGGTCAAGCGTTTGGAGGACGGATTGTAACTGCCCACGCGCCTATGCATGGGAAGAGTTGCATGATTGAGCACAACGGCTCACCTTTATTCGCGGGGATTCCTGCGAGATTCCAAGTGGGCAGATATCATTCGTTGGTGATTGAGCCAGCGAGCCTGCCAAGCACACTTCGAGCAACGGCATGGGCCGATGACGGAACGATCATGGCCGTACAACATGTGCAGCATCTGGTTTTTGGAGTCCAATTCCATCCTGAGTCGATCTTGACGACTGAGGGCTATCAAATTCTGGCTAATTTTTTAGCGTTAGCCAGTCTGGAGTGCAACGCTATCCCGCCAAACGATTTGGCCGCATTTCTTCTATAACAAAGCGGCTCCTTCGCAGTAAAGCTTTGCTCCGGTCTCTTCGTGCAGTTCGCGGGCCATGGTGGCCGTCGCTTCCAATTCAAGCACACCAGGCGCGTCAACCAACTCGACTTTCGGACTGGCCAAAATCTCGATCGGTGACTCAGTTGTATCATTGTCCAAAAACGTTCCCATCCAGCGATCCCAAACGTTGAAGAATGCACCGTAGTTGTATCGCATATTCGTATGATGATTGTCGTGATGCGTGACATTGTTGAATCCTTTGAACATCCAATGACGAGAAATCCATCGAGGGACCATTTCGAAGCCGGTGTGGCCAGCGATATTGATCATGGAGTCGTACGAAAGATACGCAAGTAAAACGATCGGCTTGAGAGGTAGAAAGACCACAATCAACATCAAGCAAGCGAACTGCAAAATCGCTTCTAAAGGCTGAAACGCAAAGATTGCCCAAGGGGACGGACTAACCGACCTGTGGTGCCCCGAATGGAAGTATCTGAATACCGGCCGCCAATGCATGAAGCGGTGAGTCCAATAAAACATCGTATCATGCAGCACCAAGCAAAGGAAAAAGCTGATCGGTATGTAGTACAACGGGTATGCAAACGTATCCCAATAAATACTTGTCAGACCTGCTTTATACAGTTCAAACAACCCAGTACCCATAATCGCGAAAATCAGAATAGCTTGTGCGGACAACCTCATTTCTCGCTGGATGCCAAGCCGAGTGGGCCGTTTAGTCTGGATTCGACGCTTTTCCTTTTCTTCGTTCGTGTGCAGGAAATACGTGTAATAAGAATGACCGCAGGGAACCAAATAGCCCAAAATGAGAATAAAAAGAAAGATCGCCAAGAACTCCACAAGGAGCATCGTGAATAATTCAGACATGGACATAGAATTGGCGTTCGGTAGCCATCGTCGTCGATGGGCAAGATTACGGACTGGATTAATCCTCATTGTAGAGTGTTATCCTGCGAACCGAAAGAATGTAATTTCGCAACAAGACAAGAATGAGTGGAATGCATCCGTCGTGGCGGATGCTGCCAGCATCCGAACCGACGCTAGCAGCATCGGCCACGTCACTTTGGATGATGGCCCGAGGAACAACGATACATGACGCTTTGGTTTCGAGGTCTACTCCTTTTTAGTTTGGCTGCCTTTTGGTGGTGGCGGTATGCATCGATTAACTCGTACAACTCCGAGCCTTTCAGGAGAAGCTTCTCAACCAGCCATTCATCGTAAAAGGGCGAGATTCGCTCTGTCTGCGTATGTTCCAAACCATCGCATTGGAGCCAAGTTGGAAGAATCAAAGGAAGCAGTGGACACTTTTGAATGAAACCGCTCAGTTCCATTCATCGTCGGTTGCTGCTGGCAGATCCCGACGAACGCCCTGAGCTATCCCGAAAAGTCGTTCGATTTCCACTGTTGGCTGCTGATCCAATTGAGCGTCCGCTTGAGTCGCGAAAGGTGGTGTTATTTCGAGCCTGACTTGCAGAACCCAAGTTGCTGCCGTTCGACGAGCGAAAAGTTGTACGCTCACCATTAGTAGTCGCGGTCTCGATCGTACTGCCACTTCCGTCACGAAATGTTGTCTTACTACCCGATGTCTCGGCGGAACCGATAGCTCGACCTAAGCCATCGCGGAATGAGATTCGACTGCCGGATTGAGTTGCCGAACCTTGCGCCCTACCAGACGAATCGCGGAAAGTCGTTTTGTCACCTTTCTGACCATTTAGCACGGAATACAGATAAGTACTCGGAAATCGTTGTTTGCTTCGCACGTCATCAGACTGAGCACGACAGTTGTCACCAAAGGCGATCAATCCAAACAAGCAAACTACGACTACAGTGCGGGCGAACATTTGGGAAATCCTGCGGTTTGAGCAATTGCTGATCAAATTATGCCAATTGAAAATTCTGACTCGATGGTGTGACACCTTCGGTCAATTCATCAGAATTATATTGGAAGCAAATACCATTCCTCGCAACGAAAACACCCGCGAATCGGATGGCCCACTCACGGATGTTTGGTTTCTAGCGCACTGTAGTCGGACCGGAGGCCAACACACTTCTACAGTTTGGTCGATTCGACTTTCTCGACGAATCGCCGGTTGTTGCGAGGAACACATGCAACTTATCGGTCGACAATTAGTGTGGAGCAAGGAACTGGAAAGGCTCGGACTTTTCAAAGTTCCCTGACTGGTCTCCAGCGGTGTCTGGCTGGCTTGCGAACGAGTGTGAACCTGCGAACGCCGCTTCCTTCCTTGAAGTCAATCTTGTCTAACTTCACCCACAACGCTCCAGGGCTGTTTGTATCCTGGTCGCAGTAGACACGGTTCTTTTGGTCCGAGACGGTCAACCAGATTGTCGAAGATAGATTGGGTTGGTCCTTCTTTCGCCTGCCAAATGGTACGCTGACGTTTCGCATTACGCTGAAAACTGCTGCGAAACGGTCAGCCATTCGAACGGTGCCAGGTAACATGACTGCCCTTGGCCGCCGATTTCCAGGAGGCATTCCTTAATTTACCGCATGTTCTGAAGGGCCGGGACTCGCTCTGTCTTCACCAAATACAGGCAATTGCATTGGAGCCAAATTGGCGAAAACAGAAATGGGTTTGGAATCGCCTTCAAAGTTCTGTGGCTTAACTACCCGAAACTCCCTGAAGTTCGTCGTGGTAGTGCATGCGCTTGCCTGAATAGTTGAACAACACACGGGAATCGGTGGGCCGACTCGCGGGTGTTGTGTTTCAAGTATACAGCAGTTGGACCTCAGCCCAATCCGCTTTTACAGTTCGATCCCTTCGACTTCGGCGACGAAGCGCTGGTTGTTGTCGGCAAGGAACGCACTGATCACGTTGAACACTGCGTCACTGAAGCCACCGATATTGAGAATGTCAGCTCGGTCACAAGCCTGAACCGTCTGGTACGGTTCCACAGGGGATCTCGGCTGCCTTATGCAGTGCAGTCTTGATCTGCTGCGGAACATTGTCATCCGCGTTCAAGTACGCAGCAAAGTACTGGTACGGGAACTGCTTCGATCGTCGAATCTCCGACTCGTCAGCGATCCGGCTGGCAACGTTTTCAACCATATTGTCGTTGACCGCTCCGTCGGTCACACGTTCGGGAGTTGGATCGACGGAGCGATCCACTACATTGAACCAGAATCGCTGAGACAGATTTGGAATTTCGATGCTTTCGTTGTTTGTGGGATTTAGCGCAATCACAGGGTCATCTGAAGTGATGAACTCTCCTTCCATCGCAAACCGGACACGTACCTGAAGACCTCCACTAATTATTTCTTCTCCGGCTCGTGTAGTTTTCCCATGGAGAAACAGAGGATAATGATTCTCTTTCAGCATCTTCAGTGCATTAGCGTCGTCGTCGACGGTGTCTAATGCTGCACGGCTGCGCGCATACCTCATTAGACTTAGCATCTCTGGCGTGAACTTCTTAAGAACATCAGGTAATCGTTGAGGATCCTCAAGAAATGCCGAGTACTCTTGGTCAGCGTTGGGACAATGAGCATCGATTACTTTGGAAAACTGAATGATCTTTTCGATTGCAGCAGTTCCTTATGTCGTCGGCTTTGTGACCTTACTAACAAATTAGCCAATAAAGCGATTACCGCGATACGTGCGTTACGATCGTACGCGTTACTGAGTTCTGCTAAAGTCTTGACCGACAAAAGGGGACGCAGCCAATACTGTTCGGCACGAGATTTGCGACGAGATTTGCGTTAGGAATACTTTCGAAATAACGTAGCGATTGCAAGCAATTGGCACGTTTTTTGCGCTTCCGATCAACCATTTTCAGATACTGTCAACTTGGCAGAAAGCCTTGGAATGGCTGGTAAGAAACGCGCTGAGATTTGTGAACGAGATGTCACGGGATTGAAGTACTTCGATAAACTCGCACCGTTGCTCGAGCGCCTACACGAGGAGGGCTGTCAGCGAGACAAAGCCGACAATCGAGAGCTTCATTTTGATCAATATTGCATGCTGATCCTGTTGTATATGTTCAATCCAGTGGCGACTTCACACACATTTCGAAGTTGATCGTTATGTCCCGTCGCGGATCGACGTCACGCCTGATGGTGGCGGTGAGCATGACGAACGGTCTGTGCTGGCGCGTACGATTGAGTCCGATCGGCTCTATGTGATGGATCGCGGTTATGCCCAATTCAAACTGTTCAATGATATTGTAGCCAAGAAGAGCATCTACGTCTGTCGGCTTCGAGACAACAGTGTTTACGAAGTCATCGAAGAGCGTCCGCTGATGGAGGAAGATCGCGCTAAGGGTGTTATCAGCGATCAAATCGTGCGTTTCACCAATGGCAAGGCTAGCGCGCGGCCAGATCATCCCATCCGCTTGGTTTGTGTCAAGTGTTCACCACATACCAGCCGCGGCAAGTACTCCGGTGGATCGTCGGGAGTCGACAGCGACGGTATCCTGCGAATTGCCACCAATTTGCTAGACGTGCCTGCCGAAATCATCTCGCTAATTTACACAGAGAGGTGGGCCATCGAGATATTTTTTCGATTCTTCAAGCACATGCTCGGCTGCCGACATTTACTGAGCCATAGTCAGAATGGCATCGAGATTCAAACGTACTGCGCGATCATTGCGTGCATGCTCATAAGTTTATGGACTGGTCGCAAGCCGACCCTGCGCACCTACGAAATGATCTGCTTTTACTTCTGCGGTATGGCGACGGAAGCAGAGCTGCTAGCGCACATCAACAAGCTCAAAGAACAGGACGAAGCGGCGTCTGCGAAAAAGAAATAATCCGATCCGTTTGGTTGCATTTCAAACGTGCAAAACGAGCCGCAATGCTGCGCGGTATCAAAAGATCATCGCACCGCACGCAGCCAATTGGGCAGTGACTAGACTTCATCCCAAGCAACTTCGAGCGTCGACTGTCGTTCCCAGGTATACTAGCTGCCAAAATCGACCGAGCAAGCAACTCGGGCTTCTCCGCCAAAGCGACGCGCGCTTTTCTCGTTATCTTATCGGACTTCATGAAACCAACGAATTTCATCAACGCATTCGCCGTGCCGAACAGTATTGGGACACAGCTTTTTTTCGGGTGGGTAGTTGCATCTTGGATTTGAAATTCTTATTGTGAACAAAATCCCTTTGCTTCTATCGGCTCTTGCGACGGAGTGAACCATGGCGAGATTATCTCGAGCGGAAATTTTCGACCCTTCTGAGATCGTGGCAGTCCATACTATTTCGAGGATGGTACGCCGTTGTTATTTCCTGGGAGAGGACCAACTGACCGGAAAGAACTTCGACCACCGCAACCAATGGTTCGAAAACAAGCTCAAACAACTGTCTGCGAATTTCGGGATCGAGCAAACGAGGCTCGACGCCAGCCGAAGCGCCCGCGATTTTCGAACGACCGGGAATCGACTCTGACGCTTGGTCGGAAACCGTGAAGGACTTTGGTCGTTTGTTCAAGAACTTGGCTGGGAAATCCAAGAGTATTGAGCAAGCGCGCCCTCTACAATGTGCTGTGTCCCTCCAAGTCCCCCCTCCAAGTCCCCCGTCCCTCCGAGCCCCCGTCCCCCCCGTGCGGATGCTGGCAGCACTGTGGCCGACGCTGCTAGCGTCGGTGCGGATGCTGGCAGCATCCGCCACGGTTAGTAAACATCTCGGACGTAGCGTCTGGCGTTGGTCATGGCGACTAAGTACTGCTTTGCTTCGGCCGCTGTCTTTTTGCCGTGGACCGCAATCACCTCTTGCAAAGCTTTGTCCACATCGACCGCCATTCGCGATGCGTCGCCGCAGACAAAGAAATAGCCTCCAGATTCTAGCCACGCAAACAACTCGGCTCCCTGCTCTAACATGCGATGCTGCACATAGACTTTGCTCGCATCGTCTCGACTGAAAGCCAAATCCAACTTCGTTAGTAACCCACCCTTTTGCCAAGATTCCAAGTGCTCCCGGTAAAGAAAGTCACTGGCACTCTTCTGATCTCCAAAGAAGAGCCAATTGCGGCCTGTGGCTTTGTCCACTTGTCGCTGTTGCAAGAACGCAATAAACGGTGCTATGCCTGTGCCTGGACCGACCATGATCATCGAAGCCCTAGAATCTGACGGAATCGTAAAGCCATGCGAAGGCTGTATAAAAGCTCGCAACGTTGAACTCGGTTGCAATCGATCGGCTAACATCGTCGACGCAACCCCCTTGCGATGACGACTGCGTACCTCGCTCATGACCCGTCCCACCGTCAAATGCACTTGTGTCGGATGCAACGCTTGGCTGCTGGCAATGGAATACAAGCGTGGTCGGTGCACATTCAAGGCGTCTATAATCTGCTGAGCGGATAAACGAAGTGTTGGAAACGCATCAAAGAACTCAAGCAAGTCCCACTCATAAAGATCTTCCGATTCGCCGAAAGCCTCAAGCCGTGCGATCAATTCCGCGTCCTGGGCAACCGCTCCGTTTTTCTTCGGCCGAGCGCGGACGCTCTCTATCGCAACTTCCAACAACTCGGGCGTGATGGTACGAAGGCATTTTTCCAATAGCGATTCCGCCATGGTTACGATCTGCGTTTGGCTATCGTCTCCAATGGATGAAACCTTGGCCGACGCGTCCAGTTTGGCTGCCGCTACGACTTTCGCGATCAAATCGTCGCAGTTGGTTGGCCAAAGTCCCAAGGCATCCCCCACGCGGTAGCTTAAGCCGGAACCTGCAAGGTCGATGGCCACATGCCGTGTGTCCTTGGCTGATCCAGGGCCGTTGAGCTTGTCGCT